>CAJBLF010000050.1 GCA_903953935.1 uncultured bacterium
AACGTTTCTATGAAGGTTCAGCCAGCTGGAGTTACAGCCTGAACTTGTGCAACAGGTGCTGCTGCAATAACAATGACAGCAATTGATACTACTAAAGTACTTATCGCTAGAACAGCAGTGGCTTGACCAATCTGTACAATAACCGCTACTGGTATAACAATACAAGCAAATATCCCTGCAAGTCAAGCTGTTGGAATATACACAGGAACTCTTATGTTAGTTGCACCACGAAATAACTAATACCCCACTACTATTATAATAATAATTAGTCTAGCTTATGAAACTTAGGTTTTGTATAGTCCTAGACTATATAATCTATCAACATTTGTATAATATGATTATTAATAACACACAAACATTATTAATCTGATTATTTATATAGAAAAAATCAACACGACTTGTGCTTGATTTTTTTTTAGTTTTGAATAATAAAAGTTGTGCTTTTATCTTTTCGTGTGGTATATGATTAATTCAAAAAGATATTTTTTTCTGGGAACAATCTGAATAGCACTATTGTTTTCTTCCTGATTATGGTATTTTACCTTTGCTTGATCTATCGAATGAACTTTGAGTTTGCAAATAAAGGGCTTTGGTATTAGACATGGTACACCCAATAATGTAAATCTCTGAATTCCAACCACTTCTTCTAGTGATCAAGAAATTAGCTGACAATTTACTGATAACTTCCGAATCGAAGATTTACAAGGATATATCACCGGGCATTATACTACTATACAATGTGATGGTGTCTATGGTTCATTAGGAAATACACTTACTGGTATCTATCTTAAAGCTGGTAATGCCAATCCTACTCTGCTCCTGTGAAATCCTGGCAATGTATCTATCGGTACTGCGTTTGGTAACTATATAAGCATCCTTACTCCAGTAACATATATATATAAAGCTACTGATATAGCTAATGCATGAGTTGCAAATAAGTATTGAGATAAGCCTCGACTTAAAATAACTATCCCATGATGAACACCTCCAGGTACCTATAGTTGAACTATTGTCTTTAGTCTTTATATGAACTAGAAAAACATAACATACAAAAAAGTTGAGATACGACCTACTCAACTTTTTTTGTTTTGGCATAATTAATTTGTATGTGTTTATTGTTAATATGTACTATATAAACACAATTAAAATCGTTCTGAACATCATATTTGGTATACCTATTTGATATTTTTCTTATCTTAATTGAGAATTATAATAAAAATCTTTCAAAAAATTTGCTTTTAAAAAAAAAGCAGTTATAATTATTTTAATGATCTGTTCGATCTCTTTCTATTTATCTCTTTATTGTTATTACAATGAAAAAAAATCTTTTAATGGCTTCTGTTGTTGCAGTACTCCTTGCGAGTGTGTTGCTTATGATCAGTAAAGCAAATGCTTCATGAACTGCAACCATTTCATTGAGCGTTACTACAGGAATATCATTTACTTGCTCAACGTATCCTACCGCAGTATCAATGGGTTCTGTGGCTGCATCTTCTTCTGCAAGCAACATGACTACCGATTCTTGGACTAATCAATTTACTTGTGTTGATTTGAAGAGTGTTTGGGCCACTAATCTTACTGCTGGATCTAATAATTTAGTATGAACTCCTACATGAACTATTAGTTCTGGAGCAGTTTCTTGGGTTCCTGCCGGTACAATTACCCAAACAAATGGAGACTGTAGTTCTCACTCACTTGGTGGTGGTTGAACTCTTGATGGACTTCCTAAAATAATTATTACAAAATCTAGTAACAGGATATGTAGCTTTACGTATGTTCCTGATGGTTTCTCAGTAAACGTTCCAGCATATACTCCTGTTGCTTCATATTCAGGTACATTAACTATGACTGACCCAACATAATCACTCCTATAATGTTATCTGTAAAAACACCCATTCTGGGTGTTTTTCTATATAAAAAACAATGAATATATAATTTTTTTCATCCGACAAAATATTGTTATTTATAGTTGATTTTATTTTATTTTTGATTACATACCTTTTATCTTTATCTTTTCGTTGGGATATGATCAGATTTACACCACGCATAATCATCTATATGGTATGAATAACTCTATTATTCTCATCGTCTCTGATGTATTACACTTATGCTGCAACTGCAACAATCACTCTTGAAGTCAAGGGCGTTGGTCTCAGGCATGGAACGCCAGACAACATAAATCTATGAACACCTACAACCTCCTCTACTGATCAAGAGATTACTGGACAATTTAGTGGCAACTTCTGGATTGAAGATCTCCAGTGAGATATTACTGGTCATTATACTACTATACAATGTGATGGTATTTATGGCTCAGAAGGAAATAAACTTACTGGTATCTATCTTAAGGCTGGTAATGTTACTCCTACATATATTGGTTGAATTACTGGCAATGTATTTATCAGTAATGAACTTACTAATTACGCAAGCATTCTTAACCCCGTAACGTATATCTATAAACCTACAGCAATAGCTAATGCATGACTCTGGAATACTTACGGAGACAATCCTTGGCTTAAAATCATTATTCCTGGTTGAACGCCTCCAGGTACCTATAGTGGTACTATTGTTTTCAGTCTTTATCCCTACTAGAAAATAATAAAACAACAAAAGTCCGCGAATGCGGACTTTTTTCTTTTCTTTGCTAAATTGCTTTATTAGATCTCTAGTGGTTATATACTCAATTATTTCTAGTGGTTCTAGTCTCACCTGGCGACCATTTTAATGAAAACATCACTCGGTACATTTACACTTCCGATTGCTTTCATCTTTTTCTTACCCTCTTTCTGCTTAGCCAGTAATTTCCTTTTTCTCGATACATCTCCTCCATAACATTTTGCCAATACGTCTTTTTTCATTGCTGAGATATTTTCTCTCGCAATCATTTTATTGCCAATACCTGCTTGTAATGGAATAGCGAACATATGTTTAGGAATCAGTGTCTTGAGCTTTTCTACGACTTCCTTGCCTAGATAATAAGCTTTATCTTTATGAATAACCCGACTCAATGCCTCTACCTTTTCGTTATTGATATATACATCTAATTTAATGAGATCTGCTGGATGATATTTTTTGAACTCATAGTTCATCGTAGCATAGCCTTTGGTTGCAGATTTCAGTCTATCATAGAAATCTATAATAATCTCCCCCATGGGCAATTCATAATGTCGTACTACTCTTGTTTCATCGATATAATCCATATTAATAAGCCTTCCTCTGTATTCTTGGCAAAGTGCCATAATATTTCCTGCGTATTCTTGTGGTCAAACCACCTCAACAGCTGCCACTGGCTCTCGTATTTCATCAATTAATCATTGATCTATCATATCTGATCATGATTTTACAACCAACCATGGGATAAGTTCTTCTTTTCTCTTTTCTGCCTGTTCGTCGGTCGTATGTAATCCGAGAATTTGTTTATACAATCAGGTTTTGAGTAAACTCGTGATATTTGATCAGGATTTAATTTGATCTAAAGAAAGATTCTTTGTTTTTATGAGATATATTACTGTAGGAATCGTAAAAATCGTCTCCATATTGTATTCTCTAGATAGTCTTTCCTTGACGATATCCATATGGAGCATTCATAAAAATCCACAACGGAAGCCAAATCCCAACGCTTTAGAATCCTCCAATTCATATTCTATTGCGCTATCATTGATAGATAATTTTTCTAAGCTATCTTTGAGTTTATCATAGTCCGTAGTATCAATTGGATATACTCCCGCATAGACAAATGGTTTTACCCTTTTGAATCATGGTATCACAAGATTTTTCATCATGGTTTCATTTCCACCTTTCCCTCTTATATCTTTTATCATAGTATCTCAGATACTTACGTCTCTTACTGATTTTTCCCCTGTAACGATGTATCCTATTTGTCCTTCTTTGAGTATTTTATCGGGTTTGTGATCTGGAGTAAAATATCCTACCTCTGTGGGCAATATGTTGTTTTCTGTGTAGATGAGATGCAGGTTTTCTCATGCTTTTAATTCACCATCTACTACTTTTATATACGCTAATACACCTTTGTAAGGATCATATACTGAATCGAAGATAAGTGCTCTAGAGATTCATGTTATCTGTGCCTGATCCTGCCCTACTGGCCAAAATTTCTTTGGATGAGACTTTTTGAAGGTAAATGGATCCTGGATTCTTTCTATGATTGCATCCAATACTGCATCAACATTTGCTCAGGTCTTCCCTGAAACCTGAATAATTTCTGATTTATCGATTCCGATTACATTTTCTATCTCGTGAGCTACTCTATCGGGATTTGCTGCCGGAAGATCGATTTTATTTAATACTGGAATAATCGTTAAATGCTGATCTATTGCTTGATATAATACTGATAAGGTCTGGGCTTGTATTCATTGACTTGCGTCAATTAACAAAATTGCTCACTCTACGGCTGCGAGCGAACGAGAGACTTCATATTGAAAATCTACGTGTCCTGGGGTATCTATCAGATTAAATTCATAGCCCTTTCGTTGCATTCTTGCAGGAGTGAGTTTTATGGTAATTCCTCTTTCTTGTTCAATATCCATGCGATCAAGCATCTGAGCGTGATCTATTTTCCTCACGGCTCAGGTAATCTCTAGCATTCTGTCTGCTAATGTTGATTTTCCATGATCTATATGTGCAATGATACAAAAGTTACGTATATTCATAAACGACTAAACGATGAAACGATAAAACGACTAAATGATGTTTTTTAGTCTTGTTTGTGTATCTTATAAAATAGCTTATTGAATTCAAGAAAGAGTTTGTTCTAATACATTATTTGCATCATATAAAATCTTCTTTATTTATATATTTAATCAATGTATCTAAATAAAAATCTCAACCATCTGGCGCTATTATCGCTCCTTTAAGCCCTTTCTTGTTTTGAAGATATTTTTGTGCTCATGTGAGAATGGCTCATGACGAAATTCCAACAAAATATCATTCATCCAAATAGCTTTGTACTCCATGTATAACACAAGGATCAAAATTCACATCTATAACTTCATCTATAATACCCTTATGTTCTTCATAAAATGGAATCACTATATCTGTCGTCTTAAAATTTCTTAATCACTCAATTCTATCTCAAGGATTGATGGCGATAATTTTTATATCCGGAAATTTTTCTTTGAGATATTTCCCTGCTCATAAAATAGTTCCTGATGTTCATAATCCGGCGATGAAAAAATCTATTTTTCCTAATTTTTCTGCAATATATGGTCCAGTGAGATTATAATGTGCTCGAAAATTAGCATAATTTCCGAATTGATCTGGTAAGAAATATTTTCATGGATTATCTTTATCCATTTTGTCTCTTAATTTAATTCCCACATCTGTAGTACCTTCTATTTCTATCGTTTCAGCTCCATAAGATTCTATAAGTCTTTTTTTGCAAGGAGATGTTGTCTTTGGTATAATTATCTCTACTTTTAGACCAAATAGATTTCATAAATATGCTAAAGCAATTGCAGTATTTCCACTAGACGCTTCTAAAACGATTTTATCATTTTTCAAAAGTCATTTTTCATAAGCATCTTTCAATATCCGATACACTGTTTTTACTTTCACTGATCCGACGATATTATATTTTTCTAGAAGCGCATATACTTCATTATCTTTAATATTTTTTAGTTGTACCATAGGTACGGTTTTAATAAGTCATTCAATATCTAATTTCATGATCAAAAAATTATTATATAAAAAATATTTCTGTTGTCATAGTTCAACACGAATCATCTCGATATAATATTTTTTGAAGTTTGGGCATTTATTATTGTTTGCATATTAAAAAAACCTCCGGAGTCTTTCCGGAGGGCATATGGTAAATGTTTTTTTACCTTTTTATGCTTTCGAGAAAAACCCCTGTATGTATACAGTTATAGCAACAACAATTTGATGCGAGGGTCTTTCTAAACATAATGTTTTTATGAATAAAGATAGTAATCTTATATGCATCTCTCTCTATTTTTCAATAATATGTTTTATATATCTATTATTGGTGCTGTTGTTCTCGAATTATTATTATATTTTTATGTATATTGCTGTTTCTCATAATCTATGTTTGAGATGTAGTAATTTATCTACCATTTCTGGTATAGTATGTATTTTTGGTTCAAACGCATCCAATTCATGTACTTTTACTCGTTTATAATCGCTATATTCATCATTGAGCATAATTTCTCCTCCTATATATTTCGCATAATAATGTGGTAAAATCATACTATTTCCATCTTTTTTTCTAAAAAAAGTTACTGGATGATAATCTGATAATATTTCCAATTGGACTGACTCCCCCACTTCCTCATTTTTTTCTCTCCTTATTCCTTCGATAATGTTTTCATCAGTAGTCTCCATTTTCCCTCAGATAAATGAATAGATTCCATCATAATCTTGTTCTCATTTTCTCTTACAGAGAAGCACCTCACTATCATTGTCTCTAAAAACTACAATTTTTTGACAGTACTGGAAAAGTAGTGTGTGCGACATGTGTTATTTTGAAGAAATAAAATTTCTTTGTTTTTTTGAAATGTAAAGATATTTTAACGAATATCAACTATATCTAAATTTTCCTTATATCACAAACAACCAAGATATGATATTTTTTTTAATATTAAAAACCCTATCTATCACCCATTTTAATCTCGACTTTTTACTTCTACATAATTCCAATTTTTTCTTTTTCTCTTCCAATATATCCCTTATTGATTGCATGTGCCAAAATGATGAAATAAACCTTTATATTTTAATCTTTTTCGCTCTTTTCAATGTTTCATTCCGTTTTTTCTCTCCTATTTGTTCACTGGATAAGGCTAATGCTTCTAAGATTCTAACCACTCTTTTTTCTACTTTTATCTTACGAAATATAATAGGATGATACATCATATCGTAGAATTCTATAAAAAATAAGTTCAATATTCTGATATTCTTTATTTTCTTTTCCATGTTTTTTATTGTCTGTAAGAGAAGTTTTGAAGCGCCTTGTTTTTCTTTTTTAAGAAACATATGAAAAATTCTCTGCTTTTGTGGAATGTCTTTATGCAATACCTGGAAAAGTTCCATGAAGTAATTGGTGATAAAAATCATACAATTACTTTCTTATATTTATCAAATAAGAAAAAAACTGACAAAGTTAGGACAAAATATCTGTTAGTTTCTTATTATACGTACTATCCTAGCTATAAAATTTATCTATTACTGCGATATCAATATCTGAAGGATTTAGTTTTAGATAAAAATCATACATACTTCATTTGCAGATGAGTGGCATCTTTTTGCCTGTCTCCTTTTCTATGAGTTCGATAAGTGGTAAAACTATTTTACCCAACATATCGTTCTTGTTTTTGGAATAACTTGAGACAATAAATTCTTTATTGAAAATATCTTTGCCGATATTTTTTATTAAAACTTTAAGAATATCTACGGTTGCTGTCTGAGAATGAAGATCTTCTGATGTGAGTTTTCTTCCGTTAATATATATCTTATTTTTAATCATATCCAGAAGAATTCATGTTTTGTGATGTTGAATCACGGTATCGTGATCACCTATATACACCTTTCCATCTGAAGTTCTGAGAACATATTTACTAGAATCCAAAAAATCTGAATATACTCATTGTCTCATGTCTTGTTCTATTTTCAATCCTTCGTGCTCTATACCATCAATTCGATTTGCATAAATCAGCTTTGATCCAACAAATTCCCTATTAGTTTTATCTGTTGCGTCTACGACCATCTTTCTGAATCACTCGAGTGGCATAGCAAAAATCAATGATCATCACATAATAGTACTATCATTGGGAGATAATGATATATACTGTTGTGGTCCATTGAAGTTCTCTAAAAATGCTTGTATGAACTTAAGAAAGTTAGTTGAACTGTTTCTGGTAACACAATCTCCTTGTCTGAATTTTTTGAGTGCATCCAAGAATTGCAACATATGCGTTTCTTCATAGGCCTCAGAATATATCTTTGACATAAAATACAAAATCTTGAGACTCAAAATACCCATAAGTTTACCATAGGTTACATCAAATTCATCAGTTTCTGGTGCAATAAGATATTTGTAGAATTTTGGTATCCTATTGTGGTGTAGATTACTGAAATTGTTGCCTATGAGTTTTTTAAAATCAGATTTAATGGTTTTGGTAATATTTTGATTGGTTTTATAATTATTTCCTGCTATCTGTTCGAGTAATACCGGTTTTCAAGAATATACTACTCCATAATCAATGGGAATGTATGGATTCTCTCTTAATCCTTTACATAACTCGTTCAGTCTAAATCCATGATATCTTTGTGCCCTATCCCCTTCAGACACCAACATTTTATCAAAGTCCTCAGAAAAAGAAACTATAGGATAAGGAGAATCGAAAAATGATGCCATTTTGGTTCCTGATCATACCATATCATAAATTACTCTATCAAAATGAAATGCATCTTCGAAAATCTTATGTATACCTCCATGTATATCCATCAATCATTCGTTGATATTCTGTTTTCTCATCTGTAATATTTTCTTATGGTCTATGGTTCCTCCTATATTATTAACTATTACAGAAAGAAGTAGTGCAAGAATTGATCAAAATCCTAATCAGACTCCTCTTGGTAGTTCGGAAAGAATATTAATTTCTATACCTTCCTCTCCATGCAACAATTTTCCATATCTTTTTTCTAATTCTCTATTGATATCACTGATATAGGGCGCATATTCAAGTGCATTACTTTCTATGAATTGATATTCATTCATATCCAAATGATAGATTTTTTTAATGCTTATATCCTTGCTTGTGGTTCTAGTAAATCACATATAGATGCGGAGTGGTATCTTTTGTTTTACACTTACACCACTGTAATTGTTTAGAATATCGCCACATCGACTCAAAACAAATGGAGCTGAAACCACTGTTTGGTTTTCAAGAAAAAATTGTTCATACGTTTGAATGTATGTCTTTTTGAGGTTTTTTGAATTCATCTCAATTCTAGATTAAAGAATAAAGAACATAGCGAAAAGATTTTTTGTTTTATATCTTTTACTTTTGTCTTTGTTCTTTTCTCTTTTGTTTTATTACATCTGAGAAATTATCCATTTAATGACTTCTGACATATTATCCTTGGTAACGGTTCCTTCATATTTCTGTAAAGTACTCTTTATAGTATCTGCACTATAGCCGAATCATTTGAGTGATGTTACGATATTTTTGTATAATTTTTGATCGATATCCATCCTCTGCATATCTTCCATATCAAAGGTTCCTTTGAGCTGGAGCAAAATCTTCTTTGCAGATTTGGGGCCAATTCATGGAATGGCTTGGAAAAATTTCACGTCAACGTTTTTGAGTGCTTGCTGAATATTTGCTTGTGGTAACTGAGATATCTGAAATGCTGTTTTGGGTCAGACTCCATTAATCTTGAGCAAACTCTCGAAAAGTACTTTTTGCTCTATCGTATCAAAACAATAATAGAAAACCGTTTTTTTGTTATCATCAAGATAGGGATATAAAAAAAACTCTCCTTGATTCTGACCACCAAGATAATGCACCTGAATACCCAACATATCGTTAACCAACAACGTTTCCCCTCCTACGTGACGTATTTTTCCTACAAAATAATGAAACATTTTACAAAAATGATAGATGATAAATAATAGATTATACATTACTTCTAACCAATTGTAATTGTAGTTATTTTTTTCTTCTTTTCAATGAGTTTTGTGTTGATATTGTATAATAAATTGTTATCCTATTCACTGTCATTGGATTTTCAGTGATTATTTTTTGTTTGTTATTGTCCAATACGTGTATCAAAAAAGAACCATACTTTGGGTAAAATACAGTCCTTTGTTGTTGCTTTATATAAGCACATGGATCACTACACATGTATATTATATATATTTTTATATAAATGTCAAATATTCTGCATTATACGTGTATTTTACATTAAAAACATAGTTCATACCTAGCTTTTATTCTCTTTTGACTTTCTATGCAAAAACTCCAGAAGCAATTACGAGATAGCTTTCAAGACGATATCGGAGAACTTAGTAAACCACTTCAAGATCTCTTGAAAAATGGCTTTGATACTGGCGTTATCAATGAAGAAGATGTTATTTCTGACGTAGATGATATGGATCTTAGCATCAAAATGATTGAAAAATTCTATGAACTTGCTGAGAAATTGGGTATCAAAATGCTCACTATTGAAGAAATCTTAGAAAAAGAGGCTCAAGAAGCCAAGAAAGAGAGTAAATTGGGAAAAATAGAGCTTTATGATACAAAAAAGAATACTTCTGAATTGCAACATAAAGACTTTATCAAACTCTATTTCAATGAAATATCCAAAATCCCTTTACTTAATTCTGAGGAAGAAAGAGACATTTCGAGACGTGTAAAAAAAGGTGATGATGAAGCAAAAAAAAGATTAATAGAATCCAATCTTAGATTGGTCATTAGTATAGCAAAAAGATTCTTCTGATCGAGACTGAGTTTTTCGGATCTCATCCAAGAAGGAAATATATGATTAATCAAGGCTATAGAAAAATTTGATCCAGAAAAAGAATTTAAGTTCTCTACGTATGCAACGCGATGGATTAAACAAAGCATTACCAAAGCCATTGCTGATATGACAAAACACGTAAGGATACCTGTTCATCTGATTGATGAAATCAACTCATATAATAAAACATATCAACTCCTCTTCCAAAAATTATGAAGAGAACCAACATCAAAAGAAATCGGTCAAAAACTTTGATTTCCTATTAAAAAAATCAAAAAACTTGAAGAAGTTATCTTTGGAAATGTATCCTTGGATAGAGAGGTTTGAGATGAATGAAGGGATACTCTTGCTGATCTTATCGAAGATGGAAATACCCTTAGACCGGATCAGTTTGCTGAAAAAAACGCATTAAGAAATAACCTTGATATGATTCTTGGAATGCTTGATGATAGAGAAGCAAAAATCGTGAAAATGAGATATGGTATAGATGGTCCGAGATATACGCTCGAACAAGTCTGAGAAGAATTTAATGTTACAAGAGAAAGGGTTAGACAGATTGAACAAAAGGTTATCCAAAAACTCAAAGAACATGCTTGATTGCAAAAAATACTTGGAATCGAAGATGATATTGCTAAACTTGAGGCCGGTGAAGGCAAAAAGAAGAAGAAATGAAGAAAGATAAAAGAAGATAATGAAGACGAAGAAGATGATTATATGAGTAGATTTGATGACGATGATTATGTAGACGATTAAAAAACTAGTGAATAATACTTATACATTACTATTTTACCTAACTTACTATACAAAAAGATGCCAGATTTGAATTCAAAAGATTATGATGCCTCGCACATCAAGGTATTAGAGTGATTGGAACCGGTTAGACTTAGACCAGGAATGTATATCTGATCTACTGATGCAAAAGGACTTCATCATCTCGTACAAGAAATTATAGATAATGCTGTAGATGAAGCATTAGCAGGATATTGTACTACCATCACTACGTGTTTAAATGAAGATGGATCGGTTACTATTCATGATAATGGAAGAGGTATTCCTGTAGATAAACATGAAAAAACAGGAAAGTCTGCACTAGAAACCGTATTCACTGTTTTGCATGCATGAGGTAAATTTGATAAATGAGCATATAAGATTTCATGAGGACTTCATGGAGTTGGAGCTTCTGTCGTAAATGCATTGAGCGAATGGTTGGAAGTAACAGTATATAAAAATGGAAAAAAATATTTTCAAAGATATCAAAGAGGTATTCCTGATGGAGACATTCAAGAAATAGGAGAAAGCGACAAAATGTGAACAACCGTAAAATTCAAACCTGATGCAACGGTTTTTGAAACTGTAGAATTCTCTCAAACTATTGAAATTGCTAGGATGAAGCAATCAGCGTATCTTTCTCCTGGTATTACTTTCAATTTCGTCAACAAGAAAACATGATTCAAACAAAGATTTTATTTTGAATGAGGAATTAAAACTCGATTAAAAAATCTTGTAGGTACTCAACAAGCTCTTTCTTCTCAACATTATTTCAAGACAGAAGGAAAAGATTGTTTGGCTGAAGTTGCTTTTGAATTTGTAAATACTAGTAACGATCACATCCTCTCTTATGTAAACAACATCCCAACTATAGACGGTGGAAGTCATGTGTTATGATTTAAATCAGCACTATTAAATATCATCAACGAAGTAGGAAAAGAAAAAGACAAGATTAATAAAAAAATCTGAGAATTTCAATATTCTGATGTTACTGATGGACTGTATGCTATCGTTACGGTTAAGATTCCTGAACCACAATTTGAATGACAAACAAAAGGAAAACTTGGAAATAGTTATGTAAGAGGACAAGTAGAAACTGCAGTATACGATTATCTTAAACAATATTTCGTAGACCATGAATGAGAATTTGATAGAATATTCGAAAAGGTAGAACTTGCTGCAAGAGCAAGATTAGCTGCTAAATTTGCTAAAGAAACCGTATTAAGAAAAAATATATTAGCATGAGGTGTGCTTCCTGGTAAACTTGCAGATTGTGCTAGAAAAAACAAAGAAGGCACAGAAATGTATATTGTCGAGGGAGATTCAGCGTGAGGAAGTGCGAAACAATGACGTAATAGCAATTTTCAAGCTATTTTACCATTAAGAGGTAAAATATTAAATACTGAGCAAGCAATGATTCAAAAAATCATGGCAAATAATGAGGTAAAGGCACTTATTACTGCTATTGGCACCTGAGTAAAAGATAATTTCGATTTTGAATGATTGAGATATGATAAAATCATCATCATGACAGATGCCGATGTGGATGGTGCACATATCAGAACATTATTATTGACCTTCTTCTTTAGATTTATGAGACCACTTATTGAACACGGCCATGTATACGCAGCATGCCCTCCTATCTATAAATTTTCTCAAGGGAAAAAAGAAGAATATATCTATGATGAAGATCATACACCAGATATGTATGGGTTTGATAAAGATAAGACAGAAGTCCAGAGATATAAAGGTCTTGGAGAAATGAATCCTGAACAACTTTGGGACACCACTATGAATCCTGAAAATAGAAAATTAAATCAGATTATGGTTGAAGATGCAGAAGAAGCAGATAGATTATTTAGAATTCTCATGGGTGAAGATGTCCAATCAAGAAAACATTTTATCCTGACCCATGCAAAGAGTGTAAGAGAAATAGATATGTAAAATTTTCAATTTCTAATTTTTAAACAATACACATGAAGAATGCCTAGAAATAGGTATTTTTCTTTATATTTTTTTTACCATATACGTTCACTCAAGTTTATATCAAAGCTTTCTGTAATATGCCCTCACACCAATACCTGAGATAACAGAAAGCTTTTTATATGTATGTCATTGTGAAATTTGTTCGGCTATTTCCATCAACTGTTTTCAAAATCCCTTATGCTGAGATTTACAATCTTTTCATTTTTCAGTTTTTTCATTTTTCAATCACTCCATCTGTCCATAAATATGAAGTTCTCTGATGATGGCTGTAGATTTTCCTAATCACGGAATCTGTATCGTATCTTTTTCATTGGGCAAAAGTAATCTTGTAAATCAATAGAGATATCCTAATTGATCTTCACATGAAATAAAATATTCTACTCCCCCACTACTTATATATTTTCTGATTATTATATTCGCAGTTTCTTTTGACTTCACATCCTGATGTCTAATTTCTCTACTTCTCGTATCCAAGGATACAAAAATTCTAAAAGACTTCATATCTGGATCTTTCCCGATGATGAATGTTTGAATTTCGTTATCTTTCTTAATGATTTTTCCTAGTTCATCTTTGAGCGCTTTTTGCTGAGATGAATATATACTATATTTTCCATACAATCTTCCATAGAATCTTTTTAATGTCTCAATTTTTCCGTTTTTCAATTCTTTTTCCATTTGCGTGTGCATTAGTTGTGATAGATTTGTTATTGTGCTTCATGCAACAATTTCGTTAGCAGGAATATCGCGGATGAGACGCTTGATCCTGGTATAGGGAGGAATGACTTCCAAAAAAGTCTGTCTAATAAGTTTCTTGATATCTTCTGTCTCAAGTGGTGTATATTTTCCTTGTTCATACAATCTACAAAGTTCTGTATTGGGAATTACGGATGTAGGATAAAATTTTATTTCATCTGGTTTGAAAAATGGATCCGAATAGAGATCTTTAAATGTTTTCAAATCTTTTTCATAACTAGAACCATATAGTCCTGGCATAATATGCAGAGAAAATTTGAATCCATACTGCCTCATTTTGTGGCACGCTTCACGTGATTGTTGAATAGTATGTCCTCTTTTATTCATTATCAAAACTTTTTCATCCAATGATTGAACTCCCATTTCTATCCTTGTTACGCCAATTTCACGTCGAAACTTACAGTTCTCATCAGTTACATATTCTGGTCTTGTCTCTATCGTAAGTCAGATAACTCTATGTGCTGTACTTTCGTTCTTTTTGAGAGCTTCGGTAATGTTCTTTGAATATACAATAGCTTTGCTTGTATCTACTATAGCGTGAGAATATTTTTTAGTCGTAGAGATAGTAATGTTTTTAAAATATTCATCAAAGGTATTGCACGCGTCATATAACTCTTTGATAAACTTTGTTTTATAATCTTTTGTATACACATCAAATGTTCATCCTAAGACAATAAGTTCTATTTTATCTGTTTCGTGGCCTGTCAGAGTCAATGAAAGCAATCTATTGTACACTTGTTTGATTGGATCAAATTTATTGAGTAATGCTCTCATCGCGCCAGGTTCAGATTTTATATAACTCTTGGGCATGGTCGGATCATTGGGACAAAAAATACATTGTCCTGGACAATAAAATGGCTTGGTGAGCACTTGTACAGATACAATTCCTGACTGCGATCTGATTGCTCTTTTCTTGAGTAATTGTTCTATCTGTGAGTCCTTGCTTATTTTCTTTGCTTTGAGTAATGTATAATACGCTTGTAGTAATTGGATATTTGAAGGAAGGTCTGGTAAATTATTTTTTTTGGAAAAATCTCTCTTGAATGTAGTCAGAAGGTCAAGAGTACGATCCTGTGCTTTTGTTGCGATCAGTTGAAGAATTATTTTTTCCATGGTGATGCTACTATATATAATCAATTTTATTTTACTATTGAAAAGTTATACTATTACCACGTAATACGAATTAAGATTAATTTAAGGTGAAACTATATAGTGACAGCGTTTTTATCAGTATATCTTTTATATATTATATTTTATTATGAAATTTGAAATTACCAAAAAGACACTTATTATTGTTGCGTCTTCTCTAGGAGGACTTATTATCCTTTGAAGTATACTTAGTGTTGTCGGCCATGGAAACTATGACAGAAATGATTTTTGAAGAAGGTTTGGTACTCCTGGTTGTGCTATGGGCCAATGAAATCCAGATGCTATGATGTCGGGTATGAAAAACATTATCGCTACAAAAGATTATGCAGCATTTCAGAAACTCTTTAGCGGAAGTCGTATGGTAGAAAATATAAACACACCAGAGAAGTTTGCTACACGAGTAGAACTTCAAACCACTATGAAAACAGTACAAGATCTTGAGGCAAAGTTACGATCATGAACCAATAATGATTTTGGTCCTATGGTGGGTAACCATACGTGTATGCAATGATGAAAACAAGGATGAAGATGAATGATGGGATGAGAATATGAAAGATGAAATATGATGCAAAGAAGGTAATTATATTATAACATAAGAAAGACGCGCAATTGCGTCTTTTTTCTCTTTTTCTATTGAAAACATTTCTACAACCTGTACAATTATCACAATAAAAGTTCGAAATGAACTTTGTAACATTACATTGAGCATCTCACATAGATAACTTACTTTTATATTTATTATCGTCTATCATGATTACACTTGCACCACTTCCTTATACAACAAATGCTTTAGAACCTATTATCGATACACACACCGTAGAACTTCATTATGGAAAACATCACCAGGGATATGTTAATAAACTCAACGAACTAATTGCTGGTACTCCATTTGAAAATACATCACTTGAGGATATTATAAAAAGTGCTGAATGACCAATATTTAATAATGCTGCACAAATTTGGAATCACACATTTTATCGAAACGAACTTACTGAACCTAGAGAAGGTCGCCAACCTATATGAGCTTTGTATGATGCTATAGTAGCAAAACGAGGCACATTTCAGACTTTTCAAGAAACTATGATAGCAAGCGCTGTTGGAAATTTTGGATCTGGACGAACTTGGTTGGTAAAAAATACTGATTGAACACTAGAAATAATGAATACGAGCAACGCATGATGTCCTCTCACTACCGACAAAAAAGCTTTGCTTACTATAGATGTACGAGAACATGCCTATTACTTAACATATCAAAATCGTAGAATCGAATACGTTACGAACATATGGCAATGTATCAATCGAGATAAAGTTAATGAGCTATTCGAATAAATCTCCCTTCGTTTCCTCCTTTGTCAAGGAGGCTCTTAGTTTATATTGTACAATAGAACGATGAATACCAAGTATAAGAAAGAGAAAGGTAAAGAATGAGAAATACTTGTAGCAGAACACTATCAAAGCTTATGATATATACTTGTAGAAAAAAACTATACGATCTCGTGATGAGAACTTGATCTGATTTTTCAGAAAGACAATATTTTAACATTTGTAGAAGTAAAAGTTGTAAATCACATCCAAGAACTTCATGATTATGTTACATCCAAGAAAATCGGACATCTTAAACATACCATCGAATACTATTTGCTTGAGCACCCTACAGATAAAGAGCATGTACTTGATGTTGTATTTGTAAAGGATAATTCTATATTTGAAATCTATAAAAACGTTACCAATAGCTAATTCTCCAGACCCTATACACACAATATTTAAAAAAAAAACATCATAACTTTATAATCAGACTTTCATTTACTCTATAATTCGTTTTTCTTTATGAAAAAATCTAGATTATTACTTCTCTTTATATTGTGATCGCTTTTTGGCTGATTTATTCGACAGATTGGTCACGAGCGAAACACACTCCATGAGCCAATTATTCAATCTGGTAAACTTAACCTAGAGGGATTGATCGCATCAATAAAAAACGTTGTGAACACAGATAAAATATGATTGTGAAACAAAACATACGAACGTTTTGATACTATTTATACTATTCTTCAAAGTTCTTATTATAATACTGATAAACTTAATACAGGGAAAATGCTTAATAGTGCATTAAAAGCATATGTAGACGCAATCGATGATCCCTATACTATATATATGGATAGTGAACAGAATTCTTGATTCCAAGAAGAATTAAAATGAACATCAGATTTTGAAGGAATATGAGCTGTAATTGGCAAAAAAGACTATTATATCCAGGTAGATGAAGTCATAAAATGATCGCCTGCATTCCTTGCATGAGTCAGAATGCTTGATAGAATCATTATGATTAATACTTGATCAACTAAGAATCTTGATGTGCAACAAGCTGTTAAAGAAATTAGAGGACCTAAATGAACAAAGGTCAAACTTATTATTGAAAGAATATCCAAGGATGGAACCAAGGAAGTCATTGAAAAAGAGATTACTAGGGACAAACTTATTATTCCTTCTGTGAATGGTAAAATTATCACATGAGCAAAGAAAGAAATATTTTGATACATTAATATTTCTATCATAGGCGAAGAAACGGAAACCCTATTGAAGAATACTTTAACAGAACTCAAATCACAACATATCAAATGAATCATACTCGATCTCAGAGGGAACTGATGAGGTATCCTGCCCATTTCTGTACAGATAGCTTCGCATTTCATTCCTAAAGGTAAATTAGTGGTAAGTACTAAATATACTGTGTTTGAAGACGAAAAACTTCTTTCAGAGGGATATACAGATTATCAAAACATTCCTATGGTAATTTTGGTTGATTGATTGACTGCTTCTGCAGGTGAAATAATCGCTTTGGCACTTAAAGAACAGATAGGTGCTCAACTCATAGGAACACAAACTTTTGGAAAGTGATCTATCCAAACTATAGATGAATTTGATGATGGTGCTTCTATAAAATACACTGTGGGTAAACGATATACACCGAACGGAGAAAATATAGATATTACGTGAGCCGCTCCTGATGTAGTCATTGAATTCAATCCTGATGCATATACAAATAGTGGTATCGATACTCAACTTGAAAAAGCACAACAAGTACTAACCACTATGATTAAGTAATACGTATTTCCTTTATATTATCTTTTTACCCATGACTGTTACTCTACGCCTTCAAAATCCTGACTGAACTTTGATTGCTAACATTCCATGAGAAGATCGTCAAAACATAGCTCAACTTGCCAAGAACAATGGTGTAGACTTTCCTGTCTCTTGTGGGATTTGAGCTTGCGGAATCTGTAAATGCAAAATCATTGCATGAAATCAATATATTCAAATAGATAAAATTTCTATGCCTATGAGATCTCTAGAAAGAAGTGAAGATGGAACTTTTCAAGAAGTATTTGCCTGTGTTGGTGGAATAACTTCTGAAGCCATCAATGATACGGAACATCATGAAATCATTCTTGAAAAAAACATGTAATTCACGTTGAATATATATTTTATATTATTATGCGACTGTCGTGATTCTCTTTGACATCGAGCACATAAAAAAATTAAAACAACAAGACCAGAACTCATTCAACCAATTCTACTTGGAAACTGTTGATATGTTTTTCCGTTATATCAATGCTAACTATTTTATAAGCAAACAAGATGCCGAAGACATCATATCAGATTTTTATGTAAAATTTTGGGAATGAGTAAAATCCTACAAAGAAGATCAGTCCTTTAATGCATATTTTCGAACTATATTTAAAAACACTATAAAAGATTACTTTAAAAAAAACTCTGATACTCCATTCACAGAACTACAGACCAGTGATGAAAACGAACCATTTGAAGATACGCTCGTTGATGAGTTTGATATCACGGTTTTTTTGGAACATGATTTCAAGTTTGAACATATACAAAAGGCAATGAAAAACCTTGATGATATTAGCAAGGAAATTATTTATTTTAAATTTATCGAAGAAAAGACTAATGAAGAAATATCATCTCTGACTTGATCATCACATGAAATGATTAGACAAAGACTTTCTAGAGCTATCAAGCAGCTCAAAAAACTTTTGGAAACATAGAGAATAAACTATATATAGTAGATACTTTACAAAAAAACAATATTTTGAAATAGTATATTCATATTATCATCTTACCAATAAAAACTATTGATATCATTTTATGGCTCCGCTTCTTGTGGGGCTTTTCTTAATTTATCTGGCTTTTTTCTATATATATTTACTAAAATGTCAATCCTAAATAAGCAGATAACACCACAAAATCATGAGAAAAGTCAGTTGTTACCTAACGAATTCATTTACACCTTAATTGGATGTTTTTTCTATAAAATCTCTTGAAATACAGTCTCTGTATGCTATCATCATTGATGTACACAGTACTTTTTATTATGTAATTATTCGTACAAATGACAAAGACAGCTCTTATTGCTAGCCTAGCAGAACAATTAGGTGTTTCTAAGAAATTAGCTTCTGAATTAGTAAACTCTTTCATCGAAACTGTAATCGGTGGAGTTAAGAAATCTGGTGAAGTTAGAATCCAAGGATTCGGAACTTTCAGAGCTTCAAAGAGAAAAGCTAGAGAAGGTGTAAATCCACAAAACCCAACTCAAAAGATCAAGATTCCTGCAATGAAAGTAGTAACTTTCAAAGCTGGTTCTGAATTCAAGGCTGCTGTTAAATAATTACCAACCATACACACAGCGCTGTGAAAAAAATCTCTGCTTCGGTGGAGATTTTTTTTGTTTGATTTTGTCTGCTAAACTACTATATATACTGTATATGATAATATATCATGAAAATTATGAATATTAAAAAGTCAACTATCGATATATGTATAAACTCTTTTAATCTTCTCAATCTTTTAATCTTCTAATCTATTTATGATGACCTGATATATCGTTATAGCAGCTCTTATTGGCGCTTTAATAGGATACTTTATTTTTTATCTGAGATATCAACACAAGGACACAATAAATCAGCTCAGATCAAATCTCAAAGAAGCAGGTAAAGAGGTTGAATATCTCAGTAATGAACTCGATGAATATGTACAACAAAACGCACTCTTAAAACAAAAAACTATAGAACTCCTAGAAAAAAATGATGATCTCTCTGATGTTGTAGCAGAATTAAGTAAATACTATGTACATCTAAAAAGAGCTGCAGAAAAAACTACTGAACTTAGTAAATATCTCCATACACCAAACCCAGATATAGAAGAAAAAATGAAGCCATTTTTGGATAAAGTTAAAGAAGAGACCAATAAAACCTTCTTCTAAACACAACTAGCAACTAACAATTTATAACTAACAACGAATGATATGTCTTCATACAAACTATTGTCATATTATAATAGCCTATAACAAAATCCTTCACTGTTAACTGTTAGTTGTTACCTGTTCACTTATTTTTAGTTATTTAGTCGTTTAGTTTGTCTTATAATCAAAAACATATTCTTATCCATACTCCGGAAACAGGATATAATACCATAGCCGATCAATATGGCACTTACCACAAACACCTTGATAGCTTTGAAAAAGGTGTTTTTGTTAAGTTTTTACCAAAATGAAAAGATAATTTACAGATTATAGATCTCGGTGCTGGTGATGGAAGATTATACAAATTCCTTGCACCATTGAAGCCAACTAGATATGTTGCTTGTGATATTGCTGAAAAACTCTTGAAAAGACATTCTGGTAAGGATGTAGAGAAAGTTATATGTGATTTGGAAGATACACTCCCCTTCGACGACGAATCATTTGATGTAGCTACAAGTTTTTTTGTACTTGAACATATAGAAGATATAAATCACTTGTTTGGTGAGGTATATAGAATATTGAAATCGTGATGAGTATTGATTGTTGGGCATTTCATCCAAAGACGTGAATTTGTCTGGAAAAAAGATAAGGATCAGTTTAGAATTAAATTTTTTAATCATAGGATACAAGACTTGGAAAAACTTTTGAAAAAAAATTTCTTTGATCTACATGTGGTACCCATTCGTGAAGAAGGAAATACTATAGGACACATCATTGTTTGTAATAAAACATAACACTTCTTGAAAATATAATCGCTTTGTATACAGTATTGAGTAATCAATGCTGTTTTACTTTTCTATAAAAAAGTATGAAAAAATTTCTCATCACTACACCTATTTATTATCCTAATGGATATCCACATATCTGACATGCATATAGTTCGTTTATTGCAGATTTTTATGCAAGATATAAAAGATTGCTCTGATATGAGGTTAAATTTTCTACGGGTAATGATGAAAACAGCCAAAAAATTGTTCAACAAGCTCAGGCCGAAGGAAAAGACGTCATAGAATACCTTGATGCAATGGGGAAAAAACGAGAAGAGGTATGGCAACATTTACAGATTTCTTATACGGATTTCATCAGAACGACTCAAGACAATCACAAAACACTTGTTCAAGAAATGCTCCAAAAGTCTTATGATAATTGAGATATCTATGAAGGTGAATATAAGGGATATTATTGTGTAGGATGTGAATGATTTAAAACAGAAAAGGATCTGATCGAGAAAAATGGAGAACTTGTCTGTCCTGATCACCTTAAAAAACCTGATGTTATTGTCGAAAAAAACCGATTTTTCAAGCTTAAAAATTATCAGAAAAAGATAGAAGATCTCTACCAAAAGCATCCTGACTTTGTCATCCCCGAATATAGATTCAACGAAATGAAATCTTTTGTCGGTGGTGGTTTAGAAGACTTTTCTGTTTCTAGAGAGACAAATAAATTTTGAATACCGCTCCCCTTTGACAATAAACAAGTAAGCTATGTCCGATATGATGCATTGTTTAATTATGTTACTGTCTCTAGAGATGCATGATTCTGGGCTGATGAAACCCAAATCGTTCATATTCTCGGAAAAGATATTGTGAGATTTCATGCGATTTTCTGGCCTGCGATGCTTATGAGTACACAAGAAAGATTGCCAAATACTGAATTTGTAACTGGATTTTTCACGGTTGATGGACAGAAAATGAGTAAGTCATTGGGTAATGTTATCGACCCTGTACAAGTAGTTGATGATTATGATAGAGATGCAGTTATATTCAATCTACTGTATGATGTACCTATTGGTGCTGACGGAGATTTTTCTGTAGAAAGACTATGACATCTCTATGAAGGTATGTTGATTTGATGACGAGGAAATTTAGTAAATAGAGTTACTAGTTTATGTAAAAAATATGGCATTACTGCTGGTAAGTTCAATAAAAAACAACGAGAAATATTTAAGGAGAATAATAATAGTAAACTTACGCAATATTTCGAAGATGGACGAGATTGATCAAAGATAGAAGAAGCATATTTAAAAAAAGCAGATATAAAGTGATATCTTGATGATTGGTATCAGTTGGTTCAAAGAGCTAATGAATATATAACCACCGCTGAACCATGGATAAAATATAAAAACGAAGACACCAAGGCTGAAGCACTCAGTGACTTACAATTTTTGCTCTATGTTGTAAAAAATATAGCACTTTTCTCTGCGCCTATTTTGGTTAATGGGTTCAAAAAAGTACAAGATATCTTGGGTAATGAAGAATTTAGTCAGATAGATTCTACGGTAAATACTTCAGATAACAATTTCAAAATAGTCTTTGATATAGAAGAATTCCCTGTGAATTTAAATCCAGAAATCATTTATAAGAAGAAAGAAACTACTTAATATTAATATAAATGAATTATAATATAAATGAAAAATAGCTGTGATTTCAGCTATTTTTTTGTTGTTACGTGATTTTTATATTTATAACATAAATATATATTTGGTCTCATCAACTATTATTTCTTTAATCTGATCTATATTTACTTCGACCGAATTATCTTCATCTGGAGATGCTTCGACATGTCATGAAGCATTGAGCATAAATTCTGGGAATACATATACCCATGGATCATCATCGTCTTCACTATCTCACCTCTCTACATCTCATAGAGTTGCTGATAAATATACTATAGATACATCATGATCATCCAAAAATCTAATTCTATCGATTACCAGCCCTTTGTTTTTGATATAGGTAAGCGTATCTATTTTGTCTTTTTCTTTCATAAGAACAATCTCCTCTTTTCGTTTTGTGTTTTCTATCATATATTTTGAACGACTTTTACGATATTCATAATCGTTTCTTTCACCAGCTTCATTATATGAATAATTCATTTGTTCATCTAATACATCCAACTTGTTTTGTTGTGCTTCGACAAAATTATCCATTTGATTGTACAGGTCATCCATTTTCAACATAATAACAAGATCTTCCACTATACAAGGATCTGGATCATATACTTTTCTGTCTAATCTTTCCGCTACATTTTTATCCTCGTCGATAATATCTCTATAAGAGATGAATTTATCATACATACAGTAAGGAATCAATAATTAAATTTTTATTAGCGTTTTTTTATTCCTTGGATACAGCATCGATAATCATTTTCTCTGGATTGTCAATTATATTTCTTTTGGTATTTACAAATCGAAATAAAAGCATAATAATCGTTCCCACACCAAACGCAAATATGAAGCTTGCCTGTGGCGATATTTTATCCCATAACATTCATAGAATATATCCACCAGGAAGTGAAACAATTCCTATAGCCGTATGAAATATACCCAAAGCTGTTCACTTTTGATCCTTTCCAGCTAGATCAGCAACTAAAGCCCTCTCTGTTCCATCTACAATAGCAAAGACCATACCAAACAAAACAAAGAATACAATTACTCGTCCCAACTGATTCACTAATGCAAGTCATAAGGTCACTACCAAAAACAAACTGTATGCTATCCATAACAGTTTTTTTCTTCACCAACGATCAGAAAGTATTCCAACTGGAGGAGAAATAATGGTATATACTCCATAAAACAATACGTAATATAAAATAGCTTTTGAGTCACTTGCACCTACGTCTTTTGCTTTCAGCAACATAAATGCATATCAAAAATTAACCAATCAAAACAAAGCTGAAATCAAAATAAAACGCTTGAGATTGTTTGGTAAAAGTTTTATCGCTGTACTTAATGACGGTAAATGTACTTTTGGTTGTATATGATAATGTTCCCAATGATTCTCTCTTTTCATCGTCTTTGCTTCTTTGACGAATATAATCGCTATAACTCAAATCAATCCTGGAACAAATGCGAAAAGGAATAAATTCTGATATCAGAGATAAGGAAATAATAGTAATGCTAAAATAGCTCAAATTACCGATCATGTTCCATCCATCGCTCTTTGAATACCATATGCTTTGCCCATAAATTCTGAATCTGTGGTGTCAGCTATCAATGCATCTCTCGGCGCATCTCTTAATCCCTTTCCTATTCTTTCAACAACCCTAAATACCAATACTGCTGGCCATGTTTGTGCTAATGCAAACAATGGTTTAGTAATTGTAGAAAAACTATATCCAATAAGAACAAATATCTTTCTTTTTTTAAATTTATCTGATAAATATCACGAAAATACTTTCAATAAAGCTGCTGTCGTATCTGCCGCCCCTTCCACAATTCCTATCACGGTTGCTCCTGCTCATAAGCTGGTAAGAAACAATGGTATCAACGGAAACACCATCTGTGAACTTAAATCTGTAAGTAGTGATACTAATCACAGAATAAGCACATTTCTAGATATTCATTTAAGAAAATATTTTAGGTTCTTCATATACTCTACTGTACATACAAATTAAATACTATTGAGTTTCTTATGTTCTATAACCTTGAGTGTAATGTAGAGCATCAAAAGAATAATTTGCCCCCAATACTCTGCTATATCTAGAAATAACAGATGAAAAACAGCAAAAATTAATGCAATATATGAGACATATTGGATTGTCTTCCAACGTCATTTAAAGAGTCTGAGAGAAAGATTATTTGAAGTTATATATCCAATAAAGAGACAAAGTATTCCAAGATACCCCGCTAATATATTTCGTGTTTGTAATTGATTTGTTAGACCAAAGCCTATATGGATCCATCATCCAATATATATACCTGCATGAGTAAATATTGCGAGAAATGTAGTGATGCCCAATAATCTTCTATATTTTAGTCATATACTTGCGAGAAAATAGATGATACTTAACAACATATATCGTAATCATTTGAAAGTTCTTCCTTTTATTGTTTTGAGATATTCCCATATTCATGGGAGTGTTGTCGTTTTTATTTCTGTATAGGGCAATAAAATCATAAATATCGGTTTTACCAACAAGGTAATCCAAAGTAAATTCAGTCATAGATTAGCAAACCATTCACTGATTTCATCTCAAAAAAAAGATAGCGCATTTGGCACAAAATATGATATCAATACGATAGCTAAACAAATACCTGTAACAGAGAGATAATAACGAATCATACTTAATAACTAACATATATAAACATTAGAGATATCTTTTTTTTAAAACAATCAAAACCTATATATCTAATAGCAAATTCGTGTAATGTACAAATAAAATCTATGCTTTAGTTATTTCATACCCATCTTTTGTATCTTTGAGCTGGAATCATAATGTTACGATTTTATTTCTAAGTTCATCAGCTAATGTATAATTCTTATCTTTTTTTGCTTGTACTCTCTGATCTGCTAGTAGACTTACTTCAGCTGGAATATCAACATTTTCTTCTATGATAGCATCAAACAATCAAAGTTTAAGAAGATTGTTTTCTAACCACGTAATGATTGCAAACACATTTTCTCATCACATAGTCAATGCGCTTTGTATTACCGCAAGCAACTTTGGCGTATTCATATCATCACACAATGCTTCTATAGCTTGCTGAAAAATAGGATCAGATTCAAAATCTTTTTTATCTTTCATTATTCTTTTTCATTGTAGCTTCTTGATAAGTGTATGTCTTGTATTTTTTGCTGCTTCCAATTGGTCCCAAGTAAAGTTTTGAAAATTTCCATATTGTGCCATAAAATAGAAATACCTTAGATCTAATACGGAAAATCATTTGTTTTGAATATCTTGTAAGGTATGTGCATTTCCTAAAGACTTTCACATTCTCCCCCCATCTACCTGAAGAAATTCATTGTGTATCCAATATTTAACTCGTGGATGAACATCAAATCAGCATTCAGATTGTGCTATTTCATTTGGATGGTGAATAGTGATATGATCTGCCCCTCCATGATGAATATCAAATTGATTTCCAAGATATTTACTGGACATTGCACTACATTCTATATGCCAACCAGGGAATCATTTTCATCGAGGAGAATCTCGCTCCATCTGTCTCTGTTCGTTCTCGGGAGAAAATTTTCGTAAAGCGAAATCAGTAGGATTTTTTTTGCCTCACATATTCACTCTTTCTCCAGCATTTAAATCTGCTAAACGTTTTTTATAATTTGGTCACATTAATTCTCCATAATCTTCTACTTTACTTGTATCCATATATATTCCATCACCCGGAACCGTATACGTATATCATTTTTCTTCTAAAGTTTTTACCAACGCAATTTGTTCTGGAATATTTTCTGTGGCTCTCGGCATACTATCAAATTCATCGATATGCAAAAGTCTCATTCCCTCTTTGAATACATCTTCATATTTTTTTGCTACTTCCCAAGCTGAAATACCCTCACGTTTGGATCATTTTTCCAATTTATCTTCTCCTTCATCAGCATCAGATACCAAATGTCCGACATCGGTAATGTTCATGACCGATTTTACTGTATACTCAAGCAATTTTAGTGTATTTCTAATGAGATCTGCGGTGAATGTAGCTCTAAAATTTCCTATAGTAGGATCTCGATATACGGTAGGTCAACATGAATAGAGTCCGACAAAATCTTTTTTTGGTCATGTATAATCGGGATCTTCCATCAAAGGAACAAAGAGTTCTTTCTTGCGAGTGAGTGTATTATAAACGAATAGTTTCATACTATATATCACAAATAAAGCTCTCTCTGCTTGTATATTTTCTAGTATAAAATGCAATAAAAAAAACTACCTCATACAGGTAGCCTACGGTACATACTATTATTGTGACTTTATGATAACCATCGTAATATGCATGACAAATACGTCAGCCATAAGTCTTCTGAAAAACAAGGTTTCATGAACATTGTATCCTCCTTCTTCTGCTGTTCTGTCGATTGCATAAAAAAGTTGTCCAGGAAACATGGTTTTTACAAAAATTGCAGCATCTTTTTCATATTTAGTCCTTTCTTTTCTCCCAGTTATCTCCTGACTCCTTTCAATGAAGGATTGAATACAACAAAGCTTAAACCACTGCATTTCGTTTTTGTTGTACAGATTTTTCTTAAAGAAAAATCCAATTTCTTCTTCAAAATTTTTTGGGAGGATTTGTTTCATTAATTCATTTGCAGATTTCCAAAAATCTACTTCTGGACGTACACGATCTGTCATCATATCCTTTTGTTTTTTTAATTTATAATTA
>CAJBLF010000051.1 GCA_903953935.1 uncultured bacterium
AAAGATTCATGAGTCTCAAAGATTTGATACTGATGACTTTGATGCGTTACTAAAAGAATCTGATTGTTTATTGCATCTATATGCGGTAGTTGAAAATACTTATGTTTGACCAGTAGTATATGTACTAAAAAAATAATATATTTATATTTTAATTATTATCATGGACGCAAATTTACTTATTACACTCCAAAACTACGGTCTTTCCGAAAAAGAAGCGAGAATATATCTCACGGCCTTGGAATTGGGGACGTCTATCGCCAGCACTATCGCCAGGCGTGCAGAGCTCAATAGAGCGACAACCTATACCTTACTAGAAGATCTCAAGAGGGATGGTATTGTTAATGAGACAACCAAAGACGGAGTCAAATATTACAGCGTTATCAGTCCTGATATTTTGCTCAAACAGCTGGAACAGAAATACGAAAGTTTCAAGGAAAAGGTTCCGGAACTATTGGCTATGGCAGAAAAATTCGGCAATAGAATCAAAGTCCAATTTTTTGAATGAGTGGAATGAATCGTAAAGATGTACAATGATTTGTTAACATCAAATACGGAACCCATTCATTCGTTTTTGGGGTTGTCAGATATGCATCCAGTATTGAAAAAACGTTTGTTTGAGGGGTTTGTACCTCAAAGGATCAAATTAAAGATACCAGCAAAAGTCATTGTGAGTGATCATGCTGCAAATCAGGAATACAAGAAAATGGACAAGAAGGCAATGAAAGAAACTCGTGTTATCAAATGAGATCTGTTTTCATTGTATGGAGAGATAAATATTTACGGAGAAAATAGAGTTATGATAGCTATGTTCAATGATCAGGAGATGTCATGAGTTATTATTCATAGTAAGACCATGCACGATAGTCTCAAAAATATATTTAATTTTATGTGGAAGAATAAATAGTCTATGAAAAACATTAGGAATTTTTTTAGTAAAACAGTGAAGAGTATGCATAAGTGAAAAAAGACTTATGAGGATTTTAAAAAAGAAAAAATAGGGAATGTTATGAGATCGAGCATACATCAAGATATTGCAAGTCAACTCATCGATGATTTTTCTCAGAGATCTATGCGAAGGAATATGTATGTCGGTTTTGTTTTGGATGACTCGTATCCCAAAAAAGATTTCGAATCGTTTTATGAATATTATGTTGCTGTATATAGTGCTGAAGCACAAGAAGAGGCAATAGAAAAAAAACAGCCAAGCTATAGTTATGTTTTCCAAACCAAAGAGATGCTTAAAAAAGGTTTTGATACCAAAGAAATGCTTGAAAAAGGCTTTAATGGCTTCATACGACAGCATCTTGAAGAGTCGATTGATGATTTTTTGGCCAACAAAAGTAAGGAGTATTCTAATAGATATGATGGTTTTCTTGTGTATTTACAAGAACATAAGCCAGACCTTATAGATGCTACGACAGAAGGGAGGATAAGGCGTGTATATGATGAAAGATATGCTATATATCTCAAGTCACAAGATAAAAATGAATTCGGATTAGAAATTAAATATGTCGATGAACAACTGAGAAAAATTTTTCGATGATCGCAAATAGGTGACGGTACGCTTCTTTATGCCTGGAATACAAGCGAAAGTAATGGTATTGAGAAATATATAAAAGTTACCCAGAGTGATATGTACAAGAACATAGAACCGACAGAGAAGATGATATGTGAGTTTTTATTTTCATGATGAGGAAAAAATTTATCTTCCAAAGAAGAGATATGAAATGTTGATGTACATCGTCAATACCCCAAAATACACGCTATTTTATCAAAAAGTAAGACCTTTGTAGAACTGGGCCCAGGGGGTGTAGATAAATTATTAGAATATCTTAAGTTTTATACGGGTGAAGATACTATTCAGAAATTTTTGGAAAGTAAGGTTATTAAACTGGTTGATGTAAATGCTGAAGGGTATGTGGAAATAAAAAAGAAGCTTAATAAGGTTGCGGAAAGACAGGTATCAGAGGGTATAGAGGCGGATTTTTCGAATAAATTTGGTAGTGCATATCTCTGAGATCAACCATGTTATTTTATGTTTGGGGGTAGTATAGGAAATTTTTCATTTGAGGAAATTAAGTGAATTTTAGAAAACATGAAATCAAAAGAAATATTTAAGACTACAAATGCATTCATTACATATTTTACCGCACCAGATAAATCGAAGTATACCTCAGAACAATATGATAGAGAGATACAGAAGATAAAAGCAATGTATGGAGATCCTGATAGAAATAATCCGTTTTTTAATCTATCGGCCAATCAGGCTGTGGAAGATTTAATATTCTCATGATTCAAGGCCTTGGGTATCGATACGAGTAAGTTAGAATATGTAGTAGAATATGAAGAAGCTAGTTGGCATAGTCCTGCGAGGATAAAATTAGGTGCAAAATGTAAAGAAAATATCCAAGTATATGGAAGTACGGCTAGACGCCCATTTGAAAAGAAAGCTGGGGAATATATTCGAGCGGTACAATCAGCAAGATTTACAGAAGAAGAATTCAAAAAATTGGCAAAAGAATCAGGATATACTATCATTATGCAGCAAAGTGATAATGGTGTTGCTGTTGCAGGATTACAAAGCAAGATGTGAGTTCATGATAAATACAGCAAATCAAGAAATATCATTCTTGGTGTACTTACAGGTGCCTTGATTCTTTCGGGATGATTGTTGTGGCATAATAATTACAAGGATAAATCTATAAAGGAAAAAATCTTAAATCAGGAAAAGAGATTGGAAATAAACAGATCAATTGTTGATCTGGGTAAAGTAAATAAGATAAAAGCAATACAAGATACTATAGCTCAGGAATGTGCTCTTATATATGATGTATGAAGTTCATCACAAGAGGATGTGAATAATGGGCTAATGGAATATCTACTTCGTGAAGATGTTAGTAATAAACGATTAGATCTACTCTATGATAATAAAGATGATAAAGTGATAATATATAATTTTTTACAGGAGTTTGTTAATGATTTCTTTTATAAGAAAATGTTTGAAAATGGTGCTGAGAATATTAGTGTATTACCATTTTTACAGTGACACGAAAAAGAATTTCTAAATACATTAAATTATCAGGGACAAACGAAAGAGGGATATAATGCAAAAGAAGGTGTATATTATCAAATAATGAGTCCAGGATCGATATACAATTATCGTGATGAAAAGATGAAATGATCGGAGGATAATGATTTAGTATGATGATATATGGTAAAGCGTACATGAAATCTAGATATATGGAAAGTTGATAAGGATAGATATGAATACAACAAACGTACAACACAAAATGATATTAGTGTGATCGAGCTTTCAGTGTCAGAACCTGACGCAGATAATATGATTACTATAAAAAGATTTGTTTTTAATGATAATACGGAAAATATTGTAAACCATCTTAATCGTAGTGAACATTTGATTTTTGTTAATACTCATGAAAAGACTGGTGTACGAGAGCACAATAATCTGATGGTTGATAAACAAGTTATCATTAGTTTCTTTGAAAAAAACAATCCTATTTTCAAAAAGATACGGAAAAGGTATCAGATAATATATTGAGAAAAGGATAAGGTACTTATGGGAGATAAAAATGCTCAGAATACAAAGATAGCAATGTTGAATGATCTTTACAGGAATAATCAATTTGGTATCCCGAATATGTCAGAATATACCGATGAAGTAATAGATAACTACGTAAGATCATTTCATGAAAAAAAACAAAAACACGCAAAAGCAATAGATGATATTATGTCTCAAAATACAAATATATGGTATCCAAAACAAACAAATACATTAAACTATGAGAAACCAGATTCAAAACCGAAATGATTCACCCCATGAATACGTAAGAGATAGATTTGATTGTTTTATATGTTTATAGCGCTAGTGTGTATGAAGGAACTACTTCAAAACACAAAAGAGAAACAATATGAGCAGATGTTTGAACACATCACAGATATTTCATTAAGTGAAAATATAGCACCCTTTTCTACTGATGTACAAGCAGTTATAACATCAGCAAAGGAACAGCATAAGGATGAATGTGAACATCTTAAAGATGGAAGTATAGGTCCGTTTACTCGTACGGTTGTCATGAATCTTCCTATAAAAGTACATACCCAGGAAGGTAAAAACATTGATCTGGATTGTAAGATATGGTCTAGGACAATGCAGAATCTGATAAGTGATGACATCATACAAAACATCCGTTCATCCTGATCGGTTGATCTTCTAGATATTGATTTTGATTTCAATCTTTGACCTACAGAATATGCCGAATATTATTTTTCCGATACTGATTTTTTCAAAAACATTAAACAAAATGTTGTAAGTTTTATTAAGAAAAATCCAGGGATACAGAAAACTATCGTGGATAATTATTGTGATGGAGTATCTGCTACTCTATGATATATCAAGAGCAAAGAACCAATTATTGATCAGTGGGAAAAGACCACAAGAGAATTGTTTATATCATTAGGTATGCCAAAAGATTTTGTTCTACAAAAGCACAATAGAGTGGTCCCAGATACAATGATTTTGGGAACTTATGGATCAAAATGGAGAGAAATACTTTCATCTCAACAAAAAAAAGCATTTGAAAAATTATTAGATATAGGACATGAATTGAGGTGATTTGATGCAGCACATGAGACAAAAAGATATATTGAAGAGGTAAAGAAAAATAGTGAAAGTATACAACAGATTGTATCGGATATAAAAGGAGGTAAACAGGAAATATGGTTGGATTCCAAATTTTTCTATTTGGACAATGGAGATAATTTCTATGATGATGTAATAGAAAAGAGTAAGTATAATATATATTATAAAGCAGAATTAGATTTGATACAGGAAAATAAGCAAAGGATTATTCCATATCTGAGATATAAATATATAGGATTATGATGTGGAAACGGGAAAAAGGATTATAGTATGATTTCGGAAGATATAGATGTCGGTAGGTCATTACTTCAGTCATCTTCTTGATCAAAGATAGAAAAAGTAATGTTAATCGATAGTAGTCTAAAATCGCTTTCCAAGGCTGAAAAACTTATGAGTCAGAATAGAGCGGCGCGATGAGTGTCATTATGATCAACAACGGTACTATTTTCTCAGGAACGAGTAGATACGTTGTTGGAGACTAATGAGATGAAAACATTGACGTCAGTCACGCACAATCCACACGAATCGATACTAAATATACCAGACATTAGAGAATCATCAAATATGTTTGCTATTTTTTGAGGAACATTTGGAAATTTTGAGAAATATCAATCAATGTTTCTTAAACAAATGGATGAACTTATGAATAAAGATGATGTATTGTGTATTTCGCTGTTTAATCGTCCAAAGACCGAAGAAGAAAGAAAAAATATTGTGAGTATGTATGATACACCAGAAATTTATGCTTTCATGAAAAATTTCTTTATCAAAATGGGAATACCCAATGAGTGTATAAAAATCAATGTATGGTATGATGAAATAAGTGATGCTATAAAGATTGATGCACAGATGCAACGAAAAGATAATACCCCCATAAAAATAAATCATAAAGGAGAGCAGGTAGTAGTTCCTGATGGTACCAAGTTTAATTGTCTCACGTCTCAAAGGATGGATAAAGAGGCATTACAAACATGTATAGACCAATCAAACACGTCACTCAAGATAGTAGATCAGATAACTACCGCAGATAATCCATTTACCTTATATATGATTTCAAAATAACACAGTGTATTGGTGTTGTAATATATTGACAGCAGTTTGGAATTAATACGTATTGATATCAGATCAGATATATGTATCTCTATGGTATGTTTATATTACAATAAAATACGTATGCACATACGATTACAAACAGCTCAGACTACCTTCTTCTATTATTTTAAGAATAGGAAGGATTTCTCGTATTGTAGATAAATAACAAGATCATACATACACAAAGCCTTCCTCAACTATTATAGATGAAGGCTTTTTTTATTATTTTTATTGAATATACCATGAAAAATATAGCAACAAAAAATGTTATCATCCATGATATGGTAAGAGAAGAGCTTGATGAATTATCTATATTGGTTTCACATCGGCAAGAAAATAAGGAATTTATGAGATTTCTTAAAGAGACGCCCATGACATCTACACAAAATTTAGCGATATTACAGAAAGAATTTGATACACCGCAAAGTTTTTTCAAATCGATTAAACTGGAGGGAATCAAAGATATAGTATGATTTTTATTGTTTCATTGTTTTGATCTTCCCAAAAGAGAGATAGAACTTTGATTTAGGATTGATCCATCGTTACAACATAGAGGTATTTGCTCACAAGCAGTCAAACAAAGTATTGCAGAAGTGTTGTCTCAGGATGATATAGACCATATCGTATGATGGCATTCTGCGTGGAATACATGAAGTTTTGGAGTGTTTAGAAAATCATGATTCAAGATAGTAGATTTCGTTCCTGATCAAACGTTTTTGCCAAATATAGGAAAGATAACCGATGATTTCAAACGACAGATATCGAAAAAAGCAATACAAACACATATAGATAATGAAGATCGTATACAAGCATGATTACAACAGCACGATTTAAATGTATTTTAACAATAGAACAAAGAATATGAATATACTGATAGTAAAACATATGATAAATAAGGTAAATAGCACATTCTTCTTTTATATGTGAAGGAAGGATTTTGAGTTTTGATAAAAGATTATGTAAACTCGTTACGCCTTCCTATCACACAAGATAGGGAGGTTTTTTTTACTTTGTAATATACACACATGAATATACCGTATCATCATATAGAAAAAATAGATGGAGCAAACAATCAAAAAGAAGCCAAGATAGCTTCATTAGCGCAGGCTTTATATAATCATCGAGAGCAGAACCAGGAGTATGGTAGTTATCTCTTGGAGAAAAAACCAGATTCATATCATGATATAGCACACGATATTATGATAGCACTGACAAAAAATATAGAGCATCACCGTCTATTTATTATGACTGACGAAATGAAAAAGGAGCTAGGATATATATTACTCAAAAATTATGCTGACTATATAATCGACGATCCAATAGCATGACACAGTATATCTTCCATAATCAGACCTAATTTGGAAGCGAGTTATAGAACGATAAAGAAATGAACATGTACACCAGCTATCAGACATGTTTTAATGGATACCTTAGTGGTATGAGATGGTATACAATCTATCATGTGACATCATGCAGTAGCCAACAAATCCAGTGGTGCAGTATTTCACGCAAACGGATTTTCTGTAGTCAAATATCATAAAGACTACGTTTATCTACCAAATATCGACGAAAGATCAGATACCATTCTCTGGAAATTAGACAAGGAGCAATATCTTCAAGACAATATCCGCTACAACGGAAATTTAAAAAATCATGTAAGAGATAGTGGATTGAGAATCGATGAAACACAAAATAAAAATAGTAAAGATCTCCAAGATTGGTATTTGGATATGCAGAAAAAACGGCAAAAAGATGCTCCTGTAGATAAAGTGAAATCACTAAGATAAAAATCTCTTGATTTATTTTGTAACTTTATTACAGTATCACTGTTTTAATACAGTAAAACATATGAAGATGGCAAAAAGCATATACGCTAAATCAATCGAGCAAGTATCCAAACTCTTATTTAGTATAGAAAAAGAGCAAGAATTACATAACTTCCTTGAGGATATTCTTACGCCTCAGGAAATTATAGAAATTGGAGAGAGGATTCATCTTTGTCGTCAACTTCTCCAAGGTAAGACCCAGAGGGAAATAGCTGAAGATTTGGGTATCTCAGTAACCACGGTGAATAGGGGAGCGAGAATGATAAAATTTGGAACAGGATGATTAAAAACAGTATTGAAATAATATATTTTATACAAAGAAGTCTTTATGATGGATAAACAAGCAATACAGACACCAAACAAATTATATAAAAAATCACGATGGCGATGAAATCGTTGTATAGAAATTTTACGATTTTTTTTATTCTTTGATTCTTATCGCCATGAGAAATTCAAATATATCTTTCACGACTCCGCAAGAGGCTAATATCGACGCATCCATATACAAAGATCATCTCAAAGATTTAATACTTCAAGAAATACATACCAATCCCACTATGGTTTTACATACAGATGAAGAAATACTTTCAAAATATACCTCAAGTATTATAGCTATTGTTGACGGAAAAATCGTGGGAAATGCAAGCATCTATCCTACTCACATGCAACCACTTGATACGCTTATTTTAGATGGAAAACATATTCGTGTGGGTGAGACGTGATCCGTTATTATTCATCCAGATATGAGAGGACATGGACTAGGAAAAAATCTTATTACCAAAACATTGAGCGAATTTTCTCATGCATATGATGTGATTGTCGAGGCAACAGTAAATGATGTTATGTTTGCTTTAAGCTTACACCAAGGGTTTGAACGCATTCCTTTTCCAAAGAATTTGTATGAAGAAGGAAGAAATCATTTAGCTCCACGCATGAAAGGCAAGGAAGCGGAATTCGATCAAAGAGCAAGATGTCTCATGTATAATGTTACGTTGTCCCAAGAACAGAAGGAGGAATTGATAGCTATTTTACAGAAGGAATATAGGTAAATCTCTTTACCATAGAAGTTTTTTTATCTTTTTTAAAAGGCATGTCATGCAATGAGTTCATATAATAGATTTTAAAAAACCAGGACCAACGACATTGATTGTCTGATGAGTTCATGGAAATGAAATAGTATGAGAAAAGGCGATAGAGTATCTTATCACAAAAACAGAGACAATGGTCGTAGGATGAAAAATAATAACACTACAAGCCAATCTTGAGGGCAAGAAGATGAATAAGAGATATGTAGATCACGATCTCAATAGAGCCTTTGCTAGTGAAGATATTGGGTGAAGTTATGAAGTTAGTAGGGCACATGAGATTAAAGATTTTTTTAAGGAAATACCCATTGATTATGCGTTTGATTTGCATTCTACGCCAAGCAAAAGCGATCCTATGATACTTTGTACATCACAGCCATCGTCATTAGCTCTAGCATCCAAGATGCCTATATATCATGTTGTCCAATGATTGATAGACAGGGTAGAGTGAATGTCTTTACTGAAATATTTTCAGCCAAGATTAAAACTTGGTATGGCCTTTGAGTGCGGATGTCATGAAGATGATGTAACCATTACTATAGGAAAGAAAATTATAGATACTATTATAGATTTTCATCAAGGAAAAGAATTACCTAGTCAGAATGATCAGATGAAAATAGCTATAACAGATATCGTATATACTGCTGATCCAAATTTTGTGTATACCAAACCATACAAGTGATTTGAGATGATAGAAAAGTGAGAAGTGTGGTGAGTAGATAGTATGTGAGAGCATAGATTTGAGGTATCCAAAATTATAGTCATACCAAACACGATGATTGCTCAAGATCTTGAAAAACAATCCAAAACATGGGTCGCTTACTTCTGAGATGCTATAAAGAACAAATAATAACAAAATCGGAAATGATTTTTTATCCCGCAGTAATGCGGGTTTTTAATCGAGATACAATGAAAATCAGATATTTTCTGATGATTTTTGTGATATCGAAATTATATATATTCCCAGTGCATGGGAGTAAATATTCTATGTTGTAATTTTCCGACAACAGTATTTGTCAGTTCAGCATTGATATTTATCTACATTTGCTTATTTATGGAAATGTCAAGTTTATGTATTTTATATGATATGTTAGTGATAATGGAAAATTTTGAAGCTGAGTCATGAATTACGTTTATGAAAAAAAAGCAACAATTGGAGGGTCAGGTGCAAGTGTTATTGCAAAAGAGTGATTTTGAGTGAGCTAAAACAAAAATAGATCAAATAGCTATTTTGGAAATACGTAGACAAAAATCACAAAATATGTTGTGATTATGAGATGAGGAATATAAGGATGCTTTATTGCTTGATGATCCCATATATCAAGAAGCTGTGGAACATAATAATCAGCAGGTCATACAGCTTTTCAAAACGAGAAAAATTACTCAGGAACAATATGAACAACTCAGAAAACAGCAATATGAAAATCTTTTTAGAGAAAAGGAGTGAGAGCGTATAGAGACATCAGAAGGTAAAGTTTCTAGAATAACGAAAATATACAAAGTAGAAAACATACTTTCTATGTTGGATATCATACAAAAAAGATTCGGAGAGGAAAAAAGAGACATGCTAGCGATGCAGATAATGGATTTTCTTGATTCAGACAAAACACCAAAGGAGTTTGATCTATCATATTTAGAAAACATTGAAACGAAGGTAAGAAATTATCTCATACTTATGAGAAAGGTCGAAAGTAATAGCTTACGATGAATAGAGGAATCTATACATATGCATACTAAGATAGATCCACAAGAGATAGAAGCACAAAAGACAAAAGATGTACTACTACAGGCACGTAAAGAACATATTGAAACCAAAAGAGCTAGTTTGATAGCTGAGATGAATCCTCTAAACGAGGATATGATAGCCAAACAGAAAACATTGTATGCATTATTAGAGAATATGGTAAATAATACGCACAATCATGATCTGTGATTTCGTAGCGATATATCATTTATGTTTCAATTTGCGAGATTGAAAATGTTTCCAGCAATGGCAGATGGTTTGCCATCAGGTATACCTGCCGAGTTTGTAAAATATGTACAAAAATATGGTAAGGGAGATGTAGAGAAAACTCTTGCTACGGTATACTGATTGAGAGACGAAATTCGTCAACTAAAAATACAGATAGATGAGATATACAGGAAATTTTTAGTTATAGAGCAAGCACAGGAAGAAGAAAATGTATATATATCAGATAGTTCAGAGGTATTTATTTGAGATTTTATACCTATGCCTATCAATAAACTAGCGAGTGAGTGATTGATAGATATGCCATCATATCATATCGTAACCCCAGAGATAGCATAGTTTGTAATATTGTATTATTGGTTCTAACCCATCAAGCACAAGTATTTTATACTATTATATATTCACAGATGAAAAAAAACACACCTATTTCATTAATTGATCTTAAACAAAAAATCGAATCATTCAAAAATGATATCAATAATTTTTCAAAGGAAAATGAAAGTCAGTTGGAACATCAATTGAAAGATATCAAAGATGATGTACAATTTATTCTCTTGGAATCTGCTGATAGACAGAATGAAAGAATACAAAGGCGCACCCAAAGAAACGAGGAGATTGAAAAATACAATAAACAAGGGCCTCATAATGCCAAATTGCAATATATAAAAGATAATACGGAGGAATTTCTGGCTACGATGCGTAAGAAATGATATCCTATAGATGACGCATGAGATATGAATGTTGGGAAAACAAAAAAAAATAGGAATAAAGTAAATATAATACCAGTTGTGTTTACGCCTAAGCCATTGATTGGTTGAGATAATTATGAATATGTGAGAGAGGTGTTGGAAGGACAAGAACAAGCAACAATAGCTGAGCTTACAGAATTATTGGAAATTGCACAGACCAAATCAAGAAATATTTTCGAATATTATACTATGCCATCAGAGTTATTTCAAAAATTAGGTATCTCTGTACAAAAGGTCAATTATTCGTTTTTTGCACAAGAGCCCAAAAAAGATAAGATACCAAGAAAGGGTGGTAGTCATGATGGTGGTAGAGATAAGGTTGATCAAATTCCACCTACCTTCAAGAAAATATGATTACTGATGAAGCATCTTCTGGAAAATAATATTCCCTTCCGTGCAAACAATATCATAGAAGATAATAATCAACGATATCAATTTTATTTTTATGATAAGGACATTACTATACTCATTTCTGATGAGGTTTCGGGGAATTGCTTTAGAGATTCAACGTATGCAATCAAATGAATAGTTCCTGGATTGAGGAATGTAAATAAAGAAGAGCTAAAAAACTACCAAGGGAAGAAAATAGTATATAATGAGAATCGAAATAGAAGAATAGAGTCGGTATTTACTGATGATCCACAGAATCGACCAGTTATAGGAGAGGAAAAGGACGATATAGCTATTGTTCCCAAAACATTGATCACGGATAGGGCAACGTTTATCAGCATCATCAGAGAGCATTTTACACCAGAAACATTCAATGGTGCATCATACAGGAAGTTCGCACAAGAATATAATGCAACACAAGCTAATGAGTTATTGTTAAATGATACAATATACTGAGCTGTTTCATTGCTGTGATTATGAGGAAAAAAGACAGTTGATGATATCAAAAAAGCTATATTCGAGTTCAAGAAACCAAAATTGGAGATGCCAAAAGATTCGTATTTTTTTAATGAATATACTAGACAGCATCTATTAGATATTCAATGATGTGAATGATTTGATGCTGAAAAAATGCTTGGATCTGTTAATTATGCAAGTCGAATAAATGAACTATTGAGGAAAGCATGCAATGAAGAATATGTTGATGCTGTCGTAAATAAATCACCAAAAGAGAAGAGAGAAAAATTACAAAAATATACTGGGGTAAAAGACATTCCATTGAATGCAAGCAAAATAACTACTATGCTTGGATGATGTGTCAGATGTATAGATACTGACTATCAGAAAATGCTCCGAAAGAGGTTTGTGATGTATATAAATCTTAAAGAAATAAATATGCAAGAGTACAAGGATCTACAGAAAGAGATTTTAGAATATGAAACGAATTGGGAAGATAAGGAATTGCGTCCACATACAAATAAATCAGATAGGAAAGTAAAACAAAGAGAAGAGAATGCTGATATCCAAAAGACAGAGAAACCAAAAGAGAAGCAAAAAGTGCTAGTATCAAAGAATGTAAAGAAAGTTCAAGACGATGCACAAAATACTTTGTTGAATGTTTTGAAAGATCCTATTACCATTGAGACATTCCCACTCCATGTGGTTAAAAGCGTTAAAGTTGTTAGCGAGAATCCATCGTATCGAGTGGTAAAAGCATATAATTGTCCTGTGGAATTGAGATTATCGAAATTAAGCGTAGGAAATAATGCAGTATTTAAGCCTGGAGACAAGATAGATGTGTTTTGAGTGAGAAAAAACGAGAAGGAGTGATATATAATGGTTTCTCCAGAACGAGAGAAGTGAGTTCATAAACTCATAAAATTTCGTGATTCGCATCCTGATAAACTATTAGATGAATGTATTCATGGTGAGACTTATGATGCAGTAGTGAACAATGTTAGTTGAAAATTTGTTTATGTATCTTTGACAAAGAATTATTCAGGAAGATTGCTTATTCAACAAGGAGAAGAATATAAAATAGGGGATATCGTGAAGGTAGTATTTGATGGTATAGGAACTAATCGTCAGGGTAATACATTCATTAAATTGCAGTAATATTTTTTATCTCCTATGATTGAAAGCAATGAAAAAACAAACTTCTTCTAATGATATATCTTCTGAAAACGAGATAATTCTAACTACTTCAAAACAAAAACTCAAAAACAAAAAAATATATTTTGATTCTAACGGGACCCATATCGAGATCGGCTACGATGACGAAACTGGTGTTGGTTTTGTTGAAATCATAGATAATAACTAAAATTTATTCATTATTCATAAAAAAATGACTGACATAAACAATCTACGTAATCAAGATGTAGAAGATTGTGGAGATAATACACCTTACCATGTAAGAGTTCAGAATCATGAAATGGTCGATGTATTGGATGATGATTTCTATGATATATTCTCTCTCAATCAATGATTGCTCTTTCATATGGTTACTTCTTGTGAACCCACACAATACATAGTATACAAAAATGCTCAACCTATTGCGTTCGTATATAGTAGATCACATTCTTCTTGTACAGTGTGAAATACAGTTATATTTGATAGCTCAGATTTTATGGTGGATCCGAACATTGAAAATATGACAGAGCATATCTCAAGGAGATTGCAACAATCAATACCACAAGAAGAAAGAGAAAAAATAGAAGAGCTGATAAAATATTATGATACCGTTAGACAAGAAAAAAGTAAAACATCAAAATATTTGAAGGCAGCAGAATTTATTAACACCTGTAAAACAACTTCATGGACCGATATGTACGCGCAGCTTATTAATCGGTATATACAAAAAACATGAGCAGATACTATATGAGCATTGGATGGTTTTGATGCTTTGTTGAGTGAAATGCCGAAGGAAGAGATTCGTGCTATAGAATCAAAATTACAAAATAAAATATAACAATAAAAATATATTTTGAATAACAATATTTTATCATTTTTTTAAAAATACTCATGACAGAAAAGATTATCAGTACGGAAATAACTGAAAAAGGTCCTGATCAATGAATGGAAAATAAGATATTACATACGCAAATAGAACTGCAGGATATTATGACCTTGGTAGAGAAGCTATGAGAAGAATGAAGACAAGTATTTCTTCATAATTTATCTCAACAAGAGAATCTCTCTGAAAATGTTTTCAATCTTTTGATTAAACATATTGATTCAAAAATATTGTTTAATCTATGTAACAATATAGCAGTATCATGAAATATTTTGGACACAATTGTTCAGAAGATTATAGGGATTGCTCAAGGTACAGAGCAAATTCCATGGGTGATAGAAAGCAATGAAGTATATTACGTTGAAGAAGAAGATGAAGAATGAGGAGTTTTTATAGTAAATGACACTAGTCCATATATAGAATGTATACTCAAAAATATTCATCTACGTACCCAAGATATAGAAAATATAATGAATGTTTTTCAGTGATCTATGAATCATTGGTTTCAAGTAAATATATGTTCAAATCCCAATACGCCATCATGGATTTTGGAAAAAATGTACGAAATGAATCCTCATAATCTAATGGATGTGGTATTTGATAATCCTAATCTCTCCGAGACTTGCAGGATAAAGATACAGGCAATAAAGAATCAAAACCATGAGAAGAATAAAATTAAGCAACATATTGAGGATATTAAGGAAAAACATCCTGAGCTGGATATATATCAGATATTAGCGTATTATGAAAATAAAAAAGATAAGGAAACATCCTTATTGATAGCTGGATATCTATATAATTATAATCTTGGGCATTTTAGATATTGATCAAAAATACATCATGAGAAATTACAATTAAAGCTCAAATTGGCACAAAAATATGCTATGTCAGAAGAATGTAAACTTAGAATACTATATGATATGATAGGAGAGAGTATAGTGAATGATTGATCGCTAATGATATATGAAAAATTTGACGATGATCCGATATATATAACTATCCCTGAAGCAGAAGAAAAATATGGAGTCAAAATAGATCAGGAGCATATAAAAATAGTATGTCAGGATATTTTAAAAGAAATGCTCTGACGAACTAGCCCGCAGTTCAAAGATATAGAAAATGCTTATACATTTGCTCAAAATATGGATATAGAAATTCCAGACATCAATACACAATATTATATAAAAGCACGTATGTCTGTTATAAACAATAGAAGAAGTAATCGTTTTACCACAAACGACATGTCAGAGCATTTCAAAAAGTTATTAGAACTAATGGTAGAAAACAAAAGAATGTTTTCTGTGTCAGAGGTAGAAAATTACGTACAAGATATGAATACATTCATATTCCCTATTTGAGGGGTTAACGATATATTTGAGGTGATTACAAAATTAGAGTTATCCGAGGAGTTTACTCATGATATAGTTATCAAAGAATTAAAGAAATGTTTCAGATACAATCACAAAAAATGAAAATTATTGATACAGAGATTTGCTATTGATCCGGAAGAACTCATACAAATCATAATAGGTTTAAAAGAAACATCAGGTGGTGAAGAAACAGATGAATGTGGTTGGTGTTTTGCAATGGATAAAGACTCTTCTCTGGAATATTGTTTGGATACATATGGAATAGATCATGATAAGGTGATACCATATATGATTGATGATATCAAAAGAGAACTTATCGAAGATATACAAAAAAAAGACTATGATAGGGCACAAACCATTATAGATAAGTACACTGTTTGGGCAAACTGAATGTTTGATGAACAAAGCGAGGTGCTTACTATATTAACCAATAAATAAGGTTTTTTATATTTTTATATACCAAAACATGACAGAAATAATCGATTGAATAGATCAGACTACAGAAAATGGAGAAGAAACAAAAACAAATCATATCCAACAAAATACATGACCTACAATTCTTTGAGCCTTAGCAGCAGAACAACAAGACGAATCCAAAGAGAAGATACAATTGCCCAATGTTATCATCTGCCGTAGATATGGATCTGATAGGTCAAATGATATGGCAGCATTAGAGAAGGATCTTCCAGAAATTTTGAGTAATGTTACCTATATTAATACTCCATGAAAGGTAGTGAATTATCTCAAATCTGATGTCAAAAACATTGTGTTTGTTGGACAGTATTTCGATTGTGATATGAAAGGAACGGATGTTGCTGCAGCAGTAAAAAAAGTGGGACGGGATAGTGAAGTCATATTATTGACCTCTATAGATATGTATCCTTATCAGTTGTGAGATTGTGATCATTACTATCAAACAAGTAAATCATTCAATGTACCAGATGGGGCAAGAATGATTGTAGATCATCTCAAAAGTAGAATACATATTTCTACCAAAAAAGAACAAGTACCACCGACAGAGGATGTGCTTGAGGAAAAATTAGAACTTTTACATATGTGTTTAGTGCCTTCACAAGTACCTACTCAACTTCCCAAAGAATTATCAATGTATACGGAAGCGTTTGAACTATTTAAACAAACGACAAAGGGATGTGGTGATTCGTTTGATGATACCTATGTCGAAGCATTGAGAAAATTTCGTGATATCTTATTAGAAAACATATAATACAATACCTAACCTAGAGAGAAACTCTTCCATAGAAATATGGGAGAGTTTTTTGGTCTTGTTGGTGGTGTACAACAACAGTATTTACTAGGTAAGTATTGATATATTATTAAATATCATTAAAAAACAAAATGTCAACAAAAATAAAAAACAAAGCAAACATATCATAAAATTTTTATCTATATATTATAATATATGGATCTAATTCAGCCAAGACATTCTTATGCAGACGAAACAGCTCAATGACAGATTTATACCAATACGTCATTATGGACAATATGAGCTATGCTTAATAATGCAGGAATACCTATCTCTTTGCATGATGAGAATATTAGACCAACAACAACATTAGATTCAAATATTGTAGGAATAAATCTGCTTTGAGCACCATATATTCCAGTAGCTAGAGAAATGATACAGAGACTAAGAAAACAATTTTGAAATGAATTGCTTTTTGTTCTTGGGGGACAGGTTCTTACGCAAAAGAAATCAAAAACGTGAAAGATACTCTGACTGGATGATATTCAGTTTAAAAAAATATTTTGAGAAAATGTAAAAAATGGTATGAAATCAGGTGTTTTAGAAAATATTTTTCATGCAAGGTATCTTACGACAGCTCCCAACATTTCATTAATCCCTATATATAAAAAACTGTCTGATGCAGATTTTCTGAGATATTTTTCAGGAGAAATTTCTTTGTATGTGTCTCAGGGATGTAAATTTACCTGTGATTTTTGTGCTGCCGAAAAAAACCAGAAGGAAATATATAGAGACGAAAATCTTATTTGTAAGGATCTTCTCTATATTGTTACAAGATTACAGGATCTAGGAAAAAATCACTTAGATATCTATATGTCCAATCTTGATGTCTTCCAGTCTCCAGAACAGTTGGAATGATTTGCTGATATGATGGTGAACCTCAAAAGAAATATACCAGGATTTACTTGTTCTTCTTTTACCTTTAATCTTCGTGGACTTGCTGGGACGGAATCGTTTGTTGATCTGAATATCAATCATCCTAAAATATTGGAAAAACTAGTTGAAGCTGGTTTCAATACCGTCGGATATGGAGTGGATGGTATGTGACCTGATGTTTGGAAGGGGATTAAGAAGCCACAGAATAATGAAAAAAATATTCTGGATGCTATTCGCATTTCGAAAGAAAAATACAATATCACTCCAGAATTACTCATGGTTTTTGGTCATGTGGGTGTAGATACTGAGCAAAGTTTGAGACATGCCTACGATTTTGTAGAAGCAATGGTGAATACATATGGTGCAGTGCCTAGACCACATATAGCTAAGCAATTCATTCCTGGAAACGATGGACGAAGTAATCATAGATTTCAAAAAGAAGTTAGTATGCTTATAGAGAATCCGATATTATTTCAATCACTAGATTTTACAGCATTGGCAAGTACATTAACACATCCAGATAATGAGTTTAGAGATATGGTAAATTACTATTATCTAGAAATGTGTAAACTTCCAGGAAACATTACGCGTCCGATTATTCCCTATGATATATGAGATACCCAAGAAATTATCCAGCAAAAAAAGAAAAAAAATATAGGAAAATTCGATAGATAAGAAGTCAAATAAAAAATAGTATACCTAAACAATAAAACAAAAAAAGGAGGAACTATGAAGAGTATAATAATAAAGTTTGCTATAATGATTGCATTTGTTTCTTTGTTGATAGCGATAGGGGCATATTCGCCTCCATCTGATGAAAACAATGCCAAAATAGCGATAAGGTCAAAGGTTGATAAGTGTGTGAGAGTTGTGAAAATATCAACTCAATTCAATGGAATTGCCCATTATGTAGCGATAGACAGCGCATATACTATCTATATGTTCAGTGTTACTCCCATCGGCAGTATATCACAAACAGGTCAGAAGTAAAAAGAGAAAAGGTAGTGGTGCTTAGGTATATCCTAGGCATTTTTTTAATTGAGATATAACAAAAAAACGAAATGGAGTAGTGTCTTTTTGTGCTATAGAAATTATATTGTTGTAAATTTCTGACAACATGTTTTGTTAGGTAAGTATTGATATTTAGCTATTAATATATAAAATAAAAAATGTCAATGTGGATAATTAAAAAATAATTACTAATCATATAAATCGCTACCCTATGAAACATGTACGCGGAATCGTTAAGCACTACGACAGAGAGTTTATCTTTGAGGTCGGAATGCACGTTGCAAACACAACGGACCAGTTATGTATGGAACAGCTGGAATATTATCAGAAATATGCTGGTAAGATACCATCGATGCCACACATAGAACTGGAAATTATTACTTTACCATCAGAGACTGTAGGTATTGAATTACACATACATCCCGTAAATGACAAAAATTTTGTTTGTTGGACGGGACATGTGCCGGATGATACCAAAGCTTCTTGGGTATTTAGACTTTGGTGTTTGGGTTCGATTTATACAGTATTGACCGGGATACCATTTGAAAAATACCTGTTCGATGGTGATATCAAGGGCGATTCTGATGCTTTTGAATCTGCATTGGCACAAGAGTTTCATCTGATCTACATTGATTAGTGGGGTAATGTTTTCATGTGTTGATATGACAAACCAATGAAAACAGGATACCTACTATCCAATAATAAACTGACATCGTATTTCTTTGTCAGTTTTTTTTTATAGAGCAAAAAAACTTATTACATGGTTTTTGAATGTCTATTGTTGGTTCTTTCAAACAACAGTATTTGCTAGGTAAGTATTGATATTTGTCGTTTTTTTGATATATAAAATATATACAAAAACAAAAAAGTCAAGTAAACAAAAAAGTTATGAAAAAATTATTCGTAATGATGATCAGTGTTATGATCATAAGCATGGTTTCTGCACAAGAAATTAAGACCAATTGGCAACTTTCCGATGTAAGCTTTAGTGCGGGAAAGGGTGCATTAACCTCTGGATTTGATACCCGTTTTGATTTTTCCAACAATAAAAACGGCGTCTTATTTTTACAAGCAAACAATGATCGTGCAACTATCAATATGGGAAAAAAATTTGGTAATTTCCAATTGATTGAAAGTATAGGAGTATTTAAGAATATACCTTGGACGGGACCTATGTTACTCTATCAATTGGGACCATTTGATTTCATTGTGTGGAATGGTGTAGGTTTCGCTAAGACCAAGGAATTATTAGCTCCTAGTTATAAACCACAGTTTTTCTTTTCCTATGAGGGAATGGGAGTGACAATAAAGAAAAACAATAAATTGAGTGCTGCAGTTATGTGGTTCGGTAAAGAAAAACCAAATTGGTTTGTATCGTACAAGAGAACACTGTCTGTAGGAGAAAAGTCAAAGTTCTTCGGTGAAGTTACCTACAACTATAATCTCAAAATCCCAATGTTCGTTTTGGGATACAGTATGAAGTTAAATCGATAATTGTTATTAGTAATTGTTAGTATCTTCCTCGGTATATCCGGGGAAGTTTTTTTATAGAGCAAACATAGTGATTACATGGTTTTTGGATGTCTATTGTTGGTTCTTTCCAACAACAGTATTTGCTAGGTAAGTATTGATATTTGTCGTATTTTAAATATATACTATATACACAAACAAAAAAGAGTCAAGTTAGACAAAAAACAAACAAAAAAACAAAAAATACTATGAAAAAAATTATGATTATTATTGCTTTCGTAGCAATTAGCGCAAGTTCTTTTGCTCAGATCACTGGCATATACATTACCAAGGATAGTACCGTGGTGATCGATAAGATATATGCAGGAACGCTGAGTGGCGTTAACTTCCATACTGATAGTTTGTATAGCTCGGGATCAACTGGCATCCGATTTGGAGCAATGGCCACCTATAGGCCAACCAAATGGATTTCGTTCTCATCATGGGGAATGGCTCAGATTGATGGTGGTTCAACTCCATGGTCATTGCAACAGTTTTACATGACCATCACACCGATTAAAAATCTGACTATCCAGGCCGGAAGTATGGCAACATTACCTACGGAACAAAGGCCGCATCCAGTAAGTGGTAACGGTCAGTTCGAAACATTCAGTGAATCACAGATTCCAGGTGGTGGTTTGGGTGTCAAAGTTAAATATCAGTTAACTAAAGACGTTCAACTTGCCAGCGGAATCGCTTTGCGTAATAGTTTACCTGAGTATTCGGGTAGGATTATCTACAAAAAAGTGCAACTGAGTGCGTGGTATACTACATGTGATTCAACTATGGGTACAGCACTCACGTTGGATTTAGATAGAGTGTATTCAACATTTGTCTTCAAGTATGATCAGAGTATCTCCAATGTACTTGTTGTCAAATTGAGCAAAAAGCAGGATATCTCTCTCTATTCCGATATGAGCTATGACTTTGTAAAAAAGGACTTAGTTCGTGGTGAGTGGGGAGTACTCAAGGGTTTTGATTCAAAATGGATTGATGGTTTACTTGGTGTAGGCTATCAGCATGAATCAAAATCAGTAGTGGGATACTTGTTTGTACACCTCTAATCATTGCTAATTATGAGTATCTTCCTCGGTATGTCCGGGGAAGTTTTTTTATATAAAAACAATAATTTGTAAAAAAACATTATAATTATTATTAGTATTGACTTAATTATATATATTTGTATATATTCTTTGAAATTTATTGAAGTATCGGAGTAGGGATGACAGAAGATATCAATAAAAAAAAATGAGGAGATCAATCTGAACACAATTATAGGTCAGATCTTTTTTCTATTACCGATGAAACATCCAAGAATACAGTAGAAATTTTGGAAACAGAAATTATAGAGGCGATGAAACAGGATCCGAATATCGTTGCAGAATTACACAAAGCATTGAGTGTCATTCAAAAAGATAAGGCGGACAAAATAGAATACACAAGAATACGAAATTTTGCTTGGCATAGAGTACCACTAGCTGATATAGCTACAGACATCAAGAATTTTCAAAACAGAAGAAAGCCCTATAGTGAATATAGCGCTCAAGGTATAGTCGACGCAGTAAAAATATGAGAATTTAAGTGGAAAATGTTTACCCCCGCATTGTTGTGGAGAAAAGATGATGGAGTGTTATACGTCTTAGCTGGGCATTCAAGACATGAAGCATTCAAAAGACTCTCTACCACACACAAAGATGATGAAGCGGTAAAGAAATATTGTGAAAAACATAATTGTGATTTTGAAGATTTGCCTTCGCTTATTCTCAATGATATTGATTTTGATGATGCAAAAATGGTGGCGTTGATGTCCAATGCGCTCGCAACAGCAGAAACTGATGTAGAAAGAGCTGATGTATACAGACATATGAGGATGATGGGGAGAGATAAAAAATCGATAGAGGAGTTCTGAAGAAAATGTGAAAAAAGTAACCGATCAAGAGTGAGATCTTTTTCTCATTTAGCACCGAATGGGATGGCAATGGATATGTTGTATGCATTTGAAACAGGCGAAGATGCCAACTATGTTATAAAAAGAATATCTTATTGGATAGGCGAATTGAGAAGAAAAAACCCAGAAATTTCTGATATGCATGAGGGTGAATTATTTGACCGATTGCTCAATAAATGAGTATATGGAAAAAATAAGAATAAATGAGAAATCAATAAAATGGATATTTTTATAGATATTATAGAAAAACATATTCAACAACTAAAAACACATAATGAATTTGCTGCTGATCACCCATTAAATATCGCGAAGATAAAAGATATCTCATATGTTATGAAATATTATTATGAGACATTACATAGCTATAGATCAAGAAAATGAGCTCTCATGCAGGATTTTCATGCTTCACGTAGAAGAATCAGTCAATTAAAAGCAACGACAGATATTTCTGATGAAAAAAGAACCATGCTAGCAAAATTAGAAGAGCAATTTCAAACATCATTCAAAGCTATAAATGAATGTGAAGATGTACATACAGCAACGAACCTTTTGTTTGATGCGACGGAAGTATATCTTAATCCCGACGAAGAGATTGTTAGGTGTGAAAAGATACAGGCCGCAATACTCAAAGAAATCCAAGAGATAGAAAAAAAATATTATATGCATCGTGGTAAAAAAGATAATTTTCAAAGAGAATGTAAAACCGTAATAAAGTTAGATTTTACTGTTGAGTGAGAATAACGTAGGTACTCAGACACTAATTTTGTATATATTTTTTCTTACTAAAAAAACTCGATTGCTCGAGTTTTTCTCTATTTTTAATTCTGATTTATTCAATTCTCAACTTCTCAATTCTCAACCTTATGTAATAATTTTATCCACGATTCCGTATTTCATAGCTTCTTCAGCATTCATCCATTTATTTCTTTCCATGTCATTGGCTACGACATCAACCTTTTGTCCTGTATGTTTAGCCATAAGCTCGATAAACATATTTTTTACTTTCAAGATTTCTTCGGCTTGGATAACGATATCACTAGCTTGTCCTTCAGCGCCACCCAATGGTTGGTGGATCATTATTTTACTATGAGGAAGCGAATATCTTTTTCCTTTAGTTCCTCCAGCGAGAATTACTGATCACATAGAAGCTGCAAGTCCTACACAGATTGTAGAGACATCACATTTAACGTATTGCATAACATCATAGATAGCCATTCATGAATAGACTTCACCACCTGGTGTGTTGATAAACATAATAATATCTTTATCTGGATCTTTTTTTTCTAAGAAGAGGAGTTGTGCAACGATAGAATTCACCATTCCTGCTTGGACTGGCTCTCCAACGAAAATAATTCTGTCTTCAAGTAATCTAGAATAGATATCATAAGCTCTTTCACCTCATTTTACTTTTTCGATAACGCTAGGGATTAGTGTCATGTACATAATTTAAAATTTAAAATTTCGAATTTAAAGTTTAGTAGTTTTAAGTGTTTTGTTCTAAAATTATATTCATAAATGTAGTGATTTACAAATATATATCAGCAATGTATTCATTTTAACAACCAAAATCAACTTGAATTTATATAATAAAAGTGTAAAAAATTGAGTAATCCAGCTTATGGTCTTTACTTTTTGATAAAAAGTGATATGAAGGTTTTGTGAAAATGGATAATGATGTTAACGATATGTACAGTAGTCGGTGTGGTCTCAAGTGTACGAGCAGATACGGGAGATGTTGTATGAAGTGGCAGTACAAGTACGGGAAACATAACTACGGGGAGTACAGTAACGACTGGCACTACAACAGGCGGTATATTTACCTGATCATTACTTACGTATATCAATACACAAGAGAGTAGTGTGAGTGCTTTATTGACGACAGCGTATAGTCAATTATATACTACATTTATCAAAACATGACTTAATATTCTCAAGAGTATAGATTATCAAAGTTTAGTGTGTTTATGAGCACTCAAAGAGGTTTCTCTATTAGCTCAGATGCAAAAAGATAAGACAACATTGACGACAGCATTCAAACAGGACTTTATCGACTTGGAAAGTCAGGTTATGGCTTTGGAAGAAAAACAGGCACTACAAACGTCAGATAATGTGAATATGTTTGATGTGGGAACTACGTATGAAAGCGAAAAAGCGAAACTCAAAGATCTTATTGATACCAAGGTCAAGTTACATAAAGGATTCATAAACACGTATGCTACAACGTATGCTGGAAAAAATACGGAATTTTTGACAACCTATATTCAATATCGTACTGCCAATACTGATTTTTTGAATACTATCCAAAATAAGATAAATAAGGTACAAAGTGTTCTTACTGCATTTTCTTGAATAGAAGCAGCAATCGCTACGATCAATACAAAAGTTACAGGATTAGATGATGTGATGAAGAAAATTGAAGAGAGTAAGACCAAAGGATTGGCAAATTTACAAAGTACATTACAGGGGCTTATCAATACTAACATCAAGAAATATAAGAAATTACAGAATTTGGCCGACGCATTGACTCAACAACAATCATATGTGATAAGCCAGTATCAGACTGATCTCAATGGCTATCTCAATACTAGCATGCAGAATCGATACAATCGTAGCCAATATCTTACGCTCAGAGACGAAGTGAATACCTTTAAGGCGAAGTTTTTCACAAACACTAATCAACTGAATTGTATAAATATTCTTTCTGCAAGTCCTGAAAGTACATGACTATCAGCAAAGATTACTACCATGAGTATAGCAGTAAATTCATGATTAGTGAAGATAACAACAGAAGGGATAAGTACTACATTCAAAGATCAGTTATATAGTGGTTTTCAGGCATTATATCTCCAAAAATTCAAGCAAAGATATGCTGAATTTATCGAATATATCAAAGCATATATCAAGACAGCAATCAATACTGTTATATCTCCTAGTGTATCTACGGGAACAACTGTTACTACATGATCCAATCAGAAAATTACCTATGTATTTACCAGACCATTCAAGAGTGGTGAATATGCTGAAGGTATCAAAGTATTGCAAAATCTGCTTACAACATTACAACTCTATAGTGGTACCATCAATGGTATCTATGATAAGGCAACCAAAGATGCAGTATATAAATTCCAATTAAGCAAGTGACTACTCAAAGGATATGAGAAGAAACCAGACGTACGATGATGGATGGGACCTGCTACAAGAGCAGCACTCAATCAATTAACAAAATAAATCGCAATGGGTAATTAATCAAATAATTTAATCTTTTAAAAAGTAGTATGGTTAGAAACAAAAAAAAGAGTCCTGGGAGACCAAAAAAAGAATTTGTCTCAAAAAAACCCCAAACTCCGACTAAAGAATGACCTGGAAGACCGAGAAAACACGAACAACCACAGAGGGTAATTACGTCCGTACCTCCTCCTGCAGTAGTATGATTTGTTGAAGAATCTGTCGATACATCCAAAAAAAAGGATATAATCATTCTTGTATTGTTTCTTATGTCCTTTTTGTTGTTCATAGTCTCGTTATATTTCACATTTATGAAAGAGAAGAAAGTAGATGAAGTATCACAAGCAAACACTAATGAGATAACAAACATAAATACGGGAAATATTGATTATTCAAATATAGATACGGGAATCATGGAAGAAGATATAGATACGCCAATAGCGGTTACTACAGGAAAAATTCAATCACCCCAACAAACAGTTTCTTCTACATTACAGAATATACAGACACTGAGTCAGGCACAGCAGATGATAATAGATTTCTATCAGGCCATAAATGTAGTCGATATGGATGCTATTTATACATTGACGGATGCACGTCTGGAAGATTCCACAGTATTCAAAACGTATTATAGCAGGAATTGGTTAAACAAATTTTCTGAAATATTAGTAGCACCCAAGGTAATTGTAACAAATATTCAAGAGAAGAATGCAATAAGCAACCCAAATATCAAAGAATTCACTTATACACTAGAATATGTAGTAACAAGCAATCAGCAGAAATTCACAGAAGAATGGTCAACTATATTGATCAAGAAGGGTGATAATCGAAGGATAGGAAAACTCTTGTGTGAAACAAAGGGCTGTTCAACTATGCCATTTTTCAATCCAGATAAATACAAATAAAATTTCTAATTTCTAATTTTCAATTTTCAAACAAACTTCAAAATAAATTTAGAAATTAGGAATTGAAAATTGAAAATTTATTTACGAAATAAATAGTATGGAAATAGCAGATATCGTTCAAGAAGCCAAGCAAGAGATAGAAATTTTTCGTGAAAAAAATCCGAATGGAGTTGTTGTTATTCGATGAGCAACTGCGACAGGAAAAAGTAAATTATCTATAGAATTATCAAAATATTTTGATGAAGAAATTATCTCTGCGGATAGCAGACAGGTTTTTAGATATATGAATATTGGGACAGATAAGGTTCCTGATGATATTCTTGCAAAGATTCCTCATCATCAAATAAATATTGTACATCCAGATGAGACCTATACCTCAGGACAACGAAAAAATGACGTTTACAAAATTATTCCTGACATCCTTGCACGTAAAAGACTTCCGATGATTGTAGGAGGAACCTGACTCTATATCGATACGGTGTACAAAAATTTTTCTATGCCAGATATTCCACCAGATATGAAATTGAGAGACGAACTGTTTGCAAAGGAAGATAAAGAGCCATGAATTCTTCATAAAGAATTAATGAAACTTGATCCCGAAGAAGCCGCAAAATTGCATCCCAAGTCTACGAGATATATTGTGCGTGCCTTAGAAATTTTTCACAAAAGTTGACAGACAAAAACAGATACTTTTATTTCACAAGCACCAGCATGGCCACTACTCATGATTGGTCTTCGACGTGAAAAAGAAGATACTAACAAAAAGATCAATGCAAGAGTCAGAGAGATGTTGAAGTGATGACTTGTCGAAGAAGTAGAATGATTACTTAAGAAATGATACAACAAAACATTACAATCTATGCAGGGAATCGGCTATAAGGAAGTTATAGAGTTTATCGAATGACGTTGTTCGTACAAAGAAATGGAAAGTAATATTATGATAACCACTCACCAGTTAGCAAAAAAGCAGAGGAGTCGATTTCGTAGATATATGGCTGAAGGTATTCAGTCTCCAAGAGAAAACGTAACGTATAAGGTACGAAAACTTTCTTAAACTAAAAAACGTACCTCCTTTACTGGAAGGAGGTGTTCGCCTAGGCGAACGGAGGATTTTTATGACTAAGTAAAATCTCACACCGTAAGCGATCCTTCCTCTTTAAAATAAAGAGGGCACATCTTTTTTTATTTCTTTATATATTTCATTTGGATTCCCAAAAATCCGAAAATTTCTTTTCTGGTATTTCTTTTTTTGATATCTATCAAGACTCGTGCAAGGGTTTTTTTTAATAATATTCAAATATCAGGTCATGCAGTGAGTTTAAATTGTTTGATGATATCTCAACCGTTGATGACGAGCTCCTTCATCGTGAATTGTCCTTCTTCTTTTTGAAGTTTTTTCAGGATGGTTTTGAGTTTATCTACATCAGAAAGATCAGAACTATTTTGTAGAGGATTATATTGCCCAAGTCTATCAGCCATAGCGATATCTAAGACATTCATTGCTCTTTCGTACCCAGCATCACTAAAAAATGTTCTAACCTTTTTTTCGACATTTTCTTCTTTAGCGAAAATCATTTCTTCGGGTGTATGATGATGAGCTACGTATCGAGCTATATCAGTAATTTCTTTGCTAGAAAATCATAGTGATTTAAAATCAATTTTTACATATTCAGGTGAACTTCTCCTATGGTTGAGTGGACCTGCCAAGATGCCTCTTATTTCTTCTTTGGTAAGTCATTCAGCATAGGCACCAAATTGATCTACCTTACCCACATCGTGATAGAGCATTGCTAACCTTACCATGGGGTCTTTATTTATTTTTTGTAATTCATAGAGACAGAGAAGGGTATGAACATAGACATCAAAAGGATGATATCTGATTGGCTGTTCGATATTTTTCGTTGCATATAACGCGGGGAATAGATGTTGTAATAATTGTGCTTCGTCGAGTAAGGAAACAAATCCAAAAGGATTACCTACAGTAAATGATTTCATAATTTCTTCTTTGATTCTTTCTTTAGCTACGTTGCGTACCAATGCATGATTTTTTTTGACGCTATTCCATGTCGCTTTTTCAAAATCAAACAAAGTAACCTTATCTTTATTTTTTCCATTTAGGCGTTTAGTCGTTATTTCGTTTCACCCATTTCTCAGTTTCTCATTGAGGACATTTACAAACCTTATCGCTCTAATAATTCTCAATGCATCCTCAGTAAATCTATGGTCAGGATCGCCGACAGCTTTTAGTTTTTTATGGATAGTATCATGAATTCATTTATGCGGATCAATGACTATACGTAATAATTTTCCTGTTTCAGTTTTTTTTCCTATGGTGAAAACTACAGCTGATGTTAGTATAGTTTTGAGATGGTCTATTTGGATTTTTCCGTCAGCAAAAAGTTTTTCAACGGTTGTATGATCTTGTATGATAAGCAAATTTTGATTATTGATATAGAGATATCCATGGTCGTCGAGTCTCTTGAGAAATGTTTCATCATCAGTGTATGTTTGGATGTTTTTTTTGTCGATCAGAGCGGTATATTCAGATTTATATGGTAAATTAGTATAATACATACAGTTGATAGTAAAATCTCTTCTGTGAGAATCCAAAAGAATATCATTACTCCGGTTGATAACATCAGGATGACGAGAATCCGTATAGTCACTTTCTGTTCTTAGTGGTGTGAGTTCATATTTAGTCTCTACTACATTAGAATTTTCAATTTTTCCACTTTTCAATTTTTTTATGAGTGTCATTGTTCAAAATTTTTCGGTCATGAAGTAAGACATTCATGTTTTGTCTATTTGTTTATCCAAGGTTTTTGGATCTCCAGCCATGGTAAAATCTATGTCTGTGGGGTTTTTGTCCAATCACAAAAGTGGATCTCTGACACATCATCATACCAAAAAGATGGTATGTTTGTCTTTGATTCTTTTTTGGAGAAACGCGATATGCGTATCAAGATTTTTGAGATAGTCGAAAAACAACAAAATTTCAAAATTTAAATTTTAAATATAGAACATATATATCCAAAGGTCATAGCTTTTCAAGCAAAGAAAAACGGGTCTATTTCTAGATCCTAGAAAAAACATAAAAAAAATAAATGAATTTTTGCATTTTTTTTAAAATTTTACTATATCACAATATTACAAAATGGTCGATTGTAATATCGCTTAATAAGCAGTCAACCCAATGAATATCAATTTTTAATAAATATGAAGGACACAATCGACGAGGGTTTTTTTGCATACTTTTTTCACCTGGAAGGAAAAAAGTATGGCCTAGCCGGCGAGGCGATAGATAATATATCATTATTTTTTTAAAAAACAGTTAAACGCTCCGCTGGGGTTACTTTTTGGCATTGCCCCAAAAAGTAACGAAAAAACTCTAGCCAGATGCAAAACTCTGAATACCTATTTCATGGATGAATTTACTACCAACTCACCTCAAACCCCACTGCGCGGGTCCCCATTTCGGTTCGTTCTAGTTAGCAGATTCATCTAAGATAGTATTACTATTCCGTGGCATGCATCTGGCATGGTTGTATCGTTATATAGTTAAAATTATTCTCTAATTATTTCCGAACCTGAGAATAGAACCCAAAAAAACTTGCAAAATTCCAGGAAATGTGTATACTTTATGCGTTAATTTATAGTTTACGAAAAATCTTTATGGTTGCTTTCCTTACAAATAATGGAAATAATGACCAGCTCTGCAAAGAGAGATTTTTCTAGATTATAAGAGTTATTAGATTCTACTACCATACTCTCTAGAAAGTCTCTCTGGAGATTTTTTTTAAGTTATTTTTTATTTTATTACTATATATACCATGACAACACCAGAAAGAAGACCAGTAATCTTAGATACCTATAGAGATTGTCCTATTAATTGTATCGACGATTCGTTTTTGTGAAAAGAAATTACCATTGCATGATGGATACATGCTATCCGTGACCATGGAGAACTTATCTTTATTGACCTTCGTGAAGACGGAGAAATCTTTCAAGTAAAATTTTCTCGTGAAGTGTTTGGTGATATCGACCAGATTCCGAAGATTAGAAAAGAGTCCGTGATTATGTTTACGTGAACTATTGTCAAAAGAGCAGTAGAGGATATCGATGCGAAAAGTAGAACAGGTACTATAGAGTTGGACTGCAAAAAATTTGCTATGATTTCAGAAGCTAAACCATTGCCGTTTGCTATTCATGATGCAAAGGGTGTTTCGGAATCATTGAGATTGAAATACAGATTTTTGGATCTGAGAGCAGAGAAAACGAGAGAAACGATGGTAATGAGAAGTAAAATGGTTTCTTTTATGAGGCAGTTCCTAGAAAAACAATGATATATGGAAATAGAGACTCCGATATTGGGAAAATGAACAGATGAATGATCCAGAGAATTTATCGTTCCAAGTAGAATCCATTCAGGAGAATTTTATACCTTACCGCAGGCTCCACAACAATATAAGCAAATGCTGATGGCATCAGGATTTAGTAAATACTTCCAAGTGGCAAAATGTTTTCGTGATGAAGATGATAAAGGTGATAGACAACCAGAATTTACTCAATTAGATCTAGAGATGGCATTTGCGAGCGAGCAAGAAATTATCACGTTATTTTCTGATATGTTGATTACCCTTGTGAAAAATTATTATCCTGACAGACCATTGCAATCTGATACTATTCCACTCATGACCTACCAAAAAGCGATGGATGACTATGGAACAGATAAACCAGATATCAGATTTGATCTCAAAATGAAAGATATTACGCATATCGTTTCCTGAACGTCATTTGAGGTGTTTCAGAAACAGATCGAGAGAGGAGGAATCGTAAAATGTATCAAGGTAGAACAGGATATAACCAAGAAACAGATTGAGGATCTTACAAAGATAGCTATCCATTCTGGACTTGGATGATTGGCATATATAACTGTGCAGAGCGATTATCTTCAGTCGCCTATCGTGAAGTTTCTGGGTGAAAAAGTATCACAGGATATTGTAGAATATATGGATGCAAAATTGGGCGATACAATATTTTTTTCTGCAGCTAAACGTGAAACAGCAGATAAAGCACTAGATATCGTTAGAAGAGAATTGGGAAAGATGTTGAAATTATATTCAGAAGATATGTTGTCATTTTGTTGGATAGTAGATTTTCCGATGTTTAAAAAATGATTAACGGGTAAATGGAAATTCACCCACAACCCATTCTCGATGCCCAAGAAAGAACATGTTGATTTACTTATGCAGGGACAAGATATTGAAAAAATTCAGGCACAACAATATGATATTACCTTATGTGGACATGAAATTGGTGGATGATCAATCAGAGCACATCTTCCTGAGATTCTAAAAAGTACCTACAAAGTAATGAAATATTCTGACGAAGAAATGCAACATAGTATAGGTCATATGGTAGATGCGTTTTCGTATGGTATTCCTCCGCATGGAGGAATCGCACTAGGTATTGATAGAATTGTTATGATTCTTCAGCAAGAAAAATCTTTGCGTGAGGTCATAGCATTTCCAAAGACCTGATCAGCAGAAGATCTTTTGTTTGGTGCTCCATCATCATTGTCTGGTAAGACCTTGAGTGATGTACATATCAAGGTTGAAAGTTATATTACGACACAAGGAAAATAAAAAAAAATCTGAACCGAAGTCAGATTGATTTCATTTAGGCGAGCAGGGAATCGAACCCTGAACCTTGTCCTTAAGAGGGACCTGCTCTAACCAATTGAGCTACTCACCCATAGTATCAGTGGCGTTGCTTATATAGATAACGAAATGAAAATCAATGGTTTTTTTGTGTTCCCAAAAAATATATTTATCGGAAAATGATATTGCTTTTGTGCTTATAATACATATGGTTTTTTTGATAAACAAAAATAATAACCAAAAAAACATACACATATGAGCGAAATTAAAGAAAAGAAGATTTTCGTGTTAGACACGAATGTAATCTTACATGACTACGACTCCATAGAAAAGTTCGAAGAACATGATGTTCGTATTCCTTCTACGGTAATCCAAGAATTGGATACTTTCAAGAAAGGAAACGAAACCATCAATGTGAATGTTCGGGAATTTCACCGGAAGTTGAAGCTATTGAGAGAAACGAAAGTAGAAAAAGAATTTACAAGTGGTAAGGGCAACAAACATGCCATCAAATTCAAAAAAATGGTTCCTGCTTTATCACATGGAGGCGTTTCACTCGGGAATGGTTTGGGAAATATTGAAATAATCCGGTTACCCAAAGAACTCCATCCATTGGTAAAATCACAATTCTTTCATTCTACACCAGACAACTGGATTTTGAGTAGTGTTCTTGAGATTGAAGAACAAGAGATCAAGGGAAAAAGACGCCGCGTGATCCTTGTTACCAAGGATTTCAATCTCCAGGCAAAAGCCGATTTGCTCGGCATAGAAGTACAGGACTATGAGAACGATAAGGTGCCCAACATAGAAAAACTCTATATGGGCAGAGGTGAACTCGTTCACGAAGGCTTGTCGTCGCTTGTTGATGTGCTGTATAAAAGTGGTAAGGCCCCCATCTTTGGTCAGGAGTATTCAGGATATATCGAAGCAGAAGAGCTTAAACCAAATAAGTTCTTTGTGATCAAAACAAGCAACAAAAACTGTCTTGTTCGCGTCGATGGAAACATGGAATATTTCCACAAAGTAGAAAAGATCAAGGTTGCTGGAATTACTCCCGTGAACTCAGAACAAGTGTTTTCTGTAAGTGCACTGATGAATAAGGATATCAATCTAGTCACGTTAATGGGGAAAGCGGGAACAGGAAAAACCTTGTTGGCTATGGCTACTGCTATTCAACAACTTAAAGACAATAAATATGATCGTATTATTGTCGCAGCAGCTATGGTGCCTTTGAGTAATAGGGATATTGGTGCATTACCTGGTAATGAAAAAGAAAAGGTATCTCCTTATATGCAAGGGCTGTTCGATAATCTCTCGTTTATTCAAAGTCAAATGAAAGGACCGAAAGTAGACGTGGTTGTTGAAACCGAAGAAGAGGCTCCCACAAAGAGGAAAAACCAAAAAAAAGCACCCGCTGTCGTTGAAAAGATTGATTATATCACGTCCCTTTTAAAGGACGGAAAACTTAGGGTTCAGGCCTTGGCATCCATTCGAGGACGAAGTTTAAATAATACTTTGTTTATCATTGATGAGGCGCAAAACCTTACTCCCCACGAAGTGAAAACAATAATCACTCGTGCAGGGAAAAACACAAAGATTGTATTCTGCGGAGACGTACAACAGATTGATTCTCCATATCTTGATGCTCGTTCCAACGGATTAAGTCATGCAATTTACCGGCTTGCCGGCAAGAGGATTGTTGCTCATGTAACCTTGGTAAAGGGTGAACGTAGCGAACTTGCTGAACTTGCAGCTGATTTGTTGTAATACATCTCATTGTAGTTATAGCTTGCTCTGATATTCAGAGCAAGTTCTTTTTTTATATCCTTCTTCAAAAATATTTTTCATATTTTTGATTGAAGGATGTATAGTTGACCAATACGAATAAATAATTCGGTTGGTCAAATAAATTGAGATTCGTTTTTTTATTATGTCATCTTCCAAAAATATCTTCTATTTTACATTAAAAAACATATTTGTTTTAGTCTATTTACTCTTTTTTTTGCTTTCTATTTTATTACTATCTTGCAAAGAGTTCAATTCAGAATTCAGAATTATTAGTTCTTAAATTAAAAAAAACATGCGTTTTTATGATGAAGTAACAATAAATGTTCAGTCCGGAAAAGGATGAGATGGAACAGTGACCTGAAGAAGAGAGGCAGGAGTCGCTTTTTGATGACCGTCAGGAGGAAATGGAGGTAAGTGATGATCAGTCATCTTACAAGCACTCAAAGATGAAAACACTCTCCAAACCTATAGATATAGAGCAACATTCAAGGCAAATCCAGGAGAAGCAGGAAAATCTAGAGATCAATATGGGTCAAATGCAGAGGACCTGATTCTTTATGTTCCTGTAGGGACACTCATAAGAGATAAATTGACAGATGAAATACTTTACACCTTTACCAAAGATGGAGAACAATATACGGCTGTCAGAGGTGGTGAAGGGGGAGTAGGAAATATCCATTTCAAGGATGCGGTACATCAGTATCCGACATTTTGTCTGCTTGGAGAACCGGGACACAAAAAAGAACTGGTACTTGAGCTTCAATTGCTTGCTGATGTGGCATTGATTGGAACGCCGAGTGTCGGCAAAACGAGCATCATCAATAGTATATCAAATACCAAAGCAAAAGTTGCTGACTATCCATTCACGACATTGATACCGAATCTTTGATCAGTTACCGTTCAAAAGACAAATTTTAATGTCATCGATATTCCAGGACTCATCAAAGGTGCTGCTGAAGGAAGGGGATTAGGGAACGCATTTCTGCGTCATGTCCTCAAGGCGAGAGTATTTTGTCTCATCGGTGATATTTCTAGATATGATACATGAATACATGAAATTCCAGAATTATTGGAAGAAATTTGTACCTATACGCGTACGAAATTTAGTAAAGATCCCAATGCTGTAGAAATTCAGATTAGAGAAGATAAAGGAATGATTACCTTGTTTATCTATGAGGAAGAAAAATTGGTGATAGAAAAAAGAATGATATTTCTTATCAATAAATACGATCTCGTCAATGATCCCGATATTCTCAAAGAGTACAAAGCACAATTTCGAAAAGAAATTTTAGAGTTCTTCAAAAAAAATAAAATCTGAACCAAAATCACGAAAAAACTTCTTGATGAGCATACCCTTACGATATCGGCTGCGACACATTTCGGTGTCGATGAACGATTAAAAAAAATTGTCGAAATGCTCAAAAAAACTGATATCCAAGAAGTATATCATATAGAAAATATTCCTCATCACGAAGTGAAACATAGTGAGAATTCGATAAGAAATATCAGTGATCATGAAAAAGAAGTATTGGTAAATGAGAACTATATTTCAGCAACTGATGCTCAGTATGTTAGTGTTCGAGAAATTTATAATGAAGAATTTGCTAAACTTGTCTGGATGCTCCAACGAGGAAATGATGAGGCAGAAGGGCGATTTTGGAAACAAATAAGCCAAAAATGACTGTTGGAGGAATTTGAGAATAGAGGAATTCAAAAGGGTGATATTTTTAAAGTACTGAGTCCATATAGTGGACAGCCGCCGAAATATATACAATACTAATTGTCTATTTTTTAATTTTTAATTTTCAAATACATCAAAAACGAGTTTAGAAATTATAAATTGAAAATTTTAAAATTTAATACGAAATATGTTCATACTATTGAGTATTAGTGATTCAGACAAACATCGAGAAAAGGTAGTTGAGGAATACACCAAGCGCTTAGGCAAATCTGTGAAGATAGAAAATATAAAACCCAATAGAAAAGGAAATACCCAGCAAATGATACAGGCCGATACAGAGAATATCATCGCTAAGCTGGAAAAATTTTCAGAATATCAAAAAATTTTATTAAGTAAGGAAGGAAAACAATTAGATACCCTAGCATTACACAAATTCCTTACCGATAAAAATTGTGTGTTCATTATTGGCTGACCCTATGGTTTGGATGAGCCAGTACTAGCTAAATATATAGATGTCAAAATTTCTTTTTGAGCAATTACTTTGCCGCATGGTTTGGCGAAAGTAACGTTATTGGAGCAATTGTATAGAATAGGAACGATAGAGGATGGTAAGAGCTATCACTATTAATTCTTTTGCAATTTTGCTATGAATTGCTATATTTTCTTCCAAAGAGATGTGGTTGATTAGCAAGACAGATTAAAATAAGCGATAGTTGATAGACGATAGCAAACAAATCCATAATTGTTAGTTGTTAACTATTAGTTGTTAGTTATTTTAATCTGTCTAATTACCATATTTTCTTCTCAGATCTTTTACTCTCGTTATTTTTTTAGTATGTCTATCAAAAAAAAGGAGTTTGAACTCCACACGCAATCCTTCGATTGGGAAGGAAAGCATCTCTCGTTTGAAACGGGAAAATTAGCAGTCCAAGCAGACTGTTCACTTAAGTTGCAATTTGCAGACAATGTACTTCTTTGTTCTACGGTCATGGAAAAAAATCCAAGATCAGATTCTGATTTTTTACCGCTTATGATTGACTTCAGAGAGAGTTTTTCTGCAGCAGGAAGGCTTGGATGAGCAGCGTATAGAAGAAGAGAAGGAAGACCATCAGATCAATCAGTTCTCTACTGTAGACTGACTGATAGGGCACTTAGACCTATGTTTCCAAAGGGTATGATCAACGATGTTGTAATAACTATAACGCCACTTGCACTTGATCAAGAAGTAGATCTTGGTGTTGCCACTATCATAGGGTCATCATTGTCTATCATGACAGCAGGTATTCCATTCGATGGTCCAGTAGGCGCAGCGCAGATAGGATACATTGACGGGAAATTTATTATCAATCCAACAAGAGCAGAGTCAGAAAAAAGCTTATTTCTATTATTAGTTGCAGGAAAAAAATGATCTATTAATATGATCGAAGCTGAAGGAAATGAGGTTGAAAAAGAATTGCTCAAAGAAGCCTTCGTAGTAGGACAAAAAGCTATCGATGCATCATGTGATTTTCAAACAGAATTTCTCAAAAAAACCACAATAAAAAACCAAGAGATTGTTTACAACAAGCCATCAGAGGCACTTATAGCATACATTAGTAATATTCTTACCAAAGATAAATTGGCTGCACTTACGGGAAATAGTAAGGTACCATTCAACGAATTATCTTCTCTTTACGAAAAAGAGGTATTGGCTATCTGCAAAGAAAATATCGCTGATAATGAGCAAGCAGATTTCACCGAGACTAAAGTGAAAATGTGAGTATTTACTGTGATAAAATATTTTCTTCGTCACCGCACTATTGATACAGGAAAAAGAATCGATGATAGAGATCAAAAAGAAATTAGACCTATTTATTGTGAAGTAGCGACATTACCGAGAGTACATGGAAGTGGATTATTCCGGAGATGAGATACACAAGTATTGACCACAGTTACTTTATGATGACCAAAAGAATATCTGATTCTCGATGATATGGAAAACAATAACGTACATCAAAGATATTTCCATCATTACAATTTCCCTCCATTTTCTGTGGGTGAAGCAAAAGGTACAAGAGGAACAGGAAGAAGAGAAATAGGACATGGAAGATTGGCAGAAAAAGCATTGGAAAGAATGCTTCCATCAATGGATGAATTTCCATACACCATCAGAGCAGTATCTGAATGTTTAGGTTCAGGATGATCTACATCTATGGGATCGGTTTGTGGTTCAACATTAGCACTTATGGATGCGTGAGTTCCTATCAAAAAACCAGTTGCTGGGATTGCTATGGGATTGATGACTGACCATGATGATAATGATAATATTACCAAACACATAGTGCTCAATGATCTTATGGCGACAGAAGATTTTACTGGAGACATGGATTTCAAAGTTGCAGGAACAAAAGATTGAATGACAGCTATCCAATTAGATACGAAATTGAAAGGACTTACTATGGATATTATACACGAAACAATTGATAGAGCATTTGATGGATATAAAGAAATTATGGAAGTAATGCTACAAACTATTGCTGAACCAAAATCTACCGTAGGACAATACGCACCAAAGATTAGAATCATCCATATTAAACCTGAAAAAGTAAGAGAAGTAATCTGAAAGGGTGGTGATGTAATCAATGGTATCATTGAAAAAAATCCTGGAGTGAAAATTGATTTTGAAGATGATGGAACATGTTATATAGGACATAGAGATCAAGCAGTTATCGATACAGTAGAAGCTATAATCTTAGAGATAGCATCTGATCTAGAAGTAGGACAAGAGTTTGATGCAAAGGTCAAGAGAATAGAAGATTACGGGTTGTTTGTAGAATTACCTAAAAAGAAAATGGGACTTTGCCATATTTCTAACCTTGGACAAAGATATGATATTCCACTTACCAATCATTTCAAGCTCGGACAAGTTATCAGAGTAAAAATCAAGGGAATAGATCCAGATGGTAAGGTTGCAGTAGTTAAAATATAATATACAATAGTTTTTCGTAGGAAACGGTTGCGACCGTTTCTTTCGTATATATTTTATTCTTTAGCTATAAAATCATGAAATTTCTCAAAAAGCTATTACGATTAATTGTGATATTAGCAGTGTTAGCACTCGTAAATCGATGGTATCTAGGGGGATTCATTAAGGTTGAGGTCAAAGAGCAGAATATGGAACAACAAACAATTGCATATGTGAATTTTATAGGAGAATATAATAAGGTATGATCTTCCATGGATAAGGTATATATGGCACTCTCTGGAGTCGGTATTGTTTCATATACGGGAGTAGGTATATATTATGACGATCCCGCCATTGTCTCATGAGCAAAGCTGAGAAGTGATGTTGGAGCAGTTATTGATCCGCAGGATGCAAGAAAATTAACAAATGATCCAGACATAAAGACCAAAACACTTCCTCAGGGAAACAAGATAGTCGCTGAATTTCCGATGAAAAATACCTTTTCTTCTATGGTAGGTCCTATAATAGTCTATCCTGCAATCATTAAGTATATGACAGAAAAATGATATAGTCACGAAGTTGTTATGGTGGAATTATATGATATGACAGCCAAGAAAATTTATTATATAGCTGAAATAGTGGCAAAATAAGTAATAATTCTAAAAAAAATTAAGGAATTGTTGGGGTGTTGAGTATGTTTTCCCATAAAAAAATACTAAATAGATCATATTTTGGAGATTTGTATAGTCAAAAAGATGCAGAAATGCGTCTTTTTTTGGTGTTTTTTGCGTATTTCAGATATACTTATAGGTAATCACTTTTAGTTTTTTTGGGTGATATGAGGACATACGGAGAAAAAGAACACATATATGCATCTACGACCAACATCAGCGATAAGCAGGATGAAATTGCTGATGTATTGGGAAATGTGAGAGGATACATGGAGATGTATACACTAGAAACGATGACAAAATTAGCAAAACAATATTATGAAACAGATCAGGAAATAGCATATGGAGCATATACAGAAAAGAATCATCCGGAAGAAGATGATTTAAAGGTTAAAAATAAAGAATATCTGTATACACTCATCCAATATGAGGGTAAAGACGTTTTATTGCATATAGGAACATGAGAGTTTACGCAAGAAGTATTTACGAGAAGAGATATCCCTCAACTTATGTGATTGTCACATAGTCCATTGCCATTGTTTGTAGTCCCAGCTCGAGCAAAGAAAGAATATCCTTGGGCAGAGAAAGAATGAATATATAAACATGCAGTAGTAAGAAGGTTTCTTGATGACTGTGCTATACTATATTCACCCAAGTGATGACAAGCAGAAATACGTATGCCTAAGTATTGATGAAATGATATCCAATACGGTCAAAGTAATGGTATACTGCACCATAAAGATGCTATGTTCGCACTTCAAGAAGCACTAATCAATAAAATATGCAAGGAAAAGAATGAAAAAGAAAAAATGCTCAAAGAGATAACCGATCTTCAGAAGCTTTCTAAGAAAGAGTTTTTAGAGTGGGTCAAGGGGAGAGAAAAATATTATACAGATAATCAGAGAATTCTCATAGATATGTTTGAAAAGATGATTGAAGATGATGATGATCAATGAGATGAATCGTGATCACATATCCATGATAAGAGAATGACAAATATATATGCTATGATAAAAACTTTTGATGTAGTGAAATTAGCTGCTAAATAAGGTAATCATAAGAAAAAAATATTCCTTTATTTCATATATACAACAAAACCATGATGAACCTCACGCCCATTAAAACCATTGTCGAAGACATCAAAAGTATCAAAATTCAGTGAGCAACGAACATTGCCAAAGCAGGTATCGATATCCTAGCCAAAGAAATCCAAAGACAGAAATTTGTATCGACTAAAGAATTCGACACATTTCTCAAACAAGCGATTGTTTTGCTCAAAACTGCTAGAGCTACTGAACCCATGTTATTTAATGGACTCAAAAAATGTTTAGCAACGTACAAGGAATTAGTAACTAAAAAAGCAGATCTCAAAACGATGCAGATGACACTATTCAAAACAGGAAAAAGCTATGTCCAGGACATAGAGACAGAAGAAGCAATTAGACCATTGATAGGAGCAAAATTAATTAAAAAGAATATGAATATTATGACCCATTGTCATAGTGGCTCAGTAGTTAAGATTCTTGTAGAAGCACATAAACAAGGGAAGAAGATTCATGTATACAATACCGAGACTAGACCATTATTTCAATGAAGAAAGACCTCTCAGGATCTCATCAAAGCAGGGGTCCCCAATACAATGATTGTGGATGATTCGGCACCATTTTTTATAGATAACTTGTACGAATCTGATATTGATATAAATATGGTTATTATCGGTTCTGATGCGATCAAAATGGATGGAAGTATTTACAATAAGATTGGAAGTTTTTCTGTTGCATTATCAGCATACCATTCTAAGATACCCGTATATATTGTGGGAAGCTTAACAAAGATAGATACCGAAAATACCGTAAAAATAGAACAAAGATCTGGCAAAGAACTTCGACCAGAGGCTCCAAAATGATTGGACATTCTCAATTACGCTTTTGATATGGTTCCTGCAAAATTTATCACAGGAATTATAACCGAATATGGTATCATCAAACCCAAAGACATAAAAAAAGTAGTCAAAAAACACTATCCATGGATGGTGAAGTAAGTATATTTTAGGTATCAGGTAATAGTATGGTAGAAAAAGGAGAAAAAAGACAGATAGAAACCCAAAAAAATACTCCCAAGGTAGCGAATTACAATAATAAGACGCTACATGATTTGGTGGGTGAACAGGGATTGGATTTTAGGAAAGTTGCCCCGTATCTAGCAGAAGATTTTGGTGTGTGTAAAAAAGATGAATACAATAAGGCATTGGCATATGGAAGAAAAACAAACGATTGGAAACAAAATATTGCTTATAATATTCAGATCAAAACTGAGCTAATCAGAAGATTGAAAAAATGAGAACCTATAAATTTTAATAAGGAAGTGAAGCCAGATATAGCAAAAAAATTCACGCCTAAAAAACAAGATATCATCAAGAATCAATTCTGAATTGAATGATTTTCATCGTATATCAATGGACTAGAAGATGGACAAATAACTCAGTTAAATACGTTATCTGAAACAGAATTCAGAAGCTTTTTGGCTCAGCAAGCATCGGAATCGAAGAATTTGTCTTTGGAGACATGAACCCATACCAACGCATTGACGCTGGCACAATTGCAAAATTATTTCATATTATCAGAATTTCAAAATAAACTTGATGTGTTCAAAAGGGAGAATGATTTAGAAAATGTTAGGAGTACGCCTGAAGAGATTGAGAATGCTCTAAAAGCATTACAACCAAAAGAACTAGAAGTGTTGACGAAATCCTATGGAACACCAGATCAGATTAAACAAAAATTAAAATATGATATTGATATGAAACTTTTACAGCAATCTGACGAATTCAAAAAACTTAGCACCGAAAAACAGCAAGAATTTAATCAGATGATGGTCGATTATTATGTATACAACGAATCGATAGGGTTAGGTAATGAGCTCAAACAGATATGGTGAGAGGAGATGTATTGAGAGATAGGTCGTATGTCTATTGCGGAAAACAAAAACTCAAAAAAATTTACAATAGACGGTATAAGGGACAATATATTCAGAAATCAGGATATTATTCAATATTTTACGACAAATGGCATACAATCACTGGTCAAAATGGAAACCGATAAAGACTATCAATACTATGCTGATCTGATGAAATTAAATCCGGAATATAAAAAACTTATAGATGCAGATAACGACATAAAAAAACCAGAAAAACAAAATGATCAGATTGAAAAAATAAAGTCACATGCAGCCACAGAAACAGCAGAAAAACTGCTTTTGGAAGATACCAATACAGTCATAAAACAACAGGCAGTGACTACGTGTCTCAATACATTGAAAATGTATATGGATGTCGATCTTACTGAGCAGGAGAATGTATTGAATCAATTCGCGATGGTGGATCAGAAAGAATTTATCAAAAAAAATGGTGAAGATGTTATCGTAAATATCAATGGTACGATAAACGGAAAAAAATTGTGTTTGTATTACAATCTCACTACATGAACACTTCAGCAGGAACAGTTCCTTGCAAGAGAGGGAGGAGATAAAGCATTTTCTATCAATGATCCTATAGGTGGAAAGAAAAATGTTGAAGGTATGCAGCTTCCAAAATTTCAGGATTTTCTCACATGAGCAAAAAACATAGATTTTAAAGAACTTATGAAAATAGCTAAAGATAGTAATGAATATAAGGAACATGTTGCCAAAGAAGTACAAAGAAATGTTAAAAAAGAAGGAGTTTGGGATATCTCAACAGAAAAAGATATATTCGAAAAAAAAGTGCTTCAGAATGTTGTCGCTCAAGATATATTCGACATGATGGGAAAGGATAAAAATATTCCCGCAGAGACTGTTTCCAGGGAAGAAAACGCAGTAGCATATGATATGTATACGCTCATCAATAATACACTAGAGTATTATACCATTGATGAACTGAAACAATTTAGAAGTAGTATAGTTAATATAGTGAATAAAAAGTGAGCGTATGCTCAAAATATGAAAGAGAAGGGTATAAACCAAGAGAAATATTTGCTTGGATTATTGAATGATCCAAAGATAGTACTTGATAAGGGGTTTCAAACCACCAAAAATGGTTATGCCTTATTTTTTTCCGTCTTTCAAACCAAAGAAGGAAATCTCCCCATAATAGACCTATCCGTGTTTGAAAAATTCATTAGCAAGTCTGAGTTGGAAGTGAGCACAGATCAGACGTATCTCGATGGAAAAGATATGCAGATCAACTTCAATAATGCAGTAGCAGAGATGGAAAATACTATTGATTTGGCAGATCTGACAAAAGACATAGAAAATTTGCCAGATACAAAAAAATCAGTATAATTACAATAATAAAAAGCCAATTTTATCTTTTTATATAAATGAAATGAATCTTTTAACCAACTTTATAGATCACGATACCGTGACAGCAGAAGAAAATATAGAAAAAACAGAGAAAGCCAAGATAGAGAAAACAATTGATAATCTACCAATCAAAGACAAAGAAGATCTTATTAGTCTTATCGATTATCGGAGAGAGGATTGATGAGCTATTAACTATTGATCTCAAGAGAATGAAGATAAATGGGCACCTATACACGATTTTATACATCAAAATCAGATGGTATATCTTTATCGTCTTTCCAAGGATGTGTTAGCAGAAAAAGCGAATTTTGCAAATGAGTATAATAACAAACAAGCAATAGAATTTATAGATAAATTATTAAATAGAGAAGACAATGAAATCAGAAGATATCTACAAACAAAAGATAAGGAGCAACAAAAGAAGTATGCAATGATAGTAAAATTTTATAGTCAGCCAAAGGAATTACAAGCAATCAGACAAGTTTTTGAACAAGCAATAGAAGGGAAAGCAATCAAAAAAAGAGAAACCATACAGAGAAGAAACCATGCAAAGAAGTATACAAAACAAAGAAGTATACAGAATTCACAAGCCGAAGACCTAAAAAAAAAGTTGTTAGGTAAAATAGATAATAATTAAATAAAATATAGATACCACAATCTTTCAATGTTAATAATATTCCAATCTTTTAATCTTTAAATTGCTATAATGGACATCAAAGAACTTCTTTCTACCATCAATTCACATCAAGCAGCATACGTGGATCTAAATCTCAAAGATCCTCAGAATGGTGAATATATGCTTTGTGTATTTCATCTGATTCCTGGGGGAAAACTCAATATTCTCCAAGCAGCATGTGAAGTTTCCGCAGAATCAAGTACGGGAACAAATTTTGCTGTACAAACAGAAACCAAATTTTCTCGTGAAATGAATTCACTCGTCTACAAGGTAGATATCGAAAAAAATCTGGTATGGATTGCGTATCCACGAAGATTGTTTGATCGTGATGGTAATGTACAAAATATATTAACCTATATTGCAGGAAATATCTTTGGAATGAAGGAAGTACAAGCATTGAAGCTTCTTGATGTACGATTTCCACCAGCAATGCTCGAACAATATGATGGACCAAGTTATACATTAGATGATATGAGAAATTATTTGAACGTATATGATAGACCAATTCTCGGAACTATCGTAAAACCAAAGATGGGACTCACTTCAGCTGAGTATGCTGAAGTAGCCTACGATTTCCGGGTAGGAGGAGGTGATTTCGTTAAGAACGATGAACCACAAGCAGATCAGGATTTCTGTCCCTATGAAAAGATGGTAGCACATGTCAAAGAAGCTATGGCCAAAGCTGTGAAAGAGACAGGACAAAAGAAAGTACATTCATTTAATGTCTCAGCAGCTGATTATGATACGATGATTGCAAGATGTGAGATGATAGTAAACTCAGGTATGGAAAAATGATCATATGCGTTTCTTATCGATGGTACTACAGCAGGTTGGATGGCGGTACAGACGCTTAGAAGAAAATATCCAGAAGTGTTTATTCATTTTCATAGAGCTGGACATGGTGCATTTACGAGACCAGAAAATCCTATCGGATACACGGTATTGGTACTTTCCAAATTTGCAAGATTAGCTGGTGCATCAGGTATCCATACAGGAACAGCAGGTGTAGGAAAGATGGCAGGGACACCTGAAGAGGATGTTACTGCAGCACATAATATTTTTGGACTCAAAGCTCCAGGACATATGTTTATGCAGTCACGAGGGACTATCCCAGAAGACGATATGGATTTTGTAAAAAATATTCTTCAAGATGCATTACATCACCAAGTTTTGCAGGATGATTCTTGGAGAGCAATCAAGAAATGTTGTCCTATCATCTCAGGAGGACTTAATCCTACGCTTTTGAAACCATTTATCGATGTAATGGAAAATGTAGATTTTATCACCACGATGTGAGCTGGATGTCATGCGCACCCGGGTGGAACACAAAAAGGTGCAACTGCATTAGTTCAAGCATGTGAGGCATACAAACAAGGAATAGATATCCATGAATATGCCAAAGATCATGAAGAGTTGGCTCAGGCAATTAGTTTCTTTGAAAAAAAAGATAATAAAGATGTGAGACACGCAGAAAGAGGAGAAAGTAATTAATTCTTTAACTGTATAATCTACTACGATGCCCTTAGATGAATGAAAACTCGCAAAATTCAATATCGCTACCACCTGAGTAAGTACATTAGTTGAACACTCAGATACGAGTGATATAGTAAGCTATTTAGATGATTTTCATAAGAGTAAAAATGGAAAGAAATTAAGAGATATGTTCGGTAAATTATCTGACAAGGATAGAACTACCTTATATAAGGATGGAGCACTTAACATAGTAAAAGCGACAATTGGCATGGGTTCTATCGGTCATATAAAATCGTTATTCAATTATGAATCATGAAAACTTAAATCATTTGGACCAGAGCTTTCCGTTTTTTATAGATTTCTGGTGCATATTGGAGTAGTGGATGGACCTTGAATACCAAATGATGAACTTATAAAAAACGTCAAAAAAGATGCAAAATTTATCGACACATACATGAATGTAGCGTCAGGAGTATGTACGGTATTTGCTCCTGAAGCAAGTCCTTGGATCGCAGGGTTAAAAGTAGTGAGCAAGACCTTATCCAAAAAAGCTGTGGAAATAGCCGAACAACAATTAGCAACCAATCATGAGACGGTAGAAGAAGTTGAAATTGAGACAAAAAGAGATTTGAAAGAAGATTTTGATGATATATCCAAAGAAGCCGCATAAAGACAAATTATCTTTTTATTATTTATTAGTGTACAAAAAATGAAAACAAAGGAAACAAAAACAGACAAAGCGATGTTTACTGCAAAGACCAAGATTGTTGATATTCACGAAGGTGAACAATTGGTAGTATTGATCAATGAACAAGACGCTTGGGAACATGGAATTACGAGTATGGACAAGGTGTCTCTTATCTATGATGATAAAGAATTTGTCTTTGATGTAGATCTAAGTAATACCTACGTACAACGTTGAGAAGTAGGGATATTTGAAGATATAAGAGAAAAATATAAAATGAGAAGTGGGCAACTCGTTACGGTTTCATTTACCAAAAACACGTCAGAATCTCTCGATGCGCTCAAAAAATGATTAACAGGAAAAAGACTCAACAAACAAGAAATATTGGCCATTATGAAAGATATTTCAAACAATAGATTTACTGATGTTTTGACGACGTACTTTTCTGCGATGGGATTTTTTCTTCCTTCAAAGGATGAGGATCTTTATCGGATGGCTGAAGCTATGGCAAAGTCTGGTGAAATGCTACATTTCCCAGGTGTGGTAGCAGATAAACATTGTATGGGATGAGTGCCAGGAAATGAAACTACGATGATTATGATTCCTTTACTTACATCGTTGGGAATTAAAATGCCAAAGACATTTTCCAAAGCAATTACTACACCAGCAGCTACGGGAGAATGTGTAAGTGTACTTATGGATATTTCATTTAGTAAAAAAGAAATAGAAGATTTAGTTGGAAAAAACAATTGCTGTTTGGTTCGATGAGGTGGTTTAGATCTAGCTCCAGCTGATGAAAAGCTTATCAAAGTAGCATATCCATTATCTATGCAATCATACTCAAGAACTATAGTAAGTATTATGGCCAAGAAATATGCTATGGGAATCAATCATTCATTGATCGATATTCCTGTAGGTCCTACTGCTAAAGTACCTGATATGAAGACAGCGAGATTGCTTAAAAAGAAATATGAATATGTAGGTAAAAAATTGGGAATGAAGGTACATGTAGAGATGACCCCAGCATTACAGCCAATCGGCGCAGGTATTGGAGCGGTATTGCAGGTAAGAGAAGTTTTAAGGGTGTTACAACAACACACACAAAGACCGATGGATCTTGAAAAGAAGGCAGTATATTTGGCATCTAAGATTATCGAACTTGTCGGTATGGCAAAAGGTAAAGATGCTGAAAAGCTTGCATATGGACAACTCATAAGTGGTAAGGCATGGGAAATGATGCAAAAAATAATTTCCGCGCAACATGGTGATCCTAAAGTTCTTTCAGAAAAATTAAAATTGGCAAAAATTCAAAAAGATATCGTAGCAGAAAAAAATGGAATAGTGAAATATATTGATATGAAAGTAGTAAATGTAACTGCGAGAACATTAGGTTCTCCACTGGATTTACAAGCGGGACTATATCTTCACAAAAAACTTGGTGATGCAGTTAAAAAAGGTGAGGTAATTTATACTATGTATGCTAATGATGAAGGCAAAATTAGATTGGCAAAAGAATTTTTAGATGACAAAAAGATGTATCAAATTAACTAAAAACTATCATCTAACAACTAACAATTATTGAATAAGAAAATACGATCACTGTTAGTTATTAGTTGTTCACTGTTAGTTAGTATTTACTGAAATGTTTTATGACTTAATATACAAATTAGCCAATGACGTGAATAGTAATGACTATAGGACCAGCGACAAATAGTGAGTCACAACTTATTAGATGCTATGAACATGGTATCAGGATAGTAAGGTTCAATTTTCCGCATTATACTCAAGAAACGACAAAAAGAGATGTGGATACTATTCATTCAGTCGAACAAAAAGTTGGAGGAAATTTTCAATTATTGCTAGATACTGCATGACCAGAAATCAGAAGTTGATATCTAGAAACACCTATTACGTATACTGTTTGAGAAATATTTAAGATATATATAGTAGAAAATCATGGTGATCCTACCTGATTGTTTTGTGATTATTCATCATTAGTTGTTGATGTGAAGATAGGTGGAATTGTGAAAATAGATGCAGGGCTTCTCGAAGTTGAGGTTCTTGAAAAATGATCAGAATATATAGTGGTTAAATCATTAAATAATTTTGTAGTAGGCTCAAGAAGACACATAAATCTACCTGGCATTCATTATAATTTACCAGGAATAACAGAAAAGGATAAAGAAAATATATTGTTTGCTATCAAAGAGAAATTTGATTATGTTGCATTGAGTTTTACTAGAAAAGCGGATGATGTGATAGAGATGAGAAATTTTCTCAAGGCCAATGGTGGCGAATTTATCAAAATTATTGCAAAAATAGAGAATCAAGAAGGGGTTGATAATGTAGGTACTATCATTGATGTGAGTGATATGGTTATGGTTGCTAGGTGAGACTTGGGAACTGAGCTTCCAGTAGAAATGATCCCCATTCATCAGATGAATATTGTAAAAATGTGTAAGATAAAAAACACTCCCGTGATAGTGGCGACACAGATGTTGGAATCTATGATTTCCAATTCAGTGCCGACAAGAGCAGAGGTGAGTGATATCTTTTATGCGGTACGTGAGGGTGCTGAATATGTTATGTTGTCAGGAGAGACAGCAGTCGGCACATATCCTATCGAATGTATAAAAGTGATGAATAAGGTGATTGGTGAAGCTGAAAAATATAAATAGTAACTTTATTTTGGTAAAACGGATGAAAAAAAAGCTCAAAGAGCAATATGAAATCGATGGTAGTGTACCAAAAAAAGAGCCACCACATGTGGATGATATTTTTAGTGTGCTTGATGGATTAGATAAACAAAAAGTAACCAACTACGTCATTAAACAAGTATTGAAGCATAAGGTTCAAATGTTAACATTCTGAAAACAAGGTTTGATCTATAAAGTAGCTTTACCATATAAATGATGAGAAAAATATTTCCTTGTGGCAAAAAAGAAAAAAGATACCTTCGATGATGGTTATGATTTAAGATCAGAGTTTCGTTTGCATCAAACTGTATATGAATCGATTGATCATCCTAGGGTAAAGGTTCCTGAATTGTTTGGATATCAAGAATTGCCCAATAGGGAACAATATATAGTTATGGAGTTTGTTCCTGGACAAACATTATATACCTTATTGCTCAATAAAGTTACCCGAAAAAATAAGCCAGAACGACCAATGGCTCAGAACGATAGAGAAGCAGATACCAATATTGTGAGGATATTTGGTGTTGAGAAAGCTAGAAATATGTTATGAAAGATAGAAGTTGGGCCTTATATCTACCAGAATACAAGGGGGATGAAATTATTCACAAAACAACAGGCTGACATTATGAAAAAGGATATAAGAGAATTCTTATCACAAATGCATGAAAAATGAATCTATCATAGGGATTTATGAGGTAGTTTAAGAAATATTATGATATGTCCTGACGGGAAAATATATATTATAGATTTCTGAAAAGCAATAAAAAAAGAGGGGGTAACAGATGAAAAAGAAGTATATGGTCATGATCAATATTATTCTGATGAAGAAATCTTAGATATTATCGATGCATATACCGAAGAAGATTAATCTCTGTACCATTCTTTGAATTTTTCATATTGGACTATAATATGTGTATGTGCTTCTAATCAAATTTTTTTTGCTTTCTCAAAAATATGTGTCCAATAATCGCCAAGGTAAGACCCTCAGATGACGAAATCTACAATCCAATCATTTACTCTTTTTTCTATGTCTTTGAGCCTATCTTGTGTCATGTTCTACAACAGAAATAAAGTAGTATATCTTTTTCTGGAGTATAAAAAAAAACTTGTAATTAGCAAACTAAAAAACTACATATAATAAATGCAATTGCTCAATATAAATACTCAAACTCATTGAGTTCATTCTCAAAATAATGCTATGTGATATATAATATGTTTTATAATTTAGTTGGTATATGACCAAAATATTTCTTTCATTATTGGTAACGATTTCATTCGTAGTAAGCTTTGTTTGAGCATTTGATTTTTCCAGTTGTGAGGAAAGATGATTTACGCTTACCGCATATTATTCACCAGAAACTGGACAAGCTTTTTATTATAAACCGACATTTATAGAAGAGGAAATACTCAATGGTAAAGGAGATTATGGTGCTTCCGGCAAAAAAGTATTCAAGGGAATGTTAGCATGACCAGCAGCATATGCTTTCGGTACACGTATATATTTTCCAGGACTAGGACTCGGAGAAATAGCTGATAGAGGAGGTGCTATAGTGCTCTCATGAGAGAGAGGAGAAAAATTTGATCGTATAGATGTTTGGATGGGCAACGGCGAAGAAGGACTCATTAGAGCACTTACGTTTGGCAAAAAAAACATGACCGGATATGTTTGTAAAGATTCAAACATTAAGTTTTCGTCCAAAGATTCGATCTTATGGGATTCTGTCCCTACGCTCAAATATTTTTTTGATATAGCACTTTGGATCCAACAGCTCGAGGAAGGAAGAAGTGATATATGGACACGGACTTTGCAAAAATATCTAGTAAAACTCTGATATCTCAATAAGAAATATCGGAATGGGGAGTATGAAACACATACCAAAAAGGCGCTTTGTGCCTATCAAGCAACAAAAAAAATAATTTCTTCAAAAAGCCCTGACTGCTGAGTATTCGGTTCGATGACGAGAAATACGATGAAGCTTGATGTAAAAAACAAAAATCTTTTACCTGTTAAACTCTATACAACGGGTACGGTTGCTGCAATCATAGATCTAGCAAAATATTACAACGGAAAACCAACTGAGCGTCCCTTAATAAAGGAGGGGGACCACAAAGTGGTGGAGGATTTGGAGGGTGTGTCTTCAGTGAAGAAAGTTTTCCTCTTTTACAGAGCTTATACAAAGTGACAGCAATCTTCAGAGATAAAAATCCTTCAGACATTTCTCCAGACGCAAGGACTATATAATGGAACAATCGATGGCGTATATTCCCAAGCTACCATAGATGCAGTCTATGATTTTCAAAAAAAATATAATCTGATTTCTGATTCGGATCCATTGTCATTGAGAGGATTTCTCGGACCTAAGACCAGAGCAAAAATCAACGAATTGAGGACAAAATAAAAAAAACCTCTTCTCAGATACGAGAAGAGATCTATTACGTAGCGAAGAAACACTACAAGCTATTATAGGTTTCTATGATTTTAGCAAGTTTTTTCTTGGCTGGTATGGGTATAACATAGGATGTTCTCCAGAGTTTATATGCCCGTCCAAATTTAGAACGATCGCCACCGAAGGCAGTAGGAAATGCTGTAAAAAAGCCATCCTCAAAGCTCTGCCATTGTGGATGATACCAGACTCCATCTGTAGTAGATGAGGAATGGATGGCATAAAACTTTTTGAAATGCACAATATACTTTTGCTGAAATCCATCAGACGAATATTCGTCCTTGAGATAGGGGAGTATATCTGCATTGATTGCGGGTAACTCCAGTTTTTTCTTTAACCAGGCGATACGTGATGTCTCAGCTACAAAAACATTTTGCCATACGGCGGGCACTGTAATGAATGATTTACGTAAGAACGTGTATCCAGATTCTTTGAAAAGATCCAGAACAGCATAACGGAAACCACCATCCAATGTAGCATCATATTTCATGTTTTTGGCGAGATTGTGTACTTTTTTCCCATCCCAGAGAGCAATGATTCCCAAAGGGGAGATGTTTATCCTGCTTAAGGTATCTTCCAGCTCTGTCGCCATTGCTATTTCGGCAATTCGCAGGGAATCTGCCTGATGATAAGCAATGTTCTGTTGGGTTAGCTCAGCAATCTGATTTTCATACGTAGTGATTTGTTGCTGATCCTGTGAAGATGTGTTTCCTGATGTTTTGTGGTTGTCGTTTCCACAAGCAGAGATAGTCACAATCATTATGATTGCAAACAAAACATTCATACTGTTTTTCATGGTTTAGTTTTTTGTTTTATATGTATGTATTTTATACATATTTAAATATAAATGTCAACAGATAGTTAAATATAAAAAATTGATATATACGTAAGAAGACAATAAAATTGTTTATTTTAAAACTATGATTTAGACAAAAAAACAAGTAAAAATATATAATATCATAAAAAACAAAAATGTCAGTTATTTGGAGCAGAAAATGCTCATTTTTTTGATAAAACATCGATAGTGTGTATACTTAGTATAAGGATTTTTACCATAATGTTGTCGATATGGAAAAGAAGAAAGAATTGATCATCAAGGTGCTGACAAAAATGAAACCATACCGAAATCTCGCGGAAGGTATTTTAGCATTAGTGGAGAGTAGTTATATGGATGAAAAAACGATTGATGGAATACTACATATTATGAATCAATCCATAAAGAGTATCAAAAAAGAGAATGAAAAAGAGTTGATGCAGAAATGAATAGAAAAGATACAAAAAATTAAACTAATGGAAGAGGGTGAAAAAATTTCAGAAGAAGAATTGGATAAAATTTTATTTGACATATAGGATATGGTTGGTATAGAAGACTTAAACAAAAACCAGGATCAGTCTATTGATCTTAACGAATTACAGGACGCAATGAAGCCTTCATGATTTTTAAATAATGAAAAGAATGTGCGTGATCTGAAAATACAAATAGATAGTCCAGAAAACCCAGAGACAATAATAAAATTGAAAGAATCTTTGCAAAACTCGCTTAATCTTGCAATAGATGATATTGTAAAGAAGGAGACATTCTCAGATAATGAAATTCAAATACTTAATCTATGGAATATATTGTTGTGAAATGATAAATTAGATAAGAAAAAGGAAGTAGTGGCCAAAATGAATAATGTGGTAAATAGTATATCTGCTAGAGTTAATGTAGATATTGGGAAAAATAGTAAATGAAATGGAAATTATTATACGGTCAATGATATAAAAGCTATTCAGCTTCAAGCAAATATATGTTTTGGTGAGGATATTATAATAAATGGATCAAGATGAGATTTAAAAGATATGTTTTATTTATCAACAAATACTGCAAACGAAAGAAAAACTAACATATATATTTATAGACAGGAGCTCATAACAAGACAGTGAGTAATAGATATAAGACCAAAAGATTTTGAAAAAATTCTCAATATACCAAATTTATGAGATATGTTGGGGATATTATGAGATATTCAGACACAAAACAAGGTGTTTGGAAATTTTCTTAAATTTTTTCTTGGGGATATAAGAGTATCGTGAATGTTTTTTGAAAATAAGATTGGAAGTGAGGATTTGATACAAGTATTAAATTATAAGATATTAGCTGAAAAGTACAGAGGGATGAGTGGGCAAGAATACATAAAGAAAATAGACACAATACAGGGGATAGGGTCACTCGATCTTATAAAGAAAGAATTATCTAAATATCCTGATATGTGAAAATTTTATGATGAGTTAGCAGACAATAAAACAAATCAGATCACATTGATTAATAAATGAAATGTCGATCAAAACAATTACAACGCAATTAAATCAAGGATTGATAAATTAGCAAATTTAAGAGATGATCAAAAAGATGCTAAAGTTGTTATATATAAGGAACTCTTAGAATTAGCAGATAAGACAAATAATGGTGATCTAAAAAATCAGATGCTGATATCACTCTCGACAGTATTTACAGAAGATGAGATTAAACAAAAGTTTTGAGATCAGGTAGTAATTAAATTACAAACTACAAGAAAAGAGATAAGCAAACAAGTGTGAGAGTATGAAGCTATAAATGATATGTTAGCCCAGATAGAGTCACCTTGAATATGATGGAATTTATCTGCCATTTCGTGGGAAGAGTTTATAGCGACATGGCCTCTTGAGGCCAATGCATTAAGGAGATGACGGCATTGACCGATACATGATTATTCTAGGGGAACGGGTTGGACATTTGAAAATAGACATAGTAAGGTGCCAGAGGTATACCAAAAATTATCGGTTCCAGGATGTGATCCTATATATATTAGAATGACTGATGATTTTCAGCAACAAGATAAAATAAAAGAAGTGCTATCAGAAGCAAAAATAGGTAAAATAACATTGTTGTTACCAGAATATAAAAAAGAATATGTGAGAGTAGATCAATCCAATCAAGGAGATAGTTATAGTGAACAAAGAATGGATCTTTCAGAGAAGGATAAGAATATACTTGATTTGAATGATCTTGCTTACTCCAAGAAAGATACTGCATGAAATATAAATCTATACAAAATATGATCAGATAAACCATATCAAACAATTACTGTAGAACAACAACAGAAGGCAAAACAAATAAATCAACTTGCGGTAGTGAGTACATTTACACCAGAAAGTGTAAAATTTTATAGTGATGTATCAAACATACAGGCCAAAATGTCAGGTGTACAGACATCTTACGATAAGATGTGAAAAGCAAAGATTGATTGGAAAAATATCGATGTATTGTGAGTGCTTTTTTCGGTAACTAGTCCGATATGATTGCCCATGATTAATTCTTTTGTGCCTGTGATAGATGGGCTCAGTCCAGACGAAGAAACAAAAATATTTACACAGGCACTTCAGGTTAAGGATAAAATAGGTGAATTAAAAAAACAAGAATCATCTCTCGTTAAGGTGAGGAATCAATTATTAGAAATGCAAAAGAATATAGATAAGTCAAAATTGGTGTCAGCAGATGAAAACAAACTCAAGCAAGCGCTGAATGCGGTAAATTTTTTGATTGATGGTATACAATCATGATGAGCGATTACTCAATTTGCGGAGGAGATGTCAAATGCCAAGAATATATCTGCAAATTGAACGTTTACAGAGTTATGATTACAACGATTGAAGAATAATGGATTACAGATGATATGTGCAATATGAGCTGCTGTTGCAGTTATGGCTGCGCCATTTAGTGGATGATTATCATTACTAGCTGTCGCTGCATTATCTACTGCTGCTGGAATGGCATGAGCAAGATTATGACAACGAGCAAATGAATGATTACAAAATCGGAGATTTAAAAAGACGGTATTGATAGATGGTGTTGAAAGAGAGATAAAATATGATGATCCAACAGATGTAGAGATGTTAAAAAATTATATTACCTGAGAGAAGTGAGGTAAGATATCTCCCAAAGATTTTTTGATGAATGTCTGAACAGAATTTGTTATATGAACGATTTCGGTATATGGATTTATGAAAGCATGACAGATATTGTGAAAGGGTATTTCAAATTTTGCTGCAAACAATCCTAATGCTAAACTCACGTTGTTGCTTAAAAAAATCAAACCACAATTTGGGGAAATTACCGATCCTTATACACAAAATATGTTTGACAATGTTGCTCAATGAATCAAAAACAAATCATTTTGACAAAAATTCATCAGTGAGTTTTCACAAGAACTTTGAGAAGAATGAACGGAATGAGTGGCATGACAGATAGAAAAAAGTACATGAATACAATGATTGGCTATGCTGATGACTACATGGAACAGTCTTACGCCATGAGCGAACACAAAAATATATGCTAATAATAAGGTGTCATTTTGAAATGTAGAGAGAGTTGGAAATAATGCTGAGTTGGAATTGCATTATGATTGAAATGTTAACGAGCTAATTAGCCATTTCCAAAAGACATGATTTACATTAAATACTGATTGAACGCTATCAAAAAAAAATCAAGTATTACCTACGATAACAGATGTTATAAAATTATCACCATCAAAAATCCCTGTAGAGGTGAGAAATATGTGATCATTATTACAACAATACGGTATGAATATAAATTATGCATCAGAAAATGAGGTGATATCCAGTGATCCAATAAAATTAGCTGCATTTAAGATAGCGGTTGAATCACAGGCGATATGAGTAATAAAAACAGAAACCGATGGTACAATAAAATTTATTACAGGTATAGAAACAGTGATTATCAAACCAAGCACAAATGTAGATGTAAATCATACAACTACGGAGTTACAAAATATGATTAATGAAAAAACAAATGAAATAGAAAAACTACAATCAAAAAAAGATAAGACGCCTGCAGATGAAGTTGCTTTATGAAAGTTAATAGAGGAACAGTCAATGTTGAAAGATGAATTGGTACAGAAAAACAATCCGGATGTTGGTGATGAAGTAAGTGCGATAGATAATACTAGTATAAATAAGCTTCTTGAAGAATATAACAAAGAAACGGATAAGACAAAAAAAGAATGAATTAAAGATATGATTAGGGTTGAATTCAAGGAATATTCGAAAAGATTTAAGGAATATATGGAAAAATCAGTGAAAGAAATAGCATTATTAGAAAAGGAAGGTAAATATGAAGAAGCATTGCAAAAGAAAAATAAAATCTATGAAAGCCAGGAGTTTATGTTTGGTGATAAACTACCAAAAATAATAGGAAAAATAAGTGATATAGATGGTATACAAAGTTTTCTAAAGGAAACGAATTTTAGAGAAATATCAGATCGTTTGAGTAGTATTCAAGAGTTGATAAAGACAGGCAACAGAGAATTGGCACAAGATCTTATAAAAGATTACAATGAAAAAATAATAAAAAACAAACGTATTGATGTTACATTAAAGGATATGCTTGATTTATGAGAATTGACTATAGAAAATATTCAAGAATATCAAAAAAACTTTGAAAACAATCCTGTTATAAAACAGTATTACGAGATAATGAAAGAGATGGCTAACGCAGACTATGAAGCTATCAGAATAGAAAAAACAGTGTATGTAAATGAAACTGTTGCGGAATATACAACAAGATACGAAAAGAGTAAAAAGACAATGGATGATTTCAAAGACAGTAAACTCACGGAAGAAATAAGAGCCAGAATTAGTGATGATATAGTTAGCGTTACTATGAAATCTTGAGAGATAGGTGATTTGAATAGATCGAGTATCAAACAAGTATTAGATAAGACATTACAATTGTGTGAACAGCTTAATGTAAAGTCAGATGTGGCATATAGATTATGTACTATGCTCTCAGAGCATTATGTGTTCCAGACAGTAGAAAGTAGTAAGAGACAGTTGGGGGATCATGGAGAAAGACACCTTACAGGAAACATAAAACTGATAGAAAA
>CAJBLF010000052.1 GCA_903953935.1 uncultured bacterium
ATCAACTCCTTGGGCAATATCAGGCGATTGTTTGTGAAGCAAATTTACGACAGAACAATTGTTTCCATCAAAATACTTACGATCACCATCATATCAGATATCCAATACGACATTTCTAACGATAGATTCATAATCGATATTAGCCTTGGTAGTAATTTCACCAGTAACGATAACTATTCATGTGGTAGTAAGGGACTCACAGGCTACTCTAGAATACGGATCTTGTGCTAAACAAGCATCCAAAACGGCATCAGAAATCTGGTCACACATCTTATCAGGATGTCATTCGGTAACAGATTCACAAGTAATAAAGTGTTTCATGAAAAAGAGGGTTAACAATAAAAAAAAACTCTTAATCACGAAGAAAGAGTTCAAAAACAGTAATAGTGCTTTTTAATATCTTTCCCGTGAGGGTAGGATTTAGCACCACTCCCAATGGAAGGTTGCTGGAACGATTAATAACGAGCCTAGTCTCTATCGTTCACTCTAGATATATATTGTGCCATAAAAGTATAGATACAGAGAAAAAATACAAGTGATTTTTGAAAAAAAATATAATATTATTATAACCATAGCAAAATATTCGTGTTGAGTTTTCCTGCTGGAAAATCCGCTCTGATGGTCTAGTGGGGAAAAATGAAATGGCGGATCATTTTTCCTAGAGTTTTTTCGTTACTTTTTGGGGCAATGCCAAAAAGTAACCCCAGCGGAGCGTTTAAAAATATATGAAAGAAATATTTCTTTGAAATTTTAAAACTTAAAAACAATATAACAAAAACATACTGGATAACATTTTTATATTTTTGGTGAGTAAATAGCCATTTTAAGCACAAAATAAAACAACAAAATTGCATTTTTGAGTATATTAGATATACTTATAAAGAAATCTAGCATTCGATTTTAATGAAACAAATACCCTATGTCCAACCTACTTATAATCATCATTATAGCATGAGGAATATGGCTAATTGGCTCAATGATAGTCAAAGCTATATTTTCATCAATATACAAAAAGCATAGAAGGGAACAAGCAACCAAACTAAGATATATTCAAGTAAAAATACCTAAAAGTGTTACCACCAAGTCAGGAGATGATTGAGGAGATACCATTAAAGATATGAAGCAAAACATGCAAATCATGAATCAGATATATAAAAATTTTTATTCAATAGTTGAAGACAAACGATTTCATAGAAAATTCTGACACAATTATATTAGCATGGAAATGTTTATCGAAAAAGAAGTTATTAAGTTTATCATGGCAATACCAGAAGAACACATAGATAATATGGAAAAACTTATTTCATCATTTTATATAGGAGCAGTAGTAGATCCTATTGATCAACCAAAGTTACTTGAAGCAGGAAAATATATGGCAGGTGGAGAATTCGTTTTAACAAAGGATAATGCGTATCCACTCAAAAACTACGAATCATTTGAAGCTGATCCTATGGATAGCTTACTCTCTGCATATTCCAAAGTACTAAACGACGAGAAAATGTGCTTACAAATACTCATTTCTCCTCTTGATGAAGATGCACTCAAAGAACTAAGAAAACAATCTAAAAGAATAAAAGACGGAAAAAACAAAGGATTTATGTGACTTTTACTCAAAGATATTCGAAGGGGTATCGTAAGTGCGAATACGGACAGTAAAGACGCACCAAAAGACGAGGAAAAGAAAAACGACCTTACACAACAACAAACCGGTGATCTCGACAAAAAAACAGAAGATGAAATTTTTGCTGTCAAAATAAGAGCATTGGTTACCTCACCAGATCCTAAAAGACCAGAAAGAATAATTGAAGATCTTGCAAGAGGGTTTAGTCAATACAGTTATATAGGACTCAATGCTTTGAAGTTTAAAAAAGCAAAGAAAATTCAAGAATTTGCCAAAGAATTTATCAATAGAGTATTTCGAAGTGATAATGGTACCATTCGCAATCTCTACAGGCGAAATAAAAAGATGATTATAGGAATAAAAGAGCTCTCCTCTATCATTCACATACCAAATGCAAAATTTAATAGAAACCCACGTATCAGTCGACAAAAATATAAAATCATACCTGCACCAGACAACATTCCAACAGAAGGAATTCTTCTGGGATATAACACCTATGCATGAATAAAAAAAGAGATTAGAATCCTTTCAAATAATGATGATAGGTTTAGACATACATATATTATCGGACAGACTGGTTCAGGTAAATCGACCTTAATGCTTACATCACTTTTGGAAGATATAAGACTCGGAAATGGATTTTGTGTTATAGATCCACATGGAGATTTGGTTGAATTTGTCATGAAGCATTATCCAAAAGAAAAAATAGATGATCTGATTTATTTTGATCTAGCAAATACTGATTATCCAATCGCATTTAATCCTTTGGATGGGACAGAAAATGAAGATGAAAGAGATGTCGTGACAAATGATTTAGTAGAGATGTTTGTCTCCATGTATGGAGAAGAAATTTTCGGACCACGTATTCAGGATTACTTTAGAAATGCATGTTTCTTATTGATGGAACAACCAGAAGGAGGAACACTAATCGATATCATGAGACTCTTTACCGACGATGCATTCGCAGAAAGTAAAATAAGAAACGTAACTAACCCAGTTATAGCAGCTCGATGGAACAAGACGTACAAAAAAATGGGAGACAGAGAAAAAGCAGAGATCATACCATTTATTCAAGCAAAATTCTGACCTTTTACTACAGGAACATTTATTAGAAACATTATAGGGCAACCAAAATCATCATTCAACTTTTTTGATGCTATGAATCAAAAGAAGGTTATATTAGTTAATCTAGCAAAGGGTCTTACAGGAGAAGAGCCTAGTAAAATAGTAGGAAGAATGGTTACTATGCAACTCAAACTTTCGGCACTCAAAAGAGCAAGACTCGATCCAAAAGAAAGAACACCTTTTTTTCTCTATATCGATGAATTCCAAAATTATGTATCAAAATCTATTGAAAGTATCTTATCAGAAGCAAGAAAATATAAATTAGGGCTCATTATTGCTCATCAATATATCGATCAACTTAAACAAGAATGATTGTGAGGAAATCTCGATCTCTCTAAAACAATATTTGGTAACGTTGGTAATTTCTTTATTCATAAGGTCGGTGCACCTGATGCAGAATTTTTGGAAAAAGAATTTTGACCAGAATTTTCAGCGATAGATATGGTTAATGGAGATACATTTAGAGCAGTATCCAAAATAGTAGTCAACAACCAACCAACAAGACCATTCAGCTTTACAACAAGAGTACCATACGGAGATCCCATTTTAAATATACCAGAAAAAGTAGAAATCATGAAACAGATTTCTGCACTTAAGTGGTGAACAAAAAGAGAACTCGTTGACAAAGAAATTTACTTTAGAGTTGGAGTATAAAATATTTTTCACAAGAGTAAATTATAGTTCATATACCGCTTTAATATTCTTTTCAATTTGAAGAGAAAGTGTTGCAATATCTATATGTAACTGATCAGCAACAAACTCATAAATGTATGTAACATTCGCTGGATGATTGGTAGTACCACGAACCACTTGTGGACTCAATCGAGGTGCATCTGTTTCCAAGAGCAATTGATCTAAAGAAACTTTAGCCAATGAATCTCTAAGATTTTGTGCATTCTTATAGGTAACATTTCCACAAAAACCAATAAACAGATTCCAATTCAATTTTCAACTCTCAACTTTCAACATTTCAACTTCCTCTGGTCCAAATCCTCGACAATGAATATAAATAGTCAAGTCACGATAGTGTTGAAGGATTTCAAACGCAGAATAAAAATCTTTCCTGATATGAATCATCAATGGAAGATTAAGCTCTTGTGCTAGATCACATTGTAAAATAAATAGTTTTTTTTGTAAAGGTAAGAATTGCTCAGTTCAAGGATAATAAGTATCAATTCCACATTCACCAATGGCGACAACATAGTCCTTATTATCTTCATAAAGTGTTCTCAAATCAACCATTTTCTGCTGAATATTTTCTTCAGTTATCTCTCCATCTTCACAAGATCATGGATGGTATCCAATAGTAGATTTGATGATAAAATCTGAGGGTATTTCGACGTTGTCACGTTTCAATGCTTCAATATGTTTAGTTATTTCAATACCTCTGACATTATATTGTTCGCTCGCTCAAGAATTAACCAAACCAGCTCCTCAAACATGAATGAATTGCAAAAGATAGTCTTGTCGTTGATCATATAAATCAGGAGTATTCAAGTGAGTATGTGAATCAAACAATCTCATCCTTAGAAAGAAATCAGATAAAAATACGTTGCTTTGGTTATACAATTCCGTAAATAGTAGTCAACGAAAAACATTGGTTCTTATTTTTTTAATTGTTAGACAGATAGTATGGGAATAGTATTATGAATACTCATGTTTATGGGCCTCGTGCTTGCTCATGAGTTTGGACATTTCATCACCGCAAAAAAAAGCGGAGTAAAGGTGCTGGAATTTGGTATCGGAATTCCACCAAAAGTATGCAGACTCTGGAAAGACAAATCAGGTACAGAATATACACTCAATCTTTTGCCACTTGGTGGTTTTGTTAGACTCAAAGGAGAAGATCCAAAAAATGAAGCAGATTTCAATGCGAAAGATAGCTTTATCACAGCAAGATTGGGAAATAAAATTTTGATTTTGCTTGCTGGAGTGACCATGAATTTTTTGGTAGCATGGCTTATCTTTACAGGGATTTTCTATGTGGGAACTAAACCATTCCAGATTATTCCAGAAAACGCACTCAAAACAAGTAGTCAAAGTTATCTTATGCCGACGCTTTCCTTTCTACAATCACAAGGATTAACGAGTGGTGACATTCTTGCGATTCCCGTAAAAATAGATGAAGTAGTATCTGGAGGTATAGCAAGCAATATGAAGCTACAGTCAGGTGATATTCTCTTATCAATAAATGAACAAAAGGTTTCAATACTCAATGTAAGCACCTTACTCAAGTGATTTATTGGGCAACCCATCACGATAAGTTATCAAAGAAACAATAAGATAGCAAACTGAACAGCTAACTGTGGTAGAGATGATTGTGTACTAGGTATTAGCTTCTTAAATGCTGGAAACCTAGAAGTTAAACTTATTAAGTTTCCACTGGGTCAAGCTATGTGGGCAGGACTTAAAGAAATTGGGGCAGAAGGCAAACTAACATTAAGTACACTGGGAACTTTAGGATCAAACCTACTTTCTTTTAATAAAACAAGAATTAGTTGATCAGTAAATAAACTTACATGACCCGTAGGTATTGTCAAAGTAGTTCAAAAACTTCGAGAAGAAAAGAAACGAAGTCCACTCCTTTGACTTATTGGAATCATTTCTCTAGCACTCGCATTATTTAATGTACTACCTATCCCTGCTTTGGACGGAGGAAGATTGTTAGGAGTATTGATCCAAGGTATCGGTAGACTTAAACCAGAAAAATACTTCAATATAGAAGGATATATCAATCTCATATTTTTCATAGCACTTATGGGATTATGAGTATATATCATCCTCAAAGACTTAGTCCGTTTTCGAGATATAAAAATTCCATTCTTAGGATAAGAAAACAAAAAAAAACTCTGCCGTAATGCAGAGTTTTTTTAGAAATTAAACATTAAACATTATCTAGCACAATTATCAATCATTTGTTTATATTCGTTTGCTTTGCGCATATATCCAGGCAAATTTTCTTCCAATGTTTTGAGTCATTCTTTCTGAAGATTAAGATAGGTTTCATTAATTTCAGTAAGTATTGCGGGATCAGTACATTTTTTCATTTCTGCCATATTAATAAGTTCACCATATGTTTTTTCATAATCAAATTTTCTTTGGAATGCTTCAGAGTTGGTATTTGTTATCTTATGAACATATACCACAGCTCTTTGCCAAAGAACCTGGAAACCAGAAAAAATAGATGCTTTTTCAGCAGGATGACTCTGAATATAAGAAATAGAAAATCACAACAATATAAGACCAATAATAAATTTTATAATATTTCTTCTCAGAAACACCTTTTCTTCTTTGTCCATGATACATACAAAAAAACATAAAACAGCTCTTGAATACTACCACGCCCGCAAAAGGCGAGGATAAAACGACTGATTAATAAGATTTTATGAGTTTTTTTCAAGCGGTTATGACAGGAAAATATATTCCTTGCAATATGAACGCAAAAACGATACATTGATAAAGATACATCAATCAAAAATGTGATATAGGAGACAAAACGAGCTTTTATCATTTTATCAAAAAGCAATGAGATTTGCTTTTGTACATTGCCGAATAATGCCAGGATGAGCACTTTCAGTACTCCAAAATCTTATCGACGAACAAAAAGATATTGATCATGCAACGATATTTACGCTATATTCTGAAAGCAAAATAATCAAGACAGAACACCATACCATCAAAGTTATCACTGCTTTGCCACAGCGAGCCAACACACTATTTCTCTGGTGCAGAATGCACAAGGTACCTGTTCTTTCACGACTCTTTGATTATCGCAACTTGATGTTTTTCTATCCAAGCTTAATGAAAATACTTTCTTATAAGATAAAAAAACGAAAACCTGACTATATCACAATTTCATCTTTTGCAATAGCAAAGAACATCACACCAATATCAGGAGTACCCATGATGGTATATCTTCATTCACCTATGCAATACATTCGGACACACTATGACGAATACAAAGAAAAATTAACAGGCATCAAAGGGACATTATTCAAACGAATAGTACCAAAATTAAGAAGACGAGACCTTAAATTTACCAAGTTCGACAAGGTCTTTACCAATAGTAAATATACAGCTAATGAAGCAGAAAAACTCTATGGGATGAAAAATATAATGATAAAATACCCACACATTCCAAACAAATTTTTCATTCCTGCGGTACAGGAGATACCACAAGAATACTATCTCTATGTAGGTAGATTAGTAACATTCGTCAGAGAAGCTGACAAAATAATAAAATTATGTAATGAATTAAAAGTACCACTTATCATGATGGGAAGCTGACCAGATGAAGCATATCTCAAATCCATCGCAGGTCCGTCAATCATTTTTATAGGATGGGTAACAGATATAGATGAAAAAATAAAAATCATAAGCCAAGCTAAATGATTGATGAATTTAACCAAAGAAAGCTACGGAATTGGAACCGTAGAAGCGATGCTACTTGGCGTTCCTATTTTTGGATATAATGAATGAGCAACGACAGAGTTGGTAGATAAAGACTGTGGAGTATTGGTTAAAGATAAGAAACATACTACACTCGTAGAAGGATTTAAAAAATTTATGAATACCAAACGAGATAGAACCATGATATCCAAAAGAATCAGAGAAAAACGGAAGCATAAATAATATTTATAAGATAATAAGACAGATGGATACCGAAAAAATTATTCAAAAATTTTACGATAAAGAATCTAGATTATATAAATTATTAATTATTCATAGCAAAGCAGTAACAAAAAAAGCCATAGAAATTGCGAAGCGTATACCACATTTACATCCTGACATAAAATTTATAGAAGAAGCTGCGATGTTACATGATATTTGAATTTTTTTGACACACTACCCTAAGATGGATTGTTTTGGTAATAACCCATATATTTGTCATGGATATTTAGGAAGAGAAATACTAGAAAAAGAAGGATTACCAAAACATGCACTTGTATGTGAAAGACACACAGGAACAGGCATTTCTCGTGAGGAAATAATGACAGATAAATTACCAATACCAGCAAGAGACATGTTACCCATATCGATTGAAGAACAAATAATATGTTATGCTGATATGTTTTTTTCCAAAATAATAGAACCACTAGATAAAGAAATAGAGAGAGAAGAAATAAGAAAAGAACGTTTAACATTCGGTAAAGAAAAATTATATATATTCGATCAATGGACTAAAAAATTCTGAAAGTAATTCCTCTAGATCGAAAAAAGAGTAAGAGTTAAACAACGTATATATTTATACTTTAATATACTTATATGGTGAGTTTCACAGGTATGTTTGAAAAAGCATTAGAATTTGCTTTAGAAAAACACAAAGGACAATATAGAAAAAATACTCATATACCATATTATTGGCATCCCATCAATGTAGCAAAAAACATTGAAGAATTTAAAGCATCAAAAAATATAGAATTATTAATGACGGCAGCACTTTTACACGATACGGTAGAAGATTGTAAAAATGTGACTTTAGAAAAAATAGCAAAAAAATTTGGGTATATGGTGGCATCATTAGTAGATGAATTAACATCTGATGAAAAAGAAATCACAAAGATAGGCAAGACAGAATACTTAAAAAACAAGATGACAAAATTATCTTCATATGGATTGGTAATAAAGTTGTCTGATCGTTTAGATAATGTAAGAAGCCTAAAAGAAACCACAAAACAGTTTCAAGAAAAATATACAAAAGAAACCAAAGACATTTTGGATCATCTTGAATCATGAGTAAGAAAACTTACCCAAACACACAAAAAGTTAATTGAAAAAATAAGGGAAGCGTTAAAATAAAAACAATAATGATAACAATAATATGAAGATGAGATACGTTTAGTTTATGCTAATTTTTATAAAATAAAAAACTCCCCTTATAGGGAGTTTCTTACGTATTTAGATAAATTTTCTAGTCATCCAAATCATTTCCACCTCTTTCTTGCATAAGATCTTTTGCAATAGGAGCATTACAAGACTTAAGGCTTACTCTATAGTCACTCCAAGCCTTTTGTACCACATTTTTTTTTGTTTTTTGTGCAGCCTTCATAGCTTTTTCACTAGTTTTCCATGCAAGTTCCATAGCCTTTTTCATCTCCTTTTTGTCAGTAAGAGAAAGAGCAGCGGTAAATGCAGCGGTTCTAGCATCAAATGTTGTTATCCATGTAGCATTATACATAGCCATTCATGACTTAATAGCAGCATCTCTTACAACTACAGCGTTTGTTACACAAACGATAGCACCAGAAGATAAGCCTGTAAATACTTTTTTAGTTTCTTTTCCTGTAGAATCAGAACCTTCTTGACGATTTCCAGAATGATTAGAAACTTCTTGATTATCTCAGGTATGATTATACTCTTGAGATTCATTGTCGTTTTTTGCAGAAACAAAAATACCTAGCAAAAACAATGATATAAAAGCGAAAGATAATAATTTTTTCATAAACAAAACAATAAAAAAATAAAACGATATGCATATATATATACGAATAAACAACTATCTTGTGACCACAAACGGTTTGACAAAAAAACATTACATGATGCTTTTCGAAAAACACAAACGATCAGTAATGACATAATACCATAGAGTATACCTAGTTTTGTAGTACATAAGCTACAAGAATAATAATAAGTGGCAATATAGTATCTACGACAATATTAATTGTCGTATGGCGTATATTTGGACAAATTTTTTTTATATAGTAATAATAGAATCATTCATTAGTAGATCAAAACTGTAGTTTGCTTAAAACACATCCACTAAAAATTATTAGTTGAAGCCTATAAAGTATAAAAATAATAAGTATATACTGCCGAGGAAGAATCCAAGGAGTAACACAAAGAAAAAAAATAAGAAGTACATGTATTGTTGGAAGAATCCAATGACGTAATATGTTTTTCATAAAAAAAACAAAGAAAAAAACAAAAAGCAATTATGCAAATGATTTTGCAAACCTCAAGTCACCATTGGTAAAATATCTAATATCTTTGATACCATATTTGACGGCAGCAAGTCTACTTACTCCTACTCATCGAGCGAAACCTGACCATTCTTTGGGATCTAATCATGCGTTCTTGATAACATTGGGATGTACCATACCAGCACCGAGCAATTCTATCCACCCAGAACCCTTACATAAACTACATCATTTTCCACCACAGATAGGACATTGTGCATCTATCTCAAAACCAGGCTCAACAAAAGGAAAATAACTCGGTCTAAGTCTGATATTGATATTTTTTCACAAAATACCGGACAAAAGTTTTTGCATAGTATCTTTGAAATGAGCTATACTAAGATTTTTGTCTACAACGATTCCTTCAGCATATCGAAACATCACATCATGAGAAGCATCCATACTATCGAACCTATATACCCTTCCTGGTGATCATAATTTCAAAGGAACACCATATTTCATAATATCCTGGACTTGATGAGCAGAATTGTGTGTCCTGAGGATAAGATTTTGGCCACTAGGATCCTTATCTTCAAGATAGATGGTATCGTGCATTTCAGTAGCAGGATGAGAAAGTGGTATGTTTACAGATTCAAAATTTTCAAATTTAGTGACTATTTCATGACCATAATCGATAATGAAACCCATGGATTTATATACTTCTTCGATTTCTCTTCTGACTTTTGCAAGCAAAGAATAAGACCCTTGATCACTAGAGACATCCAAGCTAATATCTATAAGATCTTTCTCAAGTTGAACATTAATCTGTGCCAACTTAAACGTCTGCTCTTTGATTTCGTATGCTTCTGTCAATTTTGTCTTTATTTCAGAAAGCTGAGCTCCTCTCTGTTTTTTTTCTTCAGGAGCCAAATCAACCATTACCTTAAATTCTTCGTTAAGTAATCCTTTTTTGCCAAGATATATTTGAAAAAAGTTTTCTAACTGAACAACATCAACGACCTTATCCAATTCTCATAAGGCATGTTTCAACTCTATCATTCTTTTTAACTAAAAGATTAAAAGATTATTAAAATCAAAAAACAATATATAGACGAATTATGAATTACGGAATATAAATAAATAATTCTGACAATAATTCAACGCCTTATAGTATTTCCCATCATTTTACTATTGAATCGTTCGATTTTAGACAATCTTGGTCTATTTTAATGATTTTGTCAATCTAAAGAGCAAAAGGCGAGGGATTTATTTTGCAAAATAAACTTTTTGAGGATATACTTAACTATAGAAACAAACATTGGCATGAAGCTCAAAATATAAAGCATAAAGTAATGTACAAGCAAAATTACCTTATTATACATCGAGTATCTAACATTTAGCATTTAGCATAGTAATTATGGACAAATTAGCTCCATTGATAGAGATCAAAAATCTCAGCCGATGATATCTGGACAATCCAGTACCGCTATTTGATAAATTAAGTTTTTCTCTAGAGAAAAATGAGTTTTTTGTACTCACAGGAAAATCAGGTACAGGAAAAACAACATTAGTGAAATTTATGATTGGTAAACTTACTCCTCCAGAAAAAACAATATTTTACAACAGACAAGATATTTCAAAGTTTTCACTAGAAGACACCCAAATACTAAGAAAAAGATTGGGTATCGTTTTTCAAGACTATGAGCTTTTAGAGGATCTCAGTGTCAGAGACAATATAGTCTATCCACTTGAATTATACCAACTTGGAGAAACAATTATAGAATCTAAACTCAGACAAGTACTACAAAAAGTAAACGTAAAACATCTCTTGGATAAACCAGTAAAGATTTTGAGTGCATGAGAAAAACAAAGAGTAGCAATAGCAAGAGCACTCATTCATGATCCAGAATTCATTATAGCTGATGAACCCACAGGAAACCTAGACTGGGAAAATACTCAGATAGTAGCAGATATTCTTATAGAAGCAAACAAAACAGGGAATACCATATTTCTAATTACCCATGATATTCACTTATTAAACTATCTCAAAACAAAACATCACATCAAATTACATGTTATTAAATAAAATATCAAAAGTAATCTAGGCAAAATGTTCTAAGCAAACAAACATCCATTTTATCTCTTCTAATATCAATCTTCGTATGACTGATAGCAAAAAAGACATCATAAGTAAAAATATTGTCGAAGAATTGGATACATTAGATATTGCTGGATATCTCAAACAAGAGGTAAAAGATTTTTTGAAATATTTGCATTATTACAAAATCAAGAACATACTTCAAAATATAGACGCACTCAAAGAATATCTCATTTGTCTTGATCATCAAAACACAAACCAAATCCATGAATTGGAATATAAAAAAAATATAGACATGGTAATAGGAGATCATGATATTTTCTATTATATTTCCACAAAAGGATTAGAAAAAGTAGGAGAACACAAAATTCATCAAAAAATACGAGAAAATGATTTCAATCTAAGTTACATCATGCAGGGAATAAAAGGTTTCTTAGTCTTAACAGCTGATGAATTCTGTAACGCATCCCCTACGAGAATGTCCATCAATAGGATGCTTTGGCAAAAACAATTACAAAGTACGGAAATCGTAGATGAAGATGATGAATCAATCACAGATTAATACTATAAAAAAATAAATAATAAGCCTCTAAAAGAGGTTTTTTTATTTATTATAAAGTAAAATAAGGACAATATGTGTAATACAAAAAGAAATGAACTATAGTTAGGCGATGATAAGCTTTTAGTAAAACTCCTTGAAAATTTACAAAAAAACTATATAGTCAAGACAACAAAAATGTAAACAATTTTACACAATAGACAGTGTGGTTTTCGTATGACAGATTTCGATCAAAAACTCTTAGCTCTGCTCGATGTAGTAATCGACAATTATATCAACAAATGAGAGCCTGTCGGTTCAAAATTTTTGCATTCATTAGAGGATGCCGAATACGCTCCATCTACACTAAGAAAATATCTAAACATGCTAGAAAAAGCAGGTATGGTATATCAACCCTATAATAGTTCGGGAAGAGTCCCTACCGTACAGGGATTGACGACCTATATACAAAATTACCTGGTCGTACAAGAAGACGAAAAACAAGATGAAGTAATTAAAGTAAGAAGTGGATTAAAAGAATTAGTAGAAAGTATCGGCGCTCTAGCTGACGGCGTTGTTGTAGGTTTTTTGAGAAACGATGAATATTATTATCTCTGAATCAATAACCTCTTGAGAGACGATATGGTAGATGAATACCAAACCACGAAGAAAATCATCTCATTCATCGAAGAAAAAAGAATCGTAAAATTTATCGATAGCAAAATCTTAAAAAAGAATCAGATATATTATACGTTTATAGAAGATCAAAAAACGATGATATCATGCTTGTATACTAAGATAACAATCGAAGACTATGATTGTATGCTCTGTATTATAGGTCCCACGAGAGTAAATTACAAACAAAACTTAGCAATATTCCAAAAGATATTACAGTCTTTAGCTACGTAATCCTTATTGATGAACAACATAGAACAAAAAAATGTAGAAGTCTGAACGTGATGATGAACAGGAGAAACAAAAGAATATGTTCCAAGTAAACCAAAATTTTCAGAAAACAAGAAAGATGAGAACATAAATATAAATCGAGATGAAGAATATAAGAAGACAGGAGTAAGTGCAACAGAATATCAAGCAACGAAGTGACAAGAAAAGTGAGAAGAAAAGTGAGAAGAACAAGCATTAACCTACGAACAAAAAACACTAAAGATAACAGACATATTTCTAAAAAACAATTTGGATCCAAAACAATATGTCACAGAGATAAAAAATCTGGCAAATCGTATTTGAAGACCAGACGAAAAGGTAATCATGGAAATAATGAGGGCAAATACCAAGATAGAAAATGATATGCAAGAGATGATGAAGATACCAAAAAAGATACGAACGGGTATCCAATCGTTTTTTAAATGACCATCCAAAAAGGAAACACCAGCATAAGAGTAAATTTTCATAAGACGAATTTTTTAGTTATTTTATAGTAACAGAGTATGTCACCAATTATTCAAAGTGCTTGATGAATTGTTTATTATATTGCTTCAGATTGAGAGCCAAGATATCTACTCATAAAAAGACATGCATTGAGTGGAAAAATCGAACGAGTTGCTCCTAAAGGAAAAATTCAAGGCAATGAAAACATCCAGAAAACCGCACTTAGAGAAGTAAGCGAAGAAACGGGTATTCCTATAAATCAAATGAGAATTAAACAACAATTGGGGATGACACAACTCAGAAACACTGAGCGCCAAAAAGGACAGATGGATAAAGATGTAACGTATTTTCTTATGGAATATACGGGGAATCCAGATTTTGTTAAAATAGAACATGCGGAAGGATATATTGGTATTCATAAACGATGCACCCTCAACGAAATATTAGCACTCATCTATTATCAGGATATCAGAGAATTGATAAGAAAAAGTTATTCATTGATAAAAGATAGTCAAAAAAACCAAAACATCAAAAATGATTTTATGAATAAGCTCTGATAGTACCGGAGAAAATACAATTGAATTTCTAGACCGATTAGTTATATAGACAAAAGTAAGCAACGGACCTTGTCCCTTCTCTCTTTTACCTTGTATCTGTTAGAAAAATGGCCAAAAATCCAGTAATTTCATACCAATTCACAGATGTACGTCCAGAAAACCAAGAACTTGTAAAAAAACTTATACAAAAAAACATCGAGGGAAAAATGGATTCTTATTTTAAAAAAATCTATACAAACAAGGAAACAGCTGAAATCAGAATCGATTATAAAATTACAGGAAACAAACAAGGAAAATATGCAGGAGATTTCAAATTCAATTATGATGGTAAAATATTTACATGGAGTACAGGCGAAGGAGGATTTAAAATCATAGAAGACGTAGTAAATCATGCTTTCGAACACTTTAAAATGCACCTATCAAAATAGACCATATCATATACTTTTAATTCATTTACAGCATGTTAGTTATGAAAAAAAATTACCTTACCAAAGAGGGATATGAACAACTAGTCCAAGAACTTAATGAACTCAAAAAAATCAAACTTCCTAGTGTCTTGGAAAGATTAGGAGAGGCTAAAGCTATGGGAGATCTTTCAGAAAATTTTGAGTACAAATCAGCACTCGAAGACAAGGATTTCATAAATTCAAGGATCGGAGAGATAGAAAAGTTAATTGAAGACGTAGAAATCATCAAAGAAGAAAAAAAAGGAAAATCAGAAAAAATAGTAGATTACGGTTCCAAGGTAACTGTTCAAATGATGGATGACAAAGACATCTACAATGTAACTATCGTCGGAACATGAGAAACTACTATGGAATTTGACAAGAACTACAAAACAGTTAAAGATTCAATTAAGATATCACTTGAATCACCATTGGGACTAGCAATAAGATGAAAAAAATCATGAGACCTCGTGAGAATGAGACTCAATAATGATAGAAAAGATATCAAAATATTAGACGTAAAATAATTTAGGAAAAAATACATATATTTTCAAATACCCAAACTTGTACATAGAGATATGTACAGGTTTTTTTAGAATTCATATGTTTGAATTTCTGAGTTTCCAATGATAAAACCAAAGAATTCATCATCGGATATGTTCGGATTGAAATATTTGTGTATGACTTTGGAAGTAAAGGCATGAGTAACTATCAAAATATCATTAGTAACAGTAGATTTAAGTTCATCAAGCTTAGAAAAAACTCTTTTTTCTACATCTTCTATAGTTTCTCAATGGGTAGGAGCATCTTTATATTGTCTGGTAATATTAAGCTTCCATAAATTCGGATATTTTTCTTGCGCCTCTTGCCTCGTTAATCATTCATATACTCACATATTTCTTTCCAAAAAAGCTCTTTCCTGTAGCAAAGGAACATTACGAACATTGATTATGTGTGCAGTTTCATTCGTTCTTTGTGTTGGAGAAACATATATCACATCAAAGATTAGATTTTTTATATATACTTTGGCTGTTTGAACTTGTCTTCTTCAATACTCATTGAGAGGGATATCACTTTGACCTTGATATCTAGATTGAACATTATAATCAGTTTCACCATGTCTGAGTATGTAGACTTTGCTCATCGGATTGCTGCATACAAAGTAAAGTAGCGATTATGAAATTTAATTAAATTGGACATCAGAGACATTCCAACTGTTTCGAAGGTCAAAAGCAATCTTGCACGTAGCAGGATTTTTTTTCTTATCAAGACCCTGAAGATCAAGTGTAAGAATATATGGATCAGTATACGCAATAGTTCCTTCAGAATCTATACTACTAAGCTGGGCAAAATCATTTTGACAATGAGATTTGACGAGATTTAATTTATTCTCTACAACAAAATCTTTATTGACTATCTTAAACATATTAGAAATATCAAGGACCATCTCGTCAGATATATTTTTAAAGAGAAATCCAAACTGATTATCATCAAAAGTAGTTCGAAATCACGTACCATGTTTATAAAACGTATATCCTCGATATGACTCAAACGTATCTTTATTATTTTTAATATAATCAGTAATCAAATACGTACAGTCACGCGATTTAAGGATTTTACTACAGACAAAACGTTCTATATTCACTACAGGATTTTCATTGAACATTACCTGAATATTATTTCATGACCTAGAAGCACTCAATTGAGGTTGTGTAGAAAAGTCAAGAAACATAAGTTCTTTAACAAAAAAATACCTATTAGCAGTGATAATAAGTCACTGATCAGGAATCTTAATAGTATCTACTTCTAGAATAGGCGTCAATTTAAGATATTTTTTGACTCTTCCAACAAGTTCTATTTTTTTATCTTTATAAGTATTGAGGTTTATTGTAGAACTTTTTAGTCCAATAATTTTTCATTCCTTATTGATAATTGAATGTGTATAATGAGGAAAATTATTGTCTACGAGAATTTTACCAGAGAAGGTAAGTGTAGCGCCCAAAGTATACAGAGCATCAGGAGGTGTTGTTTGCGTAAATCTATCTGCAATTCATGTGATAAGCTTACTCAAAAAATATATTCCTACACAAAGAATAATTAGCCGCAAAAATGTTTTTGTATTTAGTATTTTTTTTTGCTTCAGGTTTCTTATAACCATATGGATATATATTATGTAAAAAAAACGAATACAGTGACATACTATAAGGATTTTAAGGAAGAAAGCAAGACAACCAGAAAGGACAAAAATTTTAGCTAAGAAGCTTATCACCTATGGAATCACAACGAAAATCGCTAATAGACCAGTTTATAGCAATAAACTCACATACCAATCTCTCAGCCATCAGAGACCCAGAGGGTATTCAAGTAAAACACATCCAAGACTCACTAGAAATCAATAATGCTCTAGTACTCAAGCCGGGTTTAACCCTATGCGACGTAGGTACGGGTGGATGATTTCCCCTTTTACCAATAGCAATAAGCAATCCAAAAATACAATGCACAGGAATCGACTCAACAAGAAAAAAAGTAGATGCAGTAAATGAGATAATAACCAACATCAAGATACCAAACGCCAAAGCATTGCGAATCAGAGCAGAAGAACACAAAGAAGAATACGATTATGTAACAGCAAGAGCTGTCAGTTATATAGATAAATTACTGCCACAAGTCCATCATCTCGTCAAAAAATGAGGTCGTCTAATTTTATATAAGCAATACAGTCCCGAAGAAAGTCAGGATATTATTCATTTTGGAAAAAAATATCGTTTAGTTGTACAAAAAAAACACAAATATCAGCTTTTTGACTGAGATATACCAAGGATTATATATGTATTGAAAAAAATTTAATTCGAACGTCAATTTCTGTTGTTTACAGAATTGGCTGAGAGAATTATAATTACTAGGTAAATACGTTCGAAAGATAATAAGGGATTACAACAATACTTGCTTTATAATAGAATAAGGATATAAGTTGGGTCAAAAAAAATAAATAACAAAAAAAATGAGAAAAGTAAAAAATTTTTTCTTTTCCAGATTGGCTATTATATTACTAGTGTTTATCTATATCATCACAGCTATCGGCTCAGGATATATAGAATATTTCAATGGTGCAAGTCTCAAAGCAGTAATATTTCTTAGAGGAGGAACTATACTTATTGATTCATTAGTAATTGGTTTAGGCATATACACATTCACACGTAAATGGCTAAACAAAAAATTCTTAGAAAGAGATTTCTTTAGAAAAAGGCTATTCTGGTTAGCATATATCGCTGAAACATTGGCGATATTCTTCTTATTCTATCTACCGTATGTAGGAAGATCTTTGTATCTCGTATTAGACGGAGAACAGATAGGGATACCATTAAGCATGAATGTTTTTATCATAAATCTCGTTTTGGGTTTTGTTTTCATGATTGTACTTGGTGCAAAAATGAAAGAAATAATCGAAAAATTACAAAAAAGAACCGAACAAAACGGATTTACAAAAGAAGAACCAAAAACATGACCCCTATCCCCTTACAATGTGTATACATTTTGTGAGTAAGATAGGGTTTTTTTAATTGAGACCCAATAAAAACGCGAAGTATTGAGTGTTTTTATGTGGTCGAAATTACATTTGCGTTTCAGAAAATGTAATTGATACAAAGTAAAACGCGAAGTATTGAGTGTTTTTATGTGGTCGAAATTACATTTGCGTTTCAGAAAATGTAATTGATACAAAGTAAAACGCGAAGTGTTGAGTGTTTTTATGTGGTCGAAATTACTCCAAGAGTAATAACGTAGACATAATGCCAATTCAAAGGAGGAAAAATAATATCTGAGGAATGCTATGAGCCAATGTATTTTCCTTATGAAGTTCAGGAATAAGGTCCGAACCAGCAATATAGATAAATGTTCCAGCAGCAAAAGGAATCAACATAACTATAATACCATCAGTATAACGATAGAGCACAAAAGCAATAACCACTCCTATCACCGCTGTCAATGCAGTCAAAAAATTGAGGAGCAATGCTTTTCTTCTACTAAATCCACCATGGATAAGCACACCAAAATCTCAGATTTCTTGAGGGATTTCATGTAAAACCACTGCAAGTGTAGTTGCAATTCCTACAGGGACACTAACCAAATAACTTGCACCAATAATCAATCCATCAATCAAATTATGAACCATATCTCAGACTAAATTCATGATTGCAACCGGATGTGTATGTTGTTTCGTAATCGGCATATGACAATGATTTCGACGAATAACTTTTTCTGTAATCAAGCCAAAAAGTATTCATCAAAGAATCCACAAAGATGCTGAAATAGGTCGTCATCAGTCACCTATCACTTCTGGCAAAAGATGAAAAAAAACATCACCAAGCAATGCGCCAGCAGAAAAACTCACAAGCCACAAAACTATTCTTTTAAGCAAAGACAGACGAAGTCATAAGGTAACAATACCTACCAACGCCACTATACTTACAATCAACACACTAACTAACGCATACAAAAAAGGCATACTATTTTAGTACAGAGAATAAAAAATTATGTGCAAATAACGCATCATAATTGATGTTTTTTTTTCCAAGCAATTAATGTCCTAGAAGAAATACGATAAGATTCAACAATATTTTTTGCAGTAAAATTTTGGTGACAATATTGATCTACAACCATTTCAACAAATGCTTTAGAATATGTCCCTCTAATTCCTTGAGGAGTAAAAGTAGAATGACAAGTAGTACACAAAAGTCTCTGACTTCAAGCTCTTCCATGACCATATTTAATGGTAGCGTCACTAGTGCATTTAATACATTCCATAGACATACGCAGCAAGTAAATATTTTACTTGTGTTGGTATAGTAAAATAAAAAACGATTACAAGCAAAAAAAAGAATGAATGATTAACAATCACTCATTCAAACGCAAATATCAATTCTCGAGCAGTTTAAACAATTTCCCTCCTGATTCCTCTATCAAGTTTAACCAAGGTCTCATAGACAATAGTACCACTTTGTTCTGCAAGATTCACCAGAGAATTTTTTGTACGAGGATTGTCTGAAACAATCTCCACTTCGTCACCAATATGTACAGAAGCATCAACTATATAGGTAGAAAGGTTCATACAGATAGCACCTACCTGAGAAAAAAATGCTTTACGATGCTTGATATATATTTTACCAGAAGTATTTCTTGAAAGTCATTCAGCATAACCAAAAGGTAAGGTAGCGACGATTTCCCTATCACTAGGTTTATATTCATGATGATAGCTCACTCACTCTCATGGTCGAATCGTTTGTAAACTTATCACCCTGGAAACTATAGAAAGTGCAGGAAGAAGATTATTTCCATGTTTGTATAATGGATCTTGAATATCTAGCGGATTATATCCATACAAAGCTAATCATGGCCTATAAGCATTGAAAAAATCATCCTTGATTTTGAACATACCAGCACTATTACCTATATGCCTTCGATTTGGAGTAAATCAAGCATCCAATACTTTATAATACATGCGTTTAAACGTTTGCATCTGAGTAGTGAGTGTTGTATCCGAAATATTATCTGCATCAAAAAAATGTGACAAAACTCATTCGACAATAAGATTGGGATGACTCTGAAGTTCTTTAAGGAATCCAGGCAATTCATCTTCCTGGATACCCTCTCTATTCATACCAGTATTGAAAAAAAGGTGGATTTTGGTTGCCTTACCCAATCTTCAAAGATGTCTAATAGTTCAGGCATTATAAACACAAAACGTAGTTTTTTTATGATCAAATTTTTTATAATTTTCAAGTAAGGTCTCTCACAAGATGAGTATAGGGAGTGTACAATATTTTTTAACAACCACATATTCTGGATAACTATCTACAGCAATATAGGGAACATCACTTTTCGCAAGTATTTTTACCACTTGCTTCAAACCATGACCATAAGCATTGGATTTCAAAACAGGAAAAATAGCAGCTTGTGGCTGGATAGACTGAAGATATTCTAGATTCTGCAAAAGGACTTTTTTACGAAGCCAGATGATATTCATAGGCTTGACTGTGGGACTAAACAAAGACCTCAAAAATCATAACATAATCACACGAATAACAATTAAAAATGGACAAGCAACAATACTACTATAGATTATTAATGTTTTATCATACTTCAGGCTTTGAGCTTTAATATTAGAGATTAAGAAAGAGTAACAATAAGGAGAAAATAATCAAGAAAACTTAAAAAATCAATAGTATAGATATATTTTAGATTTTTTATGGGTGCATACTATGTAGTGCTATTGAATTTACCTCTCAAAAAAATACTGTATGAAAATATCGGTTTTACATTGGATCCTGAAAAGCATGTTTTCACAGATAGAGACGCTACTTACAAACAACTCAAACTCATGCATAACCCACGCAAATACCTTAGCATTTACTAATAGACAAAAATCAATTCATGGTGAAGATCTTTTTTGGGGAATTTCAACATTTCTCAAACATCAAGATCTCAATACTATTTTTTGGAAATTACTTGGTGTTTCAGAAGAAACATTAGAAAAATATTTTGAAAATAAGTACAATAGAAATACAATACTAAGACAATTACAAGAAGCAAAAGAGTTACCATTGAGTAAAAAAATTTCTCAGGCACTCACCAAACACATAAAGAAGACGACGAAAACAGTAGATCTCGATATACTATTTTTTGTATCATTTCATGATTTGTCAAATCAATTTACCAAGCACTTATATGACCACCAAATAGACACAGAAACAATAGTTGAGAACTACAAAAAACTCAACAAAAACCCCCTAATAGTTAAGATGTGATTATTTGCTTTTTTACAAGTCTTAAGTAAAATCTTTATAACGTTCAATTTAGATGTTAATAAGATTAAACTCATGGAAATAGAGAAAATACAGAAAATAGACAACATCAATATGCTTTTGGATGCTGTAGAAAGCGAAATAGTAGAAAAAGAAAATACAGTTACTACAGGAGACAAAGCCAAAAAAGAAGAAAAAAAACTTACGATAGAATATTTCGGTACAGATTTGACCAAAGAAGTCAAAGACGGACTTATCGATCCAATTATCGGAAGACAAAACGAAATAAATCAAATCATCTACACGCTTTTGAGGAAAAACAAAAACAATCCACTCCTTATAGGAGAAGCAGGAGTTGGTAAAACAGCTATTGTAGAAGGATTAGCACAAAAAATAGTCCAAGGCGATGTTCCAGAAAAACTCAAGAATAAGAGAATATTTTTGCTTGATATGGGAACATTAGTTGCAGGAACAAAATATAGAGGAGAATTTGAAGCAAGAATGAAATCCATACTAGAAGAAGCTATGGATCCTACGAACAATATCATCCTCTTTATCGATGAAATCCACACCATTATCGGCGCTGGAGGACAAGAAAATGGTGATGCAGCACAAATGCTAAAACCACTCCTTTCTAGAGGCAAGATAAAGCTTATCGGATCAACAACATTCAATGAATATCAAAAATACATAGAAAAAGATGCTGCACTCAAAAGAAGATTCCAAGAAGTTATCATCAACGAACCAGATGTAGAAACTAGCAAACAAATTCTTCTCGGATTGAAAAAAACGTACGAAGATTTTCATGGTGTACAGATCAATGATGAAGCACTTGATGTAGCTATCAACCTCAGCAAAAGATTTATGATGAATAAATTTTTGCCGGACAAAGCACTCGATATTCTCGATGAAGCTTGTGCAAGAAAATCAACAATGAATCAAAAACTCGGTAACGATAAAGAATATAAGAAATATGAAGAAACACTAGTCAAAATACAGAAAAAAATAGAAGACGCTATAGAAAAACAAGATTATTTTGGAGCAGCAGAACTCAAAGCAAAAGAGGAAGAAGCCAAAGTAGAAATGCAAAAGATCAGAACCAACAAAAACATTCCGATAAATCTTAGACAGATTATCAGCAAAGAAGATATCGGGAACGTTTTAGCAGACAAGACAGGTATTCCTACAAATATCGTCAACGAATCCGAAATAGAAAAACTTAGAAGATTGAGTGAAGAATTGAAAAAAAATATTGTAGGTCAAGACGAAGCTGTAGAAGCTGTAGTTAAAACGCTGACAAGAAGCAGATTATCAGTCATTAAATACACAAAACCAATTGGATCATTCCTTTGTTTAGGACCAAGTGGTGTAGGTAAAACATACTTAGCTAAGCTTATCGCAAAAGAATATTTTGGCAATCCAGACGCAATGATCAGAATAGATATGTCTGAATTTATGGAAAAATATTCAGTATCCAAACTTATTGGTTCACCAGCAGGATATGTAGGATATGAAGAGGGAGGTTGACTTACCGAAGCAGTCAGAAGAAAACCATATTCAGTAATATTATTTGATGAAATAGAAAAAGCATCTAGCGATGTATTAAATATTCTATTACAGATTCTAGATGAAGGACATCTCAAAGATGCCAAAGGCAGGATGATTGACTTCAAAAACACTATCATCATCATGACATCAAATATTTGATCAGAAGAATTCGTGAAGAAACAAAGTACAATTGGCTTCGCAACCGGAGAAAAAGGAGATATCAAAGATAAAGCATTTGAACAAGTCAAAGAAAGGGTAATCGAAGAAATGAAGAATTTTCTTACTCCTGAATTGCTCAATAGAATTGATTACAAAATCGTATTTAAGCATCTCAGCAAAGAGACTTTGGCAATGATTATGAAAAACAAGATTGAAGTATTTTTGAATGCACGAAAACTGAATTCTGAAATTGCATTACCAAAATATTCTGACAAACAAATCAAGGATATTATCGAGAAGATCTATGAACCACAATATGGAGCAAGACCACTCGAAAGATATATTCAAGATGAAATCGAACCACTGTTGATCAAGAAAATCATGGAAAAAAAGAAATAAAGACAAAAAAGATATAAGGCCCTGCACATACGCAGGGTTTTTTTATTTAAGGTTTATTTAAGGGAAATCGATATACACAAGCAAATATTTATATAATAATTAAACGTATGACAAACAAACAACGAAAATATTTAGCTAATATTGTAGGCATTTGTGGTGTGCTGACTATGCTGTGAGGATGCCAAAAGAACACAGAAACAATAGATTCTACAAACACAATACAAACAACAAAGCCGACAAGTACGACAGATATTCAAGCATCCATCACAAAAGATACAGAAAGCATAGGGGAAACAAGTACCAAACAACAGATAAGTATCAACAATAAATGTGTGTGATGTGGAAAATGTGCAATGATAGCACCAGAAACATTTACTTTACAAGGAAGAAGGGCAGAGATAATATCTCAAAAACAAGTGACAGACAACAAAACACAACAAGCAATAAGAAAGTGTCCTGAAGGTGCAATTGAAATAATAGAAGTATAAAAAACTTTTTTTCTATAAAAAGCGAAACCCTCGCGTTCGTCTATAGAACGCAAGGGGTAACAAAATAGGTGATAAAAATACCAGACATACTCAATAATCCGAAACGGATACAGGAGCAAACTGGGGTACTAACGTCCGTGGCGACGTAAACTGATTGGCCCGAAAAGGGGCACTATCCCATAACGCAAGGTGGTAAGCCTTGGTAATCATCTTTGGTGATGTAATTTCCACAACTATTACGCCATTGATGATGGAAATATTATATATATTTTTTTTAATAAATCAAGTGATTTTTACACTTTTTTATATAAATAATTATACGAAGCATGATCTAAGTATATTTGACTTTACAGAAGAAATATATATAAAATAATTGATGTTTATTCTTTAATCAAAGAATATGATCAAAAAACTATCGTCAAAATTCGAGAAAACATGAGCATCCAGATTCGTCACCTCAGTGGTAGTGGTAGGTACTGCCCTTCTCGTTCTTCTAAAACCAGGAGTAAGTACCGCAAATAATGAAGTAAAAGATGAGATATTTAAACTATTAAACAAATATCCAGACAAAGAATATATCATACAAGAAGATCAGACCAATACCCAGACCCACACTTTCAATCAAGCATCTAATACTATGAACGGAGGCAATGATGCCCTCAGCTATGCAAGCACAAACGTCAGCAAATATTACCCAGACATGAAAGACCATCTCATTACCATGATCAACAGTTTCCGAGATCAAGAACATAAAGACGCAACCATGAATTTACTCAATAAGATGGTAAGCAACATAAGCAATCCAGAGCAAAAAACTGGAGCCATCATTTACGCGCTAGAGATGAGTGTTTTCAACAAATGATTGTTCGTAAATAAATATGACAGTAAAATAACAGATGAAACATTCAAATATGTGGGAAGTTTTGATACCGAATACAAAGCACGATTTAGATGATATTATGCAAGATTGGAGGCAAGCATAGAAACAAAACAGAATACTTTGAAGCAAAAACAAGATAATTTAGGACAGAAAAAAATGGAACTCAAACAAGGATGCCAAGAAATTGAAGCAATAATGGACAAATTCACTCCTATACAAGTCAAGACATCAGAAGCTATCAAAAAACTCGTAATACAGACCCAAGACTTATTTATAAGCAGTGGTTATATATTTTCTTCACACACCAAGACCTTATTTGAGGCATTACACTAAAATGTATAGAATTGACAAAATAGACACATCTGAATATACTTAGAGTATACTTTTTTATTATAGCAAAAAAGTATGTGAGGAACATGAGAAAAAATAGATCAAAAGGCTGAGATTGGAGATGGAACAAGTACTGCTAATGTACAAAAATCTACCATCGAAAACGCCCTCAAACAAAAGTTGCCAGACACAGAAAAACAACAATTTTTTCTTAATATATTCAAAAATCAAAAAATAAACCAATCTTTTTCAGAATCCGATATAATAAATTATATACAAGGCAGAGAATTGTCAGGATACTGAAGAAAACTAAAAATAGAATTACCAGAACAACAAATAAAATTTATGATAGAAGATATGGATCAATATTTTAAAGAACATTGATGAATAAAAGAGATAAATGTTCAATTAGATCAACAGACTACGCAAACAATACAACAAACCGCTCAAACAGAAACACAGATCGAAATAAAAGATACCCTTCTTGAATCACGAAAAAAGACCAAGGAATCTTACGATGCATTAGACAAATCCAAATATCCAGTGCCCACAGAAGAAGAAATCAATATACAAAAAGCAAACATACAAGCACAGACACAGCGTCAACTAGAAGAGAAATGATTGAATATCGAAGACTATAGCAAGTTCCTTATTATGGAAAAAAAACATGAAAAACAACTCAGAAAAGAAGGCAATACAAGCTTCTTAGACAATCTGAAAGAATTGAAACAATGATTGGGGGAGGTCACAACAATGGCAGAAACCACTGATCGTAGACATACCGATCTTATTGTAAACAATAATCCATCACTCACCTCCTATACACAACAATCTGCGACGCTCAACAAACTCACCATACCAAAAATACCTGAATTCAAAGAGTTTGAAAAAGAATTTAAAGTCTATGTCAAACTCATTCCTGATGAAAAGATAAGAAAAAACATAGAGAAGAATAAGAACCTTATCAAAGAATATAAAGAAATTTACGATAAAGATGCTGAAGACGCAAGAGACATAGAGGGACAGAAAGCGTACGAGGAATACACAAACGCTATTGATGATGTCAAAGAAAAGTTGCCCGATAAAACACAAGCAATAGCAAAACAAAGAGTCTTGTGATCGTGCATCACAGGTTTAGCAAAATATTTTGACACCAGTACCATCAACAAAGAAAATTTCGCTAATGATTTTGATATCGATACCCAAGAGGGTTTTCATATACAAAAAGGAACGGGAGAAAGCGAAACAAACGATGATATCCTATATATCAATGGACATATCAATGGGAATAGTATAGGCTTCTACTATAATCTGACCAATCCAGACGCTCAACTCCAATCAGACGACTTCCTCCATTTCAACAAAGAGACAGAGTCCTTCGCATTTGGGGTAAAGTGATGAGGACAAAATAGACTTGGAGTAAAATTACCAACAATAGCGACACTAAGTAATGAAGCACAAATGATTATCGATAAAGAGTTTACTACAGAACTAGAGAAAGCAAACACCATGGACGAATTCGAAACATCGTTCAAAGACAAGATAAGCGCTCAGCTTTTGAAAAATTATGGTCAAGAAGCATTAGTCAAAACACGTGTAGAAAGAGATATAGAAAAAAACATTACTACTCAGACAGTACAAAACACTTTTTTTCCAGAAGCAATACGTACAGAACTCAATAGAGATAACACAATCAGCAAAACAACAGAACATAAACCATGGAAAATAATGGAGATATGGGATAAGAGCACAGAGAATATGAGATCAGACGAACTCAGGACATTGAGATGACTGATACAGAGATTGGATCCATTGATAAGCAAAGAACATCATCCCAATCTAGAAACAAAACGAAAAAAACTCTTACAGAGTATGGAAAAAGAAAGATTAGCAGTCACATACACCCAAGATCGAGGGAAGTATGTATTGAAATTTTTAAAACAATTCAGTCATGCTGACAAAATAGATCTTCAAAACTTAGAAACATTTATCATAAGTTTAGAAAAAGAGGAAAGTATCTCTGAAAATATAAAAAAATTCTCTCGAGAGTTTCAGACAACAGAAGATTCCACGAATGCTGACTCATTATTAGAACACATTGCATAGACGACCGCAAATTTTTGTAGGTTTTTTTTTATTCAAAAAAACGACAGAATCACTTCCATCGTCATTGGTTGTTAGTTGTTAATTATTTTCATAGCCAGTCTACAAAAACCTCATAATCATGGGCCATATCCTCATCTTTTTTGAGTTTTTTTTCGGTATTGTTGATTGCATAGATAACAGCTGCATGTCATTTACCACCAAAGTGATCGCCTATCCTTTCTAGAGTTCGATGAAAATATTTCTTAGCCAACAACATCAGGATTTGACGTGCATTGGTAATCTCTTTTTTTCTCGATTCAGATTTCAATTCTTGCACAGAAATACCATAATACTGAGCGACCATATCAACCAAAAGATCAAAATTCTTGGTTCATTTACTATTTGATTGAACTGCTGTTTGTGTCGCTTCTGTACTATGTTCTATAGTGTATCACAAAGTCTTGAGACATTCGAACACATCTTGTTGTTCAACATCTTTGTGTAAGATAGCCTTTCTGCTAAGGAGAATATTAAGTGCTCATTCAAGTTCTCTAACATTGTCTTTGACATATTTGGCGATGATTTCCAGCAAATGAAAGTCCAAATCTTCTCATTTACTCATAAGTTTAGATTGAAGAATAGCTATTCTTGTTTCAAAATCGGGCGATTTGATATCAGCAACCAATCCCAAAGCAAAACGTGATTTAAGTCTAGGCTCGATATGTACAAGCTCCTTCGGAGGACGGTCAGAAGAAAGAATAATTTGTTTATGTTTGAGTTGAAAATCATTGAATATATTATGAAATATCTCCTGGGTCTTGTCTTTGTCTGCGAGGAATTGAACATCATCGATAAGCAGCACATCTACGTCATCAAATTTTTTCAATACATTGGTCAACTTATTTCCTTTGATAGCGGTTACGATTTCATCAATCAATTTACTCGTAGGTAAATACACAACGACCTTATCCGGATATTTTGCCATGATATCGTTTCCTATCGCTTGCATCAAATGAGTTTTTCCTAAACCAACAGTTCCATATAAAAATAATGGATTATATGCTTGTCCTGGATTGGCAGTTACAGCTTTGGCAGCAGAAAAAGCAATATTATTGGTAGCTCAAACAACAAAAGTATCAAAGGTAAATTTCTGATCAAAAAGAATACCAAAAAACTCAGACAGTTCATGTTTGATAGTTTTTTTCTCTTGAGTAAATTCAGTAACTTTACTTTCCTTGATATGTAAGAGTTTTTTGAGATCAACTAACAAATCGTTGTTACTGGAAAACTTTGTATACAGTATAAATTTGACAGAAAAATGAGGATTATATACTGCGTTGATAGCTTCTTTGAGTGGCTTCGAAAAAAATTTTTTGACTTGCGTGAGGATAAATTCATTAGGAACACCAAAAATGACGACCTTATCTTTTTCATCTAAATCAAGAATACCTACCTTACCCAAAAAAGAAAGAATTTTTTTATGGTCCTCCTGTTGTGCGAGATGCAAAAGTGTTGTCTCCCAAACACCGCGAAACAAGGCTATTTTTTCTGCATCATACTGTTCTACGACATCAAGAAGCATAGATTGGGCATTTAGGAAATAAAGTATGTATCGATACGATGTGCTATATGTTTAGAAAGTTGATAATCAGTATAAAGGATTTTTAGACACTCTTCAGTCTCTGGTTGAGTGAATCATTGAGATAGTAACAATTCAGATAGATTTACATAGGGTTTGTTTGTAATAAATTTTTCTAGATATTCAATGAATAATACAAGTTTAGGCTTGCCAGATGCTTTGAGTATTTTTTGATGCAAGAGTTGTTGTGCAAGCTGAGAAGATTGATGATCAAAAGAGTCCAATTGATGTATCAATGTCTTATTTCTGCGGTATATCATCCAAAAATAGAGAACAAAAAACAAACAGACCCCAAAGAAAAAAACAATACCAATGATCTGAATATACCATCACAGACGCATACCTTCTATATTGGGAACAGCTAAGAACGAAAAATCTGACATACTCCAAGACTAATTAAGAATGAAAAGTGAATAATGAATAATCTAGGTTTTTTTATAAATATTTTCCATCATCATTCATCATTAATTATTAATTTTTCATTATATTTTACAGCAATACCACTAAAATAACTAAAATTCACAATACCACATACAGCACTATACGTTGTGACATAGGCAAAGCAATACCATGAGACAAAAGTTTTTGAACGGAAAAGTCATCAAGATTGGTCAAAGTGGTATAGGGAAGTCCTAATGATTGAGCAAATTGGTCATTACGAGCACTAAAAACAGACTTTCCATTATCATAATAAAGAATTCCATTGGCATATCTAACCTTATCTCAGGCTGATGATCAAATACCTATCAATGTTGTTCATCTAGAAAGATTAACACCACGTTGAGGATCTGCATCAAAGTCAGAGAGCATAATATATGATGCATAGGTATCTGTCAAAAATCAGCTCAATTGGACAAAATCTTTGGATCAGTCGGGAAGAAGATTAGTCGTTATACCACTTAGATACAAGAGAAAAGTTCACGTATCAAAGGTAGGCGGAACGATATAATCAGATCAGACATTAAAAAGAAGAAGCCCATACGAAAATTGAGGATCAGAAAGAATAGTTTTTTGTATAAAAAATTTAGCAGCCTGGAGTCTAGAAATTAATTGGCTTCCAGAAAAGACATCTTTGGTATTCATAGTCCTATTGATATCCAAGACAAAGACAATTTTTTGATCAGGAGTACGTTCTTTATTTGTATCAAAAAAAGCCAAAAAACCCGCCAAAAATAAAGCGACACAAAGCAGAACAAGTTTTATAAATGACAAAAATCTATATGACAAATGACGAAATTTAGAAAATTAAAATACGTACCACTAAAACAATATTCACAATACTGATAAAAACTAACGTTTACATAAATCAACAACAGCTTGTTTGTCCTTATTGCTAACATGCGTAAAATGTTGTAATACATAGGCAATATATCAATCTACTAACAATGTTTGTGATTGTTGCTGAGTCAATCCTCTGCTCATCATATAAAACAATTTCTGTTGATCAAGCGTATCAATATTCGCTCCATGTGCAGCAGTGACATTATAAGAAGCTACATTGAGTTTGGGTAATGTTTTGAGCGAGATATTTTTACCTAAAACGATGTTCTGCTCAAGTAAACGGCCGTGGACCTGATCAAGATGCATTCAGACATCGATAGAACCATCGATAGAAACTTTTGATCCATCATAAAGAAAGGAAATAAGTTCCACATCAGCAGAAGTATGAGAATGAGCCAATGAAACCTTAAGCGTACCAGAAATAGCATGAGTACTATCAGAAGGAAAGATTCCAAAAACTTTGCAAGAACAATGCGATCCTTTGGTAATAAATTGAATATCAATATCAGGATGAGAAGTCACCACAAGATACGTCAAAGAGCTATGTGGAGATAATTCTATTGTTTTCTTTCACGCAGCAGTAAAAAATTCAATAAGTTCAAGAGTATCTCAAGAACCTACAGACACAGCATGAAGCGATGAAAGTGAGTTATTTTTGGACATTTGGACTGTTTTGGATAACATTAAGAAGTTGGTCTCTAGAGGTAGTTCCAGATGATATTTGTGAACCAGAAGAAGGTTGTTCATCAGTAGTAAATCAGAAATCTTGTCCGCTAGAATCAGAAAGTGATCCATCAGAAACGGAATTTAAATCCTCTTCAAAACTTGGATCGTAAACATCTAAACCAGAAAGCTGATTATCTCATGTATCATTGGAAAACATATCTGCAATTTCTCATGATCACTGATAGGTATTTGACCAGAAAGGATCACTCCATGTAGCAGGTTGAGACCAATGAAAGACTGATCGATCATTGCTATTCAAAAAAGATATATACGCACCTGTATCCCAATTCATCTTAGCCAATCACATAAACAAAAGGAATATGATAATGGAAAATAGCGATCGTAAGAGATATTTTATAAATCTACCGAGAAATTTCATGAGAAAAAACTATGATATAAAAGATAGGTATACAAAAAAATATACGGATTATCGGACCACTATCAATATTATCTTACAGTAAGGAAAATCGACTTTCATTATAGGTTTGTTTGCACATAAAATATTTGACAAAACCACTAAAAAGATTATAATTAAACAGATAAAAATCTACGTACTTTTACCCATTTATGATATGATTATGAAAAAAATTTTATTAAGCATGATCCTTGTAGGAATCTTCTGAGGACTTACATCGCTGGCATCTGCAAACAACACAAGTTGCAAGAATGTAGAATTTTCTAATGGAGTAACTGCATGTGTAAATATTAATAAAATAAGTTCAACCAGACGAGAACTTGAAACAACTGCAGACAACTGATCAACATCACTTTTGAGATGTGATATTATGACACCAGATTCTCAACTCAAAAGCGTATCTTCATGTAACGGAGAATTCGCATATGATGTAAGTAGAGCAGGAAGAATAAAACTTTGGATCAGATATAATGAAGTTGCACCTATTGATCGAGAAGGAAAACCAGACAACACAAGTGAATGGACCTATCCACAACGAATATATGATTTCGACAACGAAGAGCGAGTAGATGACAATCTAAGTAGCAATTCTAATTCCAATGGTGATCTAGATAATTTCTACCTCACTACTGATGATACTACTCCTTCTACTTCTCAGTATGTTGATCTTACTGTTGAAGTGAGAGATAGCAGTGATGATACTGTTACTGATTATACAGATAGCATCAATTTCAAGGTCTACTACAGATCTTCTAGCTCTTCTTCTTGGACTCCAACTACCTCTTCTACTTACTACACTATGAGCTCTTCATATTCCAATGGATATGATTTCACGTCTTCTAACAATGGAATCAAGACATTCACCAATCTTATCAAATTCAACAAGAATAATTATGATTATAAAGTAAGAGTATATGATGAAAACGATACCTCTATCTACAGAGAGATAACCTATTATGTAGGTTCAAGTAATTCTAATTCCAATGGTGATTTAGATAATTTCTACCTCACTACTGATGATACTACTCCTTCTACTTCTCAGTATATTGATCTTACTGTTGAAGCAAGAGATAGCAGTGATGATACTGTTACTGATTATACAGATAGCATCAATTTTAAGGTCTACTACAGATCTTCTAGCTCTTCTTCTTGGACTCCAACTACCTCTTCTACTTACTATACTATGAGCTCTTCATATTCCAATGGATATGATTTCACGTCTTCTAACAATGGAATCAAGACATTCACCAATCTTATCAAATTCAACAAGAACAATTATGATTATAAAGTAAGAGTATATGATGAAAACGATACCTCTATTTACAAAGAGATAACGTATTATGTAGGTTCAAGTAGTAATTCCAACGTTGATGGATTTACATCAAGCGAACTCAATACCGTACAAGGTATTTACGATGCACGAGACAATCTGATTGGTGATTTGGAAAATCAATATTCTAGACTTAGAAACAGCACAAGACGACAGACTATGTGAGATGAACTAAAAGTTGCAATGCAGGAAATTATTGATGATGACACAAACAAGACCTATGATAACTTTGATGATTTTTATGCTGCATGGTTAGATCGATATAGATATACCAACAGTATAAAATAAGACAAAAGCATATACTATACAAACAAATATAAAAGTGGACAAACCTGTCCACTTTTTTTATTGAAAGCCTAAACCAAATAAGTAAAACCACCATAGAATATACCATTCCATATTTCGGTCATTTTATTGTTTAGTTGTTGTGTATGAAAAAAAGGTGATATCTCCTTTGAAAAAGAAAAGGGTTTACATTACTCGAAGTGCTGATAGCTACCACAGGTTTTTTTATATTGTTGGCAGTAATCATGACTATCTATATGAGGATGATTAGACTCAAATACAATATACAAGCAAGAACAAACATTATACAAGACTCTTATTTTACAATAGAAAAGATAAATATTCTACTCAAAGATTATACCATCGATTACGAAGAATATTTCAACAGAAAAAATGTTGGATGTGATGAATATACAGAACCGTTTATACGATCTGGAGGATGAATAAATGGATACTGCGACATGTTTACTGCATATGGAAACAATAACAATACAGATTCCTTAGCCCCTACATCACAATATATACCGCCAAACGAACGCAAAATATATTTCTGTAGTTCAAATACGACTACTGATCCAAACGAGCCACAAAAAGTTATTACCAATACTGATATACAAAATGGATCATGATGTCTAAATACAGGACAACAATCGTTCGGACAATATTATCGACAATTCCGAGACGTAAAATATGATGTAGATTCGATGACAGGAGCATGGAATGATGATGACGATGAAAATGTTATGAAGTGACCAAGTGCAATAGACGATGCTACTGGAACACAAGAACTCTATCTCATTTCTCAGGACGGTAAATCAAGGGTACTTATGAGAAGAGTACTCATAGAAAGTGGAGATTGGAACCACGACTGAACAACAGGAGACAATGATACAGAAGAACGATATACATTACAAATATTAAAACTCAGAGGATTCGATGCAGGAAACAAACATGACTTTGATGTAGATAATTCTTCATGAGTCTATGATGGAAAAATAGATACTCGAGCCTGTGACTATGCACAAGGATTTGTATGTGCTTGAACTGATATAGACACTACACTCTATCCATGATATAAACTTCCTACTGACCAAAACGACGGCCGAGTAAACTTATTTCAAAAAAATATCACCATCAGCGATCGAAATCTCATGATCTATCCAACGAAAAATCCAAAATATGCATTAGCAGAAGATGACGTACAAATAAATCCATATTTCACCTTAAATATGACGAGTAAGCTCTACGGAAAAATACGACAGCAAAGACTTGGAATGGAAGATATTGGCACATTCAAAATAGATATACAAACTACATTCAATACTAAAAATTTTTATACCAAATAATTGTATCATAGAATTATTTTATCGTTTTATTACTTCATCATGGAAGAAAAAACAACCGATCATCAAGGAGAACGCGAGACTCGTATAGGAAAAGTTCACAGAATGAAAGCTATGGGAATAATTCCTTTCGCCCAATCTTTTGATAAAAAAAATCTAATATGAGATATTATACAAGAATATGAAACCAAGGAATATCGTGATATCAACGATATCATAGCAGCTTCCAATGACCAAGTACAGACCGCAGGAAGACTCAAACTTCATCGCAGCCACGGGAAATTGCTTTTTGCAAAACTTTTGGACTCTACCGATGAGATACAACTCATGTTTCACAAGGATAATTGTAAAATAGAACAATTCAAAGATAAAACGTATGAATACGTTTCACATATTACAACTCCAGAATGAGAGGACATGAGTGCTTTCAAGTTTTTTGAAAAGATGGTCGATCTATGAGATTTTATAGGAGTAACAGGAGAAGTGTTTAAAACTCACAAATGAGAACTGACTATTTTCGTTTCAAAATTTGTGTTCCTTTCCAAATCCGTTCGTTGATTACCAGAAAAATTTCACGGATTGAAAGATCAAGAAGATATTTATAGAAAAAGATATCTTGATATGACCATGAATCCGGAATCATACAAAAGGTTTTTATTTAAATCAGATTTTTACAAAAATCTAAGAGAATTCTATTTCAAAGAATGATTTACTGAAATACAGACATCAATACTATGAAATTCTGCTTCTGGTGCGGCTGCAAAACCATTTATAACGCATCACAATGATTTTGATACGGACTTATATCTGAGAATAGCATTCGAAACGTCGTTGAAAAAAGCAACAGCGGGAAGATTCGAAAAGGTCTTCGAAATAGGTCAGGATTTTAGAAATGAATGATCAGATCCATCTCATCTCCAAGAATTTACACAAGTAGAACACTATGCTGCATATCGAAATTACGAGAACAATATGGTCTTTATGGAAAAACTGATAGATTATATTTTCGACAAAATGAATATTTCCAGAAAGCTCAACGTAAAAGATAAAGAATGAAAGATGAAAGAAGTTGATTTCACTACACCTCGAGAAAGGATAGATTATGTTAAATGAGTAAATGAAGCAAGTTGATTGGACATCACAATATATGATACAGATGATGCAGAAAAACTCAGAAAAGACATCAAAGCAAAGGGCATAGAATTTGATTGAATGGAAACTATGTGAACAACAACATTAATCGATTATCTCTACAAAAAAGTATTGAGACCAAAAATAATATGACCAACATTCATATACAACTATCCAGTAATCATGCAGCCTTTGGCAAGGATATCTGACATCAATCCAAATATAGTTGAACAATTTCAACTCATAGTAAATGGACGAGAAATGTGTAAAGCATATTCTGAACTTGTAGACCCATTACTTCAACAGGAAAATTTTGATAAGCAAGCAAAAGCTGCAGCAGAAGGTGATGAAGAAGCAACAGCAAGTGATGATGATTTCGTTACTGCTATGGAATATGGTATGCCACCACAATCAGGATTTGGTATGGGATTGGAAAGAATATTAGCAATACTTACACAACAAGATAATTTGAGAGATGTGGTAATGTTTCCTGTTATGAAACCAGAAATTAAACAAAAAGATATGGAAATATGTAACGTAGATGTCGAAGATATTGAAGCACTCTATGGTATATTACCAGCACTTCAAGACGTAGAAAATCTTGCAAATAAATATCTCAAAGAAACCTACAGACACTGTCAGGATGTTGCAAAAGTCATGAAATATTTTGCAAAGAAATTACATCAAAACGAAGATTTACGATACATGGCAGGCCTTCTCCACGATATCGATCGAGATCACATTGGTAAAGATCCAAGCAAACACCTTTGAGAAGAATTCGAAACAATTGTCAGTGAAATAAACTTACCACAATGTTTGATGGACGACATAAAATCACATTACACAGCAAAAACATCAGTTGCAGTGAGTTCTCTCTTGAGAAGATATTTAGTCTCTGTAGATGAATTGACAGGATTTATATTTGCAGTAGGACTCATGAGACCAACAGGACTCGAAGGTATGGAATATAGCTCTGTCAAAAAGAAATTAAAAGACAAAAAATTTGCTGCAGGAGTTGATAGAGAAGAAGTACACAATTGTGAAAAATTCCTGGCTATCACATTAGATGAATTCATACCAGAGATAATAAAAGCATTACAAGAATAAAAAAAATTCCCGCAAAACGCGGGTTTTTTTATTATACTCTAGAAAGTAGAGACGCAATAAGAGAGAAAAGATGTGTAAGAGCAGGAGACAGTATAGGTTTTCTTAGATATGCATCATAACCAATCTCTTGATAAGTTTTCTCAATATCATTACCAGTAATAGAGACAATAATGAGTTTGGGACAATGTTTTTTTATTAACCTGGTAGCAGTATCGCCATTCATAATGGGCATATTACCATCCATAAAGACCACATCTACTTTTTGATCAGAAAGACACATATCCACTGCCTCTTGTCCATTGGCAGCAAAAAGTACGTCAAAACCGTAATAACCAACGAGTTCGCCAAACTCTTTACGAGTCATGGCATGATCATCAACAATAAGAGCTATATTTTTTGTTTTCATAGAGAGTGTTTTTTCTATCAGTATATATTTCTATAAAAAAAACAATAATAAATATTTTTGTAGAGGAACTATTCCAAAATAAAAACAGCTGACGAAATAACAGTAGTCCACAAGCCGTCTTTGTTTCATTGTGCAGATTGTGCTATATTTCTGGTTTTGAATATTTTTCCACTAGCGATATATTCTTGTTTTCTTTCATCTCGATTTTTATCAACATCAAACTCAATTCACAAGGTAGTAGCCAACATAGTAGCTGCGAGATCTTCAGCATAATCTCAACACTTTTCTTCAGTTTCTCAGTATCCATGATGTTCGGAGAGATATCCATAGTTTTCACTATCTGCTGGTATCGCCAATCCGATGGAAGCGGAAATAAGTCTATTCGGTTCGTTAGTATCCATCCTTGCCATAACACAAAAGGTTATCTGACCTGGTGCAAGCAATTTTTCTCATTCAGATTTTGAAAGGATTTTACACGTAGGAGGATAAATACTTGATACATACACAAGATTGCATTTTTCTATTCATGCTTGTCTCAAAGCCAATTCAAAGCTAGCTAACTTATCTTTGTGTACACCAACACCTTTAGTAAAGAAAACTTTTTTTGGAATCATAAAAAAAATTTAAAAAAAATAAAAGATAGTTGTATATGTATTCTTGTAAGCAAAAAAAACAAGATGGAAAATCATTTTTTTGTTTTACCATACAACAAATTAAATGTTGTTTTTACCAGCAATATTTTTATGCTCTGGTATCGTTTAGTGGCTTTATAATATAAACGTTTCATAACATATGTTCATAGGTAATCAGGAAAATATTAAAACATTAACAAAATACCTCGATATGTTCTTTGCAGGAGACACCAAGGCTCCACATTTTTTGATTATAGCAGGACCACAACATATAGGAAAATCCAGTATCATCCAAGAATTACTCAAGGAAAGAATGGGGAATTATTTCGTAACGGATACGCTACAGATAAGAGATTTTTCTGAACAATTAGAAAAAAAGCACAACCTCAAAGTAAAAACCGTACCAAACGCAGAGACCTTCAAAACATTGATTAGGGATCATAATTATCAAGATATCGGAATCAGAGACGTTAACGCTCGATTACAACAATCAGCAATAGGAAAGCACAAAGTTGTGTTCTTAGAAAACATAGAAAGAATGATTGGAGAAGCGTCCAATGCATTTCTCAAAACATGCGAAGAACCATTACCAAAAAGACTGATAATAACAACAACATCAAATCCTACACAACTACTCGAAACCATACTTTCCAGAGCATTGATGATAAAATTCAATGAACTCTCAGATAATGAGTTATCACAACGAATGAGCGATAAAAATATCTTCACCGAAAACAAAGAACTTAAACAATTGGTAATAAATATGGCTATGGGAAAGCCATGAATAGCGCAACGCATATATGATCTTATAGAAAAAGAACCAGAATTAGAAAAAACATTTACCGATCTTATTCACAATCTTTCTACAGGAAAAAAACGTTTTTTCGCTCACGATGCATTAAAAAAACTATACAAATACGGAATCCTAGAGGCATTTATCGATGGACGAATAAGCTATTGTGTAAACAATAATATGCAAGAAAAATGACAAAGACGATTAACAACAAAAAAACTTATGAGAACCAACGTAAACACAGAAAACTTACTCCTCTACTGATTACTCGATAACTAAACAAACAAAAATTTGATGAATTTTCTCATTATTGTAGGAGATACTCAGAATTTTGTCGATTGTAGTATCGCTGAATGAAGTAGTCATATCAAAGAGTATCAATTTTTAATAAAGATGAAGGGACAATCGACGAGGGGTTTTTTGGTTTCTTTTTGGACCTGGTAGCCAAAAAGAAACGCCCAGCCGGCGAGGCGATAGAAAAAGGAAGTCTAACGAAGCGTTTAAATTTTTTAAAAAATATGTACAAAATCTGAACATATATCACCGACCCGATTTGAAACAACGAATTTCATTATAATGAAAGAATCGCACTTTGATCGAAAGGGGAAATTTTTATTCCAAATCTGATTCAAGGAAATCTAGATAATCTCGAAGAAGGATCAGAAATAGTTTTTGAAGAAATTGAAAATGGAAAACTAAGAAGTTGTACCGGACTCAAACATTTTATACAGACAACATATAAGGAAATACCCACCTACATTTTTGACAATCACAATCATGCACTTTTTTTCCGATACCGATATACAAAACAGTTTGAAGATACGAAACCATTTGTAGTAATACACATCGATCAACACGCAGACACCAAAGAAAACAAAAATAGTTTTAACGTAGCACACGCTTCACCACAAGAAGTATTGAGTTTTACCAACTACGGATGTAATGTAGGTAATTTCCTCACCTCAGCTAAAGACGCATGAATTATAGAACAAGTCATCCAGATCAGAAGCCAACACGCGCTACACAATATGAAGACATTAGATTTTCATACCTATAATTATATCCTGGATATTGAT
>CAJBLF010000053.1 GCA_903953935.1 uncultured bacterium
ACTGCTTTCTTTTCTCGAAAAAATTAAGAAAATATAGTTAAAGACTATGATTATTTTACTTAAAGATATTTATATATTATTCATTTAATAATTTTTTTTATATCTTCTGTCTGGATATCTCCATTGATACCATTCTGAAAACATCGGCAATAAGTTAGTATTTATTCTATAGTAATGGTCACTTTTTAGTATTATTTGTGATTCAATCAATCTTCACAAAAGTGGACTTAAAGAATTAGTTTTAATTCAGGTCTTACTTTCCAGTTGTTGCAAATTAACTCAATCTGAGCTAGCTATCGCATGAATAATTATTGATTGATTGGCAGATACAGTCTCAAGAATATTTCTATAAGTGGGAGTAATCATATCAAAAAAATACAACAATCTTTGCTCTTTATTCTCGTTAAAGAACAAAAGATCAGACAAAAGATATTTAAAATACAAAATTGTAGTTTTATATCCTTCTAAACGAATTTTCTCTATAAGCATATTTTGAAACTTTATATTGTTTTGGATTTGTTCTCTTTTAAGTATTACTAAAGGATTATCTGGATATTTCTCAATTACACCACCCGACAAAATAGTATTATCTAAATCTAACGATCTCGGAATTGCTCATATTTCGTTAAATATTTCTTCTATATTTTTTCCCAAATCGAAAATCATCTCATCTAATTCAGAAAGGTTTATTTGACCATTGTCTATAACAGTTTGAACCATTGCTTTTATTCATTGAGATCAAAAAATCTCCGAAACATTTGACATAAAAAACATAATTATAAATAAATTTGATTACTTATATTTATTTAATTAATAATGTCAAGTGGTGGTGTTTATAATTATTTACTAAAATAACTTATTGTAGTTAAACATAAGATTCCTTCAATAATATTAAAATACGTTCATAATCGTTTTTCAAATTAAACAAATAAGATCTAAAAGAGTTTAACATTTTTTAACTTATATCCACCAAGTTAAAAAATTGTAGTTCTTAACCAACAAAAGCTACAATGAAAGTCGTGATTTTTTTATAGTCAACTTATAGAGAAAAAATACCACAATAATCAAAAACATAGTATACATAACAATATTTTCCGTGTGAGTTCTTTTTTACTATACTCCCATTCGAAATAACTCGGTAAGAATTTATAAGCCAATCGCACCATTATGAATCATATTATTGGTTGAAGTCAGTTGGACATTGTATTAATTATTGCCACGGGATATAGTAATGACAGAAAATTTATTATCATAATTCATATGATATAAAATAGCTCATTACTTATATTAAGAATTCAAAACTTTAGTCATTTACTCATCAAGTACGAATAAGTACTTTTTCTATTTTTACTAATTAATGCAAAAGTAAGAGAAGCTATAGTTACACCTATATGTTCTCGAAAGAATGCCAGCCATACATGAGTACTTTCTCATCATCATTGTTTAAATAGAACAAAACTTAGTCCATAGAGCATACTACTACCAATAGCCAATAGAAATCACTTTATATTTCGTTGCTTCGTATGTATATTTCGTGAGAACAATCATGTACAAAATATAATTAGAATCATTAGTACAATCTGATGAGTTGTGATAGCTTCTCATAGAAGGAAAAATCCAAAAACATACGAAAAAAGAGGAATTGTCTGAAGCAGTGGAATAATATTTTCTATTTTTTCCGCATATAAGGCTTTAAAATAAGGTCGTGCTGCAAGTCAATAGAGTACTCATGCAAAGATCAAAGTAATCGTTGATCGAACCGAAATTGTAGAAAACATTTTATAAACAAATGGTAACAATAGCAATGATACAATCAGGGTTATGACTCATCAGATAATCATTAATGATGCAATACTATTGTGTATCAGTCATTCGTTTTCTTGTCTTTTGAACAATTTTGTAAGAAAGGTATCAATTATTCCTGTTATGTTGAATAATACAGGAGCCAACAATAATAAATAAATCATTTTTGATATAGTATAAAATAATTGAAATGAATATAGATTATCTATGCAAAAAATCAATATAACCTATGCGTCTATACTCACCTATTCTGTTAACTAACTGTTATCTAATATCATTTTTTTATACAACATAAAAAACGCGTCCATAGTCATCCTTTAACTGATCCAAAACGCCCTTAAATGAGCTTAATATTTCAGTGCATATCTCCAAATAATTTGGGATTTTTGAAGAAAAGATAGGACTAAACGAGAGGTTTACCTTTATGGTAAGTTTCTTTTGTTTACTTACGTAAATGATGGTGACCGAATTATATTATCATTTTTTTAAATACGGTATTTACATATTCTTTTCATGCTTCATTGGTTATTCAACTATCACGAAAAAGTTGAAACAATTCATTCTGAGAAGGTCAAGCAAGTGCTATTCGTAATGCAGGATGTCACCACTCCAATCATTCACATTTGATATTCATTATCTGTTCTTGTCAATCTGTAGTTCAAAATCATTCTAATTTTTGTGCTAGATTAAGCAAAGAATGGACAGATAGATCTTGGTACTCATATGCTAAATATCTTTTAGATATAGGCAATCACAAAAACACTTCATTCTTTGTATTATGTGCAAAGTTATTAGGCATAATGCTTCAAGTCATTCTATGTATTCAGTTAGATTCTAGAACATAGGGAATTACTTTTCACGATGTATTCTTAAAAATTATATCAAATCAAACATTTCATCTGACACCTTCTTGTTGTAATTGAGACAATACCGAGGAAAAATCTCTTTGAATTTGGTTAGAGATGATAGCAGCTTGCTCTTTATGCAAATAAGGAAATATATTGGTACTTCAAAAGTATTCTCATCACAAAACAACATTGTTTGCTAATCACAAATTTTCAACAGTAGTATTTTGCAATGAAAAGGTAATGCTTCATTCTCCTAGTATATCAGAAAGACATTCTTGAATAAGATAATCACTTCAAAATACCATATTCTGATCTCAATCAAAATGCTTAGAAAATTTATCTATCACAGAGGCAACGTCTTTTTTTAAATTATTTCAATTTTGCTTATAATCTATGATTCATACCCCACTACCGTTACCATCGATTCACGAGTGTTTAATAATTATTTTGGATCAAGAAAGAAAATTGGTTTTTATTTTTTCAATTATGCTATCTAGATTTACTTGTACATGTGGGATAATAAAGGATCTTGGCAAATATGAGGACAGACCATTGTCTCAAAAGATATTTATTATTCATGTCTTTGACAATATTGGGTGATTTTCAGGAAATTTATATAATCAAGGTATCTTTTGTACGCCATGATTGGAAATAATCTGTATATTATTATCTTCTTGTAAGATACTTCATAGTTCATTTTTAGTAGTTGTCATGATTTCTTTATCAAATCTAGCAAGATTATGCTCTCTAAGCTTATCATCAACCGTACCAGAAAATGTTGTATACAAAAAATTTTCGTTATCATAACGAATTCCTCAACCAATAGCAGCACTAGGAGTTGTTTCTATACAGACAGTTTTCATAAAATGGATATCAAAAATAAATACATTAAGAAAGGTGAATCTTTATTTCATTTTGTATATCGGAATAAGAAAAATCATATATACACAAGGATCAGAAGAAATTTTTGAGTAAAACAATAAGATTTTCTTTAAATTTTAGATTCAAATATTGATTTTTTCAATGAAAGTGATCTATATAAGATTTAAGCATACGCTCTATCCAAATAACATTTTCCTCAGAAATAAGTTTTCATTCGCACAAAGAACGAATTATAAAATTTTGTGTGTTGTAGAGATCTTTTTTCGTGTTTCTATCATCCTTAATAACATAAAAATCACGATCCCATTGTTCAAAAAATAGTTTTCATTGTTGAAGCATATCAGATCATCTAGATCAGTCTGACCATATTCTTTTTTCAATAAAAGCTGCTATATTTTTATTCTTTTTCTCTTTTCAATAAAATCGATTCAATTTATGTCAAACAATCAAATCATCTGCAGCATCAAAATGTCTCTCATATCATTTTGTAAGCAAGAGTGACCTCAAATCAAAGGACGAAGATCGTCAATTTGTTATAGTACTTATATCAACATCATCAGATGTATTATATATGACTTCTTCTCATAACAAAAAGATCTTTTCTTGAAGATACAGAAATGGATCTATATTTTTCTCTTCTTCGAAAGTCCAATTACGATTTCAGATTACGATTTTATATCACATATCGTGTTGTCTTAGCAATTCCGCCATATATCCATCTTCAATCTTACGTAGATCAGCATCAAAAGAGAGATAGATACTTTTCTCATGAATCCTTTTGGAAATACTACTTAAAAGCAAGGCATCAAAAATATCTGATCTGACTAATGAAATTCAAGGATTATCTGGATATACTTTAGAAATCACTAATGTATCTAGATTTGTAGTATGTGCTTCTTGCAAAGATTGTGATATAGTTGCTTCAGCTTTTTGGATAGAAGATGACAATTCAGATCAATAACCATAGCCATTATTATAAACGAGTAACAACATAGAGATATGTAGATTTTGGCTAGCTTGCTTTTGTATTTCTTCAATGGTAGTACAAATAGATTTTTCCTTATAGAAAGATGGAACGGTAATAAGAACATCATAACAATTACGAGCATTCACCGTATTAATTTGTTCACTAAGCGACAAAATTTCTTCATAATTGCCTCACAAATCCTTCTGTAAACCAGTTTGATATATATCGACAATTTCTCAAAGGGGTTTATCAGCATAAGAACGAGGAAATATTCTATTCTTTATTAGATTAGACTCATAATTTCAGAACCAGTTGTCAGTCTCATACCCCCAATACATAAGCGACATATTTAATATAAAAATTTATACTTCTTCAGTTGTCATAAGATATACTCGAAATTATTTTCACAAATCTCATCATTATCAATTTCGAAAATAACTCATCTTCTAGCCAAGAAAAATACTCTCTCAAAGAACTCTTCATCATCAAATCCCATATATAAAGAAATCATTTTGCGTAATATATGTTCATCCACATCATAAAAATGACAAAAATCCAGCTCCGCTGATCATATTCTACTATCGGTAAAATCAATAATTCATGAAATTTTATCACGTGTCGCATCATAAATAATGTTTTTTGCTTGAATATCTGTATGTACAAAAACCTTTTTTGGAGAATCATATTCAAAAAATAGTTTATCCATATACGTATATATATTCTCTATTGTTCAATCTGGAACTCTATCTTGAAGTCTTAAGCGTATTTTATCCTTAAGTTTGTTTACAAAATCTAGGAATTCTTTTTTTTCTTCTTCTGTTTCCTCTTTTTTTGCATCAAGAAATCAAAAATTTTCTAATGGGATACTATGTAATTGTTTCAAAAAGGGAACAATGTCTTCGACAAATGAATCTGTATACGGGACATTGAGCGTATCAAATGGAACTCAAGATATCAAAGGATATGCTATACACATATTATCTATAATGGTATATTGAGGAACCTTAATGCTGACATATTGAGCAACTATATCCAGCTTTTGTTTTTCTAATATCATATTTAATGATTTATCTTTGTTTTTTGGGAATCTGAAAACGGTAGTATCACAAATAACAACCTCATAATCTCGTCAATTTGAGATCTGGACATAATGCGTTCAAATATTCTTTCCAAGATATTTTTGAATAAATCATATATAATCCATACTCTAACAAATAAGGAATAAAACTATAGTTCTTTCATAGTAATTTTTTTTATAAATTGTTCTTCAAAGATTTTATGCACGATATCAGACCCAAAGAAATGGTATTCATTTTGACGAGCTAAATAGTCTGGAGTTTTTTCGGTATCAACAACATCATCACCAAGTACATGCAACAAGAAATACGTTGTTCACTCTTTAATAGATTGGATACGATCAATACAATGCAAATTGTATTTTTTTTCTCACTGATATAAAGAGTTTGCATCAAAATTATCTAAGACATTGAATCATGTATTGATTAGGCCATCAATATGTTTGTCACATCTATAAAACCAATTTCACAATCCTTCTCAGGGTTTAGACTTAACAAGAAACGGTTGTGTTTTGAATATATCTGCCAATTCCTTATATATAAAAAATAATTTTTCATGGAGCAATACTCACATATGAGAATCAATATGAGAAACATCTATTCAAGATTTTTGTGCAATGATAAATTGATTTATCAGTTCTTTTCTTATTTCTTCAGGATGTGCTTTATATAAGACATCATCAACCTCAGGCCAGAAATATCAATTTGAATCAACCAACGAAGATACTTCATGTACAGGAAGCGTTGGCTTCCATTTTAATGCCTCATTCAACCATTCTGATGTCAAAGTAAGGTGGACTCATAAATCATATGTAGCAATATCATGTTTTCTAGCAACCAAATCAGAGAATCAATGTCCAGGAACAATAATGCTTCAAGAGCTTGCACCTCAATTATCAAACAGATCAAAAGCAGCCTTATTAGCACTCACTGAAGATCATATATCATCTATATGGACAACGACCCTTTTAGACATAAGCAAATCTTACATAACTAAATCATAGTAATATATTCTATATTTTTCTGGATAATCCTGGGTTTTAGATAAATGTAACATTTTTTTCATACAGTTGATTCTAAATTTCTCATTTATTCAATTAAAATGTATAATATAGGCATTTACCAATCAATTATCATATAGTGGTTGTAAAAGCAAACGATGCTGAAAGTTATAATTAAAGTCTTTTTGAATAGGAATATTGTTTTTATAAATTCGAGTATTAATGATTGACTGATCAGCTCGTTGTATATAAGATTTATAAGAAGAGAGAAGATACATAAGTTCTTGATGGTGTTTTTGTGTCCTATAGATAGGAGGAACAAGGAATATTCAGCCATTGATTGCCACATTTCAGATAGTAATAGCATCTTTTTTGAGTTGTTGTAATAAGCGTGGATCATTATGGTCTTTAAAAATCTTATCATCACCAGCATACGACTCTTGGACAACAAAAAATTCATCATAATGCATCAATATATCTAAATTTTTAACAACTAGGACATCAGCATCAAGATGCAAAACATTTTGATAATTATCAAAGATTCATCATTTTCGGATAAGAAATCTCGCATAAAAAACTCTAGGATCTAGGTCTGTTGGTAGATGAGACATGATTGGTCATATTTCATGTGCCTCTAATGTATTTGGAATAGGAATAATTCTATCGGTTATTTTATCTATTTCTTGCAAATCATTTTCCGTGAAATCAGTATAGCAGAGTAAAATATCAGGATGATTTGGATAATTTTGTGATATACTAAAAAGACAAATCTTCAATAATTTTAGAAAAGACCTATTGGCCGATATAAATATACAATTTTCTTTTTTTTTACTCATATTATGATATGATTATAGGATAATTTCAGTACATTGATGTGATTTTTTCTTGGATGTCTTGATTGATATATTGATCATGAGAAATACAATTATGGTAGCTAATATAAGGATTATTTGATCATTTTTGTATCAAACGTACTTCGATTTTGTTTTTGATATTCCACTTTCATAGAAAATACCTCACACAAGGATCACTTTTTGGTCAACCATGATATTTATCATAAGAATAATGATCTACAGACACGGTAGTATCATACGATGTCAGTATATTTTTTTCCTTTGCTGTAAGAAAAAAGTCATCATGTTCCCTGGCATATTTCAAATTATCATCCCATCATCCCATAGATTTTATCTGAGCAGTTTCTCATACAAAAAAATTAAAAATAACATCATATTTATTTGACGAAGGATCTTTTTTATCTACAAAATGATATAACGTATCTCAAATAATAGTGTAGTATCCATGGAAATCATATTGCTCAGATCATATATTATTAAGTTGTCCTCATATTATAGAATAATTTCAATTAATCACTTGGTCCATAAGTTTTTCAATATCTGTTTTTGAAGTACAGACATAATCATCATCCAACAACAAAAATAAAGATGTTTTGACTTCTTGTAATGCTATGTTTCTTTGGTTGGATATTCAGGCATTACTATCAGTTAATATGTGTTGTATATCCTCTCTTTTGTTCGTTTTTCTTGAAGAATCTACAGCAATTATTTTTAGTTGAGGATAATGTTCACGAAAAGATTTGATCATTTCATTAAGAGGGTGTTGTCTCTCATGAGTAGCCACTATCGCAGTAATATCATCTATAGATACAGGAGATTTCGAAATAGACACACGCATAATAAGAAGATAGTATAAAAATTAATAAGCAAATTCATAAGGAACGATAATTGCCTCAGGGTTTTCTATAAGTTTTTGTTGTGAATCAACAAATCGCTTCTTTAATCTAAAATTAATCTTTATCTCAAAATCCTCTTTGATCGTTTCGTAGTATTCTAATCAAAGGGATATATAACAAAATGTTTTAATAGTATCTCACGACAAATAAGATATATAAGAAAGCATCATTATAGAATTTAATATTTCTACAGGATATCTGGAATTTGACTGCTGAATCATAAATTTAAATTTACTTATTGCTTCAGGTATTTTATCGTGTTTAAAATAATAATATCATAAAAATCGATAAAACCTTAAACATCAAGGGTTTTCTTTGATTCAATTTTCCAGTTGTTCAATATATTTTAGTTTATATTCTCTAACTTCTGGATAATGATGAAGCGTAACCCCATTCATCCAAAGTCAAGTTCAACCATTATCTCTTATATAAACCTGCGGACAAGCATGTACTGAAAAAAGAAATCTTACATAGTTTTTATTAATTAGACACATTTTATAATCTTCAAACGGATCATTATATCTATGATCTAATCGTTTAATAAAATATCCAGATGCAGAATGATTGAAACAATCAGATTCCATATCTTTTATTTTTTTTATATCTTCTCTAGATATATATTCATCTCAATCCATTATCAATATCCAATCACAAGTATTGTGCTCTATAGAAAAATTTCTGGCCTCAATAAGTCTTTCATCTTTATGGACAAGTTCATATTGAATAGCCTTTATTCAAATAGCATTCAACAATTCTATAGAAGAATCAGTAGATCAGGTGTCTACAACTACAACATCATCAAACAAATCATAAATATCATATAAATATTTTTTGATGTTTTTTTCTTCGTTTTTTATAATCATACTAAGTCAAAGTTTCATAATTCATAGTTTACAAGATATAAAAAAACTATCAAATTATTCCTCTGTACCTATTCAATTTTTGAAATACATTCTTTTTGTGAAATTAATTTGATTAATGAAACTATCATCATGGGAAACAACAATTACAATTCATTTAAAGTCATTTATTGCCTTCTTAAGCGCCTCTTTAATTTCTATGTCTACATGATTCGTTGGCTCATCCAACACCAAACAATTATCTTTTTTTAACACAATAAGAGCAAATGTAAGTCTCAATCTCATTCCTGGACTTAATAAATCGATATTTTTTCTTTTATCTGTATCATCAAGTCATATAGCTCACAATACAGAATGGACATCAGTAAGACCATATCACAATTCTCCATGAAGAAAATCTATAGGAGATATATTGTGTGGTAAATTTTCTTCCTCTTGAGCAAAATATCCGATTTTCAATGAAGGATTCTTTTTTATGCTTCAAGCATGTGGTTCTAACTCTCAAATCAATAGTTTCAAAAGAGTGCTCTTTCCATCACCATTTCCTCAGTGTATAAGTAGTTTTTCATTATTTCAAACCGTCAAAGATTTAACCTTAAGCTCAAACTTATTGTTTCCTTCATAGCTAAAGACAAGATTATCGAGATGGATTCATCATACAGACTCCTCAGAAGGAGCAAACAACATTTGAATTGGTTTTTTTACTTTTGGTTTGTCAACCTTTTCCATTCTTTCAATTCTATTCTGCATATTTTTTGCACTTTGAGCTAATTTTTTTTCAACTTTTGATGCTCAATCTCATTTATCATTATCTCTCAAATTTCATTTACTTCATATATTAGAAGCTTTCTGCTTTAGTTCTTGTGTCGTTTTTTTTATACGAAGCGCCTCTTCTTCTTGTCTCATATAAGCCTCAAGACCTTGCTGATACGCCAATGTTTTTTGTTGCTCGTAAAAATCATAGTTTCCTGAATATTGAATAATTTTATTGTCACTTATTTCAAAAATCTTTTTTGTCACATTATTTAGAAAATCCTTGTCATGAGAGACTATCAAACAGGAGGCAAGAGATTCCTTTAAAAAACTAACTAGCCCCTCTATCGAAGAAGAATCCAAATCATTAGTCGGTTCATCCAAAAGTAACAAATCTCCTCATTTTATAAGCGTCCCACACAACAATAACTTTCTTTTTTCTCATCAACTCAATGTATCTATATTAGATTCTAATGTGTATTTTCATAATCCAATTTGATTTAAAAGTTTTTCTGCCCTATATTCAAAGTCATAACCTCATACTTTTTCAAACATTTCATAAACCTCTCAATATTTTTCCAAATTTTCTTGATTATCAAGATGGTTCATTAAATCATTCATCTCTTGTTCTATTTTATCTATATCAGTATATTTTTTAAGAAAACTCAAAATAGAAATATCCACGTGTTCAATAGACATTTGTTGTTTCATATATCAGATTAATGGAGTTTTTGTATCGTGTAATACAGCTCATTCAAATTCTAAATCTTCTCAAGACAAAATTTTAAACAAGGTAGTTTTACCAGATCCATTTATACCAACTAATCAAGCAGTTTCTTTACTTCAAAGATTCAGCGCTGCTCAATTAAAAATATTTTTAGCTCAAAATGATTTATTAAGATTTTTAATTTGTACCATTTCTAAATATTTCCAAATAAACAATTTTACATACTATATATAAAAAAAGAACAAATTCAATATGTATTTACACAATATAAAAAAAAGTAAATCTATATGCCAAAAAAATCTTTAAACAAACAATTTTGTTCTTTAATATACTCAGGATGCCACTGTACTCATATTATTTTTCAATCTTCACTCTCTATCGCCTCTATAATTCATTCTTCATTATGTGCTACAACACACAATCATTTACCAACCTGCTTTACTGCCTGATGATGTAATGAATTTACCGACAATATTTGTTGTTTATATATTTGGAATAATTTAGAGTCATGAGTAATATTCACATTATGAATACAATCAAAGCTATATTCTGTATTAGGAACATCTTGAATCAGAAGGCCTCATAAAGCAACATTTATCAATTGCATACCCTTACAAATTCATAACATCGGTTTTCAAGATTGTACTATTTTAACAATCACATCGATAAGAATTCTATCATTTTCGGTATTTATATTTGTGCTTCATTGATTTTCTTGTGCATAAAGAGCTGGATCTACATCTGATTGACCTCCAGGAATCAAAAAGCCATCCAATTCTTGGATATAAGTATCAATGTTTTTTGAAACGCAAGGAATGATATAGACCAAGACATCTCAGCTATTCTCTACAGCTTTAACATAAGCAAAGGGGATTTTATCTATTTCATTGTCTGAAGTATATCCAGCTAAGATTCAAATTTTTTTCATTTTTTATATTAAAGCATAAAACTTCAATAAAAATACCCATTTAAAGCTAAGTTTCAATATAAGTTATATCCTATATTAGGAACTATTTTACATACAACTAACAGATTAAAGACTAGAGCTTGACTTTAAATAGGATAAGGGGAACATTATGTATCTCAGATCCTCTATTCTCCTTTTTATCACTTTCACAAATACATATGATAAATCCAGACATTACATTATCAGATTTTCTTATGATTATGGGCATAATATTTCTAATCGGCAAAATGGGATACAACTCTGTATAGAATCTATATCTTTTTAAATACAAAGAATAAGTATAACAAAAATATGAGATGTTAACCGAACATTAATCATTATCATTAAGAAATGATAACATTAAAAAAAACGCTGAATAATAATTCAGCGAGAATGAAATGATTCTTTGGTAAGGTAATGATTTTTAGGCAGATGTAGTAGCATATCTTGAAAGTGCTTTTATGACAAGATTATCATCTCTAAAAATAAATTTCCCATTTTGAATTTCTCTTCTTCTTCCTGAAACACTTGCGGCGATGCCTGAAGTAATAGAGAATTCGGTAAAATCTTTATCAACCTGTAATGTTTTGGGAGGTATACCTCTGAATTGTAAGGTTTGAACAGAATAAGCCTTCATCAAATGCTTATAATTAGCCAAAGCATAAGGGAAAAGACAGAATATTTGATAGTAATAAAGTAGATTATCATCGCTAAGTCTAACTTTTGATTTACCATCAAAATCCTCGAGGATTTTACTCTTTAGAAGTACGATAACTTCGTTTGAGAAGTAATCCTTTGGCAATAAATAGTCAAATAAATTATACGACGTACTGCCAGACCACCTTGTAAAATTCCATCCAAAGGAAACTAAATAAAACAAGATCTTTTTCATATTTTTTTGTGTATTGTTTGTGGATATATTATAAACATTATAACATAAATGTCAATAACATTAATAGAGATTGATTTACAGCTATTGTATAACAAAAAAACCTCCTTACCAGAGGTTTTTCATATATTTCTAATTATATCAACAATACAGTTATCTAGAACGAGAATGCTTTAAAATTGGTGGCTTTGCTCATCCTGATTTTCATCCATATCAAGATTTATTAAATGATGAAGGATTAACAAAAGGTTTTACAGGTATAAAAGGCTTTTTCTCTTGTGCAGGTGCATCCTGTACGGGTTTCACTGGTTTTTTCTTTCAATCTGAAGATTCAGCCATAATAATATTTTTTACTGATAAAAGATTGAATAAAATATACGAAGTGGAATAAATAAAACAATACTTTTTTGTTTTTATAATAACCAATTAAAAATATACCCAGCAATAATCATAAAACCGGCTACTATTCAAAAATACGTAAGCAACAACTTAATCTTCATAACTTTTCTAAGAATAAGAAATTCTGGTAAAGATAATCCTATTACTGCCATCATAAAGGCAAGTGCTGTGCCTATAGGAACACCTTTTGCAATAAGCGATTGAACAACAGGAATAACACCAGCCGAATTAGTATACATAGGAATCCCAATAATAACAGCCAAAGGAACCGCAAAAGGATTGTTTTTACTTATATATGCCTCAAAAAATCAGGTTGGAATAAATCAATGGATGCTAGCTCCTACACCGACTCACAACAAAACATACGGCATGATTTTCCATATCAAAGCAAAAGAATCCTGGCTTATCTGTTTTAAAAGTATAGTAAAATTGATACTTACTTTATTCACCAGAGTATCTGCTGTTTTTCTGGACTTCAACACAAAATCAGCTACCTGATTTTCCATCTTTAGTTTTGAGATAACAAATCATCAGAATATGCCAAGCAGAATACCAGTAACAACATAAATAGCAGTTATTTTAAAACCAAACAAACCACCAAGCAATGCTATAGCTACCTCATTGACCATAGGTGAAGTAATAAGAAAGGTAGTGGTCACACCCAAAGGTATTCATGCTTTTAAAAACCCAACGAACAATGGTATTGCAGAACAACTACAGAAAGGAGTAATAACACCAAAAAAAGAAGCAAAGAGATATTCCAATCCATACAGTTTGTTTTTTGCCAAGAAATCTCTTATTTTCTCAATAGGAAGATAATGATTGATAAGCGTCATAACATGAACAATCACTATCAATAAAATGAAAATTTTGATAGAATCAAATATGAAAAAATTGAGAGCTTGGGAAAAACGAGCTGTCACATCAAGAGAGAAGACAGTATAAGTAAGCCGATCAGTTATATATGCTAGTCGAGTAAACATCCAAAAACTATATATAAATTTTTATTCACAATTACATCCACCAGAACAGTTTCCATCATTATCACACGCTCATGATCCACCACAACACGTTTCAGTTTTAGATTGAAAATGCGTTATGATGTCTATTATTTCATCAACATCTGATACTCATCACGAAAGAATTAATTCATCATCAATAACCAATCATGGCGTACTCATGATATCATATTTTGTGATTTCTTGAATATCATCTACTTTAATAATTGTACAATCAACCATCATTTTTTTTACGGCTTCTTCAACTGTTTTTTGTAATAATTTACATTTGGGACATCAAGTTCATAATATTTTAATAATCATAGTAATATATTATTATA
>CAJBLF010000054.1 GCA_903953935.1 uncultured bacterium
CACACATGGTTTTCATTAGAAAAAACTTACAAGCAAAGAGAAGGAACATGGCGTTTATAAAAGGTGCGACCTTATTTTTCTTGTGAATGTCTGCTGTCTTATTTATGGCACAAGCATTTGATATTGGTGTTGTAGTACCAAATACGATCCAATATATACAAAAAGTATTTCTGACTGCTGATGGAAGCAATATCTGAACAACAGGGATTATGCTTGATGGAACACCGGCTGGTGGTATAACAATCACGAACCTAACAAATAAAAAAGTATTATGAACTGATAGTAATGGTAAGATCATAGAAGCAACAAGTGGAGATGTATATACGTTAATAGCATGATTACTCGGTTGATCACAATGAGCAATAGGGACATGAATCATAAGTGGATATGTAAATGGATGAATCTTATATCTTCAATATTCATGAGCATATGGAAGTGGAACATGGAATCTCTGAACAGTACAGTGACTACCATGAGCAGCATGAGTAGCATGAACACCAGGAACAAATGGAACGAATGGAATCAATGGAACAAATGGAATCAATGGAAGAACAGGATACTCAGTAGTAATGACTATTGTATTGACATGATCATCATGAACAAATGGACAATGTCCTACAAGTTCATGAAATATAATAAGTTTCTATGCTGATACAGGGTATAATTGATATGATCTATCAGATATATATTTGACGTGATTGATTATTTGTTCAGCATGAGGACAATGAGCACAAGGAAATACATGAGCAATAGGAACATGAATTATAAGTGGATATGTAAATGGATGAGTCTTATATCTTCAGTATTCATGAGTATATGGAAGTGGAACATGGAATCTCTGAACAGTGCAGTGAGCAGCATGAACACCAGGAACGCCATGAACAAATTGAACAAATGGAACGAATGGAACAAATGGAACGAATGGAGCGGCATGAGCAACAGGAGCAACATGATTTCTTGATGGATGAATACAGTGAGCAACACCATATTATAATTGAAGTAAGTGGGTAACTGGAGATGTAAATATATTTAATACTGGAGGAAATGTTGGAATCTGAACAACAACACCTGGATATAAACTAGATGTTAATGGAACTGGTAGCTTCAAAGGAGTGTGTTTGTTGGGTGTTTGTAGAGATACGTGGCCAACAGCAGGTGCTTCGTATTGGTCAGCATGAGTACCAACGAATAGTATTTATTATGGTTTATGAAATGTGGGTATAGGGATAAACAATCCTTCATCTACGCTTAGCATATGAGGTATAGCTTGAGGAAGTCTTTTTGTTGATGGTACTGCAAATTTTGCAATTTGAGAGGCTGATTCATCATTTTTGATTTCTGATGGGGTAAATGGAACCAATGCAATGCAGGTTGATAATGATACGCAAAAGGCAGTACTCTTTGATAGTAATAATGGTTGATATAATGTCGGTATCGGAACAAAAACCCCAACCACAAAACTATCAATTGTTGATGGGTGAACAATCAACGTTGCTCCTGGCTTAAAAAATTCATATATAAATATGATAGCCCCTGATACGTTTGGAACACCAGTTCAGGGTCTTGATATTGGATATATAAACTCAGGTGCACTTGAATTATGATATCTATGGAGTAAGAGTGGAAGTTGATTGTTGCTCTCTGCAGACCAAACAGATACGCATTTATCTAGATTAGATATGACTATAAATACTGCATGAAATGTGGGAATTGGGCAGGTGAGTGCTGGAGCGAGACTTCATGTTGCAGGAGATGGAAAATTTACAAGTAGTGTGCAGGTAGGCGTGCCAGGATCAACATCACGATGTACTACTCAAGCTGATGCAGGAAAAATAGTATATGAGGTACTTTGTGTATGATGATGAACATATATTCCAGCATTTGTTGGATGTACACAAACATGAAATCAAGCGACTGTGAGTAAGTGAATTATTATGACATGAGCATCTTGGAACTGAGCATCTTGTGGCGTAGGAATTGAAGGTCTATAAAAAATATATTAATAAAAAAACTTACCCATCGGTAAGTTTTTTTTTATATAATGATTTTAGAAATCAAGCAATTTAATTGCTGTATTTTAGTGTTCTACTTTTTCCATTTTTTTTATCAGTCCCAAGATACTAGTCTTAGCTTCATCATTGAGTTCTGTTTTTTCAAGGACTTCTCTGGCTTTTTGACTATATTTGAGAATGTTTTCTTTACCAAATTTTATCGCTCCACTTGCTTCGAACATTGCCTGTAGAGTTATGATTTCTTCTGCTCATAATGGTTTTCCCATAGATGATTTTAAGAGTTCTTTCTGTTCAGGAGTTCATTCGGCGAAGATATAATTGGTGAAATAGGTTTGTTGTCATTCTTGAATATCACTAAAGGTAGACTTAGTTTTGTCTCCTCCTATAATATCGAGATAGTCATCCCTCATCTGAAACGCCATTCCCATATAATTTCCCAATTCGCTGATCAGTGCTTGTTGTTCTTTAGATGCATTGGCGAGGATAGCTCAAGTAAGCATAGGTCTAGTGAAGGTATAGGAAGCTGTTTTATACATGTTTTTTTTGTCGATCAAGGAAAGTGAGGCAGGTTCAGAAATCATCATATCGACATCAATCATTTGTCAGAGAATAACTTCTTCTATCATATTGTGGACATTTTCTCTGGCTTCTCGAAGTAGATTTTCTGGAAAATCATGTTGTTTATATCGGAGTTCATAGACCCAAGAAAGCAAAAGATCTCCGAGGAGAATAGCTTGTCCCTCAGCAATGTGTTGGGCATGAGGATTGGTAGCTAATAACGTCTCAATATACGCATGTACGGTAAGCGCATTGTGTCTTTTCCCTGCTTGATCGATGATATCGTCGTGAATAAGTGCCATAGAGTGGAGGAGTTCAAAAATGATCCCAAAGTTTAGGATGGCTTTTTCATTGTCTCCACCAAATCATTTGTAGATAATCCATAGTCCATATGGCCTAATTCTCTTGCCACCAGAAAAAATGAAGGTATTAATATATTCGATAAACTTATTTATTTTTTTATCGTTGATGAGTGATTTAGATTGGTCTATTTTGTTGTGTATATATGTCTCCAGTATCCCATCAAAGGTAGTCTTGAATGAAGATAAATCCATGAAAATGAATTAATAATTAAAAATTAATAATGAATAATGTTGGATTGTTGGTGCGGACTATTGTAAGATACAATAGTACATGCTGAGACAAATCTTTCATCTTTCATCATTAATCATTCATCTCCAATTGTTAGTTTTTTGGTCTAATATTGCAACGCAATTGCACCCGGGTAAATTATTTGACAATTTAGGTAAAATAGTTATAATATTGGGTGTTTATATATAAAAAAATCACTCATGGGAAAATTTAAACAGGGTATATCTGATGCTGCGCTTATGACCGGAAATACAATCGCTACTCCGCTTAGACGATGAGGAGAGATTGGTAATGCATTGGCCAATATACCTAGACAATGATATAGCTCGTCCAAAAACATGACCGAAGTAAACAAACAGACACGAGATGCTTTGGTAGATAATTTTCTCAATTTTTCTAAGGTTGATGGTAAGCGATATCAAAAAATGGTCAAAGTTCCGATTAATTTTGTTTCTGCAGTAACATGGAGACCTTTTATGATATCTTGAGCAGGAATTGCTAGTCAGCTCAATCAATGAATATGGCAGCCATTCAAGAAACTGCTCTATACGCCAGGTAAGATGTTCAAGGGAATGATAAACGCAACCAGGATATTTAGTAAAAAGAAATGATTCGACTTCCAAACCTATGATACTCACGAGACAACGGGAGATACTTGGGTTAATAAAATTAAAGAAAAGAGTTTAGGTTTTTTTGGAATAAAATGATGAACATCAGCAGCTAAGAAAGAAGAAGTAAAAAAGGAAGAAGCTAAAAAGCCAGTAGAAGTAAAAAAGGAAGAGCCAAAAGCGCCTGAGATAGTGACTAAACCAGAAGCTAAACCAGTGGAAGTAAAAAAAGAAAAACCAGTAGAAAACCCAAATGCGGAAAGTGATGTATTTCAAAAGAAAATCAAAGAAAAAGATGATAAATTTTTTGATAAAGAATTAGCGGATAGAGGATATGAATCAGGAGGAAAATTATCCGAAAAAAAATCTGAATCCAAATGAGAAAAACCGGAATCGAAAACTAAAAAAGATGCTTCGAAATCATGAGATGATAAACCAAGAAATATAGATGAGGTAAAGAATCAACAAAAAGCAGAATCACTTTCAAAGAGTAACGCTGAAATAGAAGCGAAGAAGTGGAAAAATCTCAGTAAAGAGGACAAAGATTTACATAAGAAAGATTTCGAAAATATTTTGGGAAATGATCTTACTGAAAGAGGAGTACTCGCTTGGGCGAAAAAGCACAATAAAGGAAATGATCTTGAACAAATACTGAAGACCTTAGACAAAGAAAACATAACATTCGCAACATTTATCGATGACGAAATTCTCGCCAAGACAAAAAAATAATACAGATGGGATCGTAATGATATTTATGATTCTAATATAAGGTTTCTTTATATATCTTAATGTATTCATCCAATCTATCGATTTCATCGTCATCAGCTCTTTTGTTTCGATGGAGTTTTCCACATACCTTACATTGGAAACATATTTTTAGTTGGCCATTTTTGATTTCATAGGCAGTAGGATACATCCTACCTCCACAATCTGTCGCTCTATCACCAGGGATATCGCTATCTACATGCAAGGAAACGAAGCAATGTGGACAATGATTCCTACAGGTTTTGAGTGCTTGAGGAATATTTTTTCAGCAGTTGATACAGATGAATGATTCATTTATTTTTTTCATAAAAATCAATAGTTCATAATAAGACAAAATCTTTCATTATTAGTTGTTAGATATTCACTGTTAGTTGATTTTTGACCACCTGGGCCGTAGAAGG
>CAJBLF010000055.1 GCA_903953935.1 uncultured bacterium
ACATATGAAAATCGGCACTTTACCCAAAATGATGATTATTGCAATTGCAACAATCGTAGTTATTATCGTAGTTATATGCTACATCCCAAAAAATCAAGAGATGCTGAAGTTTCAGCGTCCGACACGAACACAAAACAAGTAAATCTTTAAAAACTAAGACAACAAGTAGACTGTGAATTCCTAACAACAGCTCTCCCTGAGTTGATACATCAAATTGTAGCTAAAACACACCTTCACCATTTAAAAAAAAGGCCGCATATTTGCGGTCTTTCACGTTGATAAAAAATATATGTATTTTGTTTAGAAGTTTCTAAATATCTCTTGTAGTCTTCTTCTTTCTTTTTCTTCTTCTTCCTTCTCCTTAATCTCTTTTTCCATTTTCCTGAGTTCTTCTGAAGCCAAGAATGTAAACTTATTTATCTTGTCTATCACTTGAAGTTTCTTCTTTTGATCTTGAGTAAAGTCCTCTACTTCATCAAAGAGCAGCATATCATTAACTACTACTTCCAAAGATAAAGTCTCTTCATTGAAGGTAAATCTCAACTCATTAACTGTCTCTTCTTCTGTCTCTTTATCTTGTTCTATCTTGGTGATGAAGAGTATAGGCTCATTGGTTTCGTCAAGAAGAAATCTATAGGAAACATAGAGTTTATCATTATCAGCTCAGAGAATATCAAAAGACTCTTCAGTTATACCTACTCTTTCTTTGAGTTCGTATATTTTCTTTGTAGTAGAAAACAACTCACCAAATTTTTTCTGAACATCAGTCTGTAGTTTTTGATCCAATGGAACCTCTATTTCTTTTATTATTTGCGGCGCTTGAACTTCTTTTTTTTCTTCCACTATCGGAGCTGGAGTTTTTGGCACATTCATTTCCTGTATAGGAACTGGCGGCATTACTGGTTGTGCGGGTGAAACTGATTCCGTCACTGGTGCTTGTGGTGGTACTACAACAGCTGGAGTTGGAACTGGAATATTTACTGGCTGAACAGGCGCTTGGGGTTGTACTATCGGAGTTGATGGTATCGTAGCATTTACTTGCTGAACCACCGGTGTTGATGGCATCTGTACAGGAATTTGTATATCTTCTATAGTTTCAGGTATAGGTTCAAATTGATATTGTTTGTCCAATGCCTCATAACCAAGATCCTCTTCCTTGGTAGCTACGGGGATTGTGTCAAATATATCTGCTCACCCCAAAATATCATCAGTAGTTCACTGCTGTCATTGTTGTGGCGGATTAGTAGTTTGGATAGGATCAGTCATCCCTTATGTTCTTAAGAATTAAAGCTTGCGGTTTATAGTAATTATATTCAGATTGTTTATTTTTGCAAATTTTTAGTCAAGAAATATACTTTATAAGTAATCAATTAAAAAATCATTTGTATTTCATCAGCAAAATTATAGATTTTTAGTGTTAAGTTTCTTTATTTTTTGTTTTTTTTTGGTACATGTCAGAAGACAACACAATTATCAGCCAGACAAAGCTTTTTGTTGGTGGGTTGAATCGAAAATTGAGATGAAAAGATCTCAGAGAGGAATTCTCAAAATTTTGAGAAGTAGCTTTTGCTAGAGTAAAACTAGATCAAGAGACAAACAAGAGCAGAGGGTTTGGTTTCGTAGAATTCGTCAATCCTGAAGACGCTGCCAAAGCGCAGAAAGCTATGGATGGACAAGAAATCATGGGAAGAGCAGTTAAAGTAGATTTTGCAAAAGAGAATCCTGATAGAATTCAAGCAAGAGAAGAAGTTAAAGAAGAAGATCCTAATGAAATACCAGAATTCTAATCCTACTACAATTCTAGAGACACGCTTACCAAAATGGTTTGCGTGTTTTTTTTATTTTTTTCGCTTTACACCCGGGTGCGAAAATTAGCAAAGTAGCTTATCAAGCTGCATAACAAAAGTTAGCACCCGGGTGCATTTTTAGCTTGAAAACATAGTAGATACTCGTAGTGTTATACTGACTACGGGGCCCGTACGTGGGGTGAGGAATATTACTTCCTATCTATCTCATGGGAGCCATAAAGTTGCGGTGTATGCCGTGATGGAGCTACCCACTTCTAAGTTTTTAGGAGCACTACTTGCCTTCTACGGCCCAGGTGGTCAAAAATCAACTAACAGTGAATATCTAACAACTAATAATGAAAGATTTTGTCTTATTATGAACTATTGATTTTTATGAAAAAAATAAATGAATCATTCATCTGTATCAACTGCTGAAAAAA
>CAJBLF010000056.1 GCA_903953935.1 uncultured bacterium
TGTAAGCACACAGGTGATCACATCGTTGTTAGCGGGGATGTAGGAATATGTGGGTAAATTAGTACCGACATTAGATCCATTCTTCTTCCACTGATAGGAAGGAGTAGATCCACCGTTAACAGGGGTAGCGGTAAAGGTAACCGTAGTACCTGAGCAAACAGGGTTCTGATCAGCGACGATAGAAACGGAGACCGGAACAGGCACACATCCGTACTCGTATGTTCCCATATCAATAATTCCCGTGATTCTAGGGTTACCTGCCAAATCTACTGTAGGTAGTAAGGTACTGATTCCTGTGATGTCTCCAGTATTGATACAGGGAGAAGTAGATTGTAATTGCCAATTAGCATTTAATCCATCATACCCGGCACCAACACCAGTTGAGGGAGATATGAATTGAGGTGGGTTAGTTATGTTGTTAGTGTAGTTTCCAGAAGGATACGTAGAGCTACCAGGACCACCAATTCCAGCAAGACCATCTTGTATATCACAATGATCAAAAAATGGAGTTGAGTTAGCATCGCCAATAGTAATCTGATTTCCATAGACAGGATTATTGGGTACATTTCCATAGATAATACAGTTTTTGATATATGGATCTGAATCGCTATTAACAAATAAACCAGATCCAAAGTTACCATTATTGTTTACTATAGTAGTGTTTATAATATTTGGAGATGAGTTTATACAAAAAACACCATAGCCAGTATTGTTGGCTATCAACATATCGACTATGTTTCCAGAGTAGTTCTCCAAATTTAATGCTCCTTGTCCAACAAGAACTGGCGTGATATTATTGCAGATTTTATTATTAGTGAGTGGTATGGCTCCATACATAATAGCACCACCCGCACCATTTCCAGCATAGTTATGCTGAGATGTGTTCCATGTGAATGTTATGTTATTCACATTCATAAAATAAAAACCACCGCCTGTATTTGCACTATTGTCATGAATGTTATTATGGTCTATGCTAGACGATAAAGTATCTGTTGTAGTAACAAATATTCCCCCACCATGATTAGAAGCATCATTATTGTAGATTTCACAATACGATATTTTGATAGGTGTGTGCCATACAGAGATTCCAGCTCCTGAAACGCCATGGTTGTTGTTGAATTTGCAGTGATCCAAGATAAGTTTACCATAAGCAATACAAGACAAACCACTTGAATGGCTATACTCTACTTGAGTATACATCATTCTACTGGTATCATTGTCTGCCATGGCAAGACGTGCATTGTAGTCGTTATCAAAACGAACTCCATTCCAGCCATTTGTGGTGTCAGAAGCAGTAAGTTTGACATAGTTAGACGCGTTTCCATTACATATTAAGGTACCGAATACATAAAGTCCACACCCGGGTGCAAACTTAATTTCTGCACCGGCAGCGATAGTAAGGGTAACTGATGGAGGTACCCACACATTGGTGGTAAAATTCATGATACCTGACCAGGTAGTATTTGTTACCAGAGTGCTACCATCATTAGGCTTGATGCCCATAATGGCCTGCTGATTATTGGTAAATACATTACCCCCTGGGTTGATATTACCAAGTGAATAATACCCGTTGTAGGTACCATCCCAACCGAAATTGAAATGATACATGTTAGCATTGTCTACGCCATCGCATACCCATGCGTGGCCGGAGGTGCCGTCTCCACGATAATAAATTGGTCGACCGGCAACAAGTTCGGTTTGTAAATAGGTATCCCACTGCGTAGTTGAGTAGCCAGCTTTTTCCATATATTGCATAGTAGAGCTTGCCATTTTGAAGTAGTTTTTGAATCCTCGTGTCATGGGATCTTCGCCAGAGAAATAGGTTACACTAGTGTTTCCAGCTCCCCATTCAGACATAGTACTCACCGCAGTATGATACATGATCTTTGAAATATCAGCATTTACCGTGGCTGTGCTATTGGGCATGTTTGCCCAATTGTACGGAGTATTGAAGTTAGCACTCGTGACAGGATAGGTTCCTGACTGATAGCTAAAACTTCCTAATCCAACCGGAGGATTATTCCAAAACTTCAAGATCTGTGCCATAGCTGTGCCGACACATCCCACCCATACATGTCCACCAGGACCAGAAGGGTCAACCGGACACATGGAATTGTAGGGCCATCCTTGGCCCCATGTGGTAGTCAGTAGTGGTGTTACTATGACTGTAGGAGATTTTGCAACATAGCCGCCCGTTTTATAGGTAAACCATCTGTAAGTAATATCTGCTGACCCCGGAATATTGTTTTCGATGGCATAGCTTATTACTTTGTTGTAGGTGTTCATCAATCCCAAGAAGTTATTTCCAAATGTAGTATCATTTTCTTTTGGTACTATAAATTCTTTTCCTTCATTGGAATATCCGAGTATCGGTTCAATCCGATCGTCTGCGGCGATTAATACGAATCCATTGGTATGTTCAAAGACATAGAACATATTCGTGGTAGAGTTAATGCTGATGTATCTCAGCACCATACGAGAAGAGTCAATGCGGCAGAAGTTTGCTGCCACTACTTTTGCATCTTTCTCATCCACGTGAGCAGCATATGAAAACATGCTCACCAGGAGAGAAAACAGCAACATTACCGAAATTCTAATTCTGTTTTTCATAGGTTTTTTTGTTTAGCGTTTTATTTATTATTAATAATTATTATTTATGTAATTGTCTTTTTACATTATACAAAAAAATCAAATAATACGTCTGTTAAAGATCAGCGGAGATTTGATTTTTTGTTATATGTTTTATTTTGTATATATAGTATATATATGATATAAAAAATCAATACTATTTTTATAAAATGTCAATATTTATTAAAATAAAATATTATTGAGTTTTTTTTAATAATCTAATAAAAAAGTATAGGGAAGAAAACACCTTCCCTATAGAGAGTAGTAGAATAAAATCAAGAATAATGCACGATTATTGCGCACTGAAATAAAATGGTACAGATGTGTTAGCGCCATTGGTAACTTTTCGCATATTTGTATGTGCATGAGGAGAAGATGCGCCCGATGCGCCCAAGTTACCTATTTGATCAATTCCTGCGCGCATATATTTGCCTATATACAGACCATTGGGATAGTTTTGTAAGTGTCCGACATAGAAGCGATAAAGATTTCCATCACTTGATTCTTGGACGATGGCGACGTATTTACTTTGACCAAGCGAGGTGTTATAGGTACCAAAATTGGCTATGTATCCATCCAGAGGGGATCGTAAAATAGCACCCAAATCCTGGCTTCCCGTGCCACGATTCCAATCATCTGCATAGCATTCATTGGATCCCATATGCGTACCCTCATTCCAGCCGTATCCATAATGGTACTGCGTACCTTTAGTTTCTTCACCTCCTCGCCATGTTTGATAGTTACCATTTATGTCTACGGTACGATTGGTCCAGCTTGATCCATCAGCACCAAATGGCCAACTAATCAAGGATGGACACGTAGTGAATGTATTTCTCGTCGTACAGAGTGGAGCATAGGTAGTGGTGCTAATATTAGCATGAGAGCTGGTATATACATATCGATAATCAAACCAGCCAGTAGTAGATATTTGTGTAGATAGTGTCCAATAACTGCCGACATATGACAGAGAAAAATAGATAATATTTCCTGTAGCCTTATCATAGAGTTTTACGGACAAAGCAGAAATCCCTATAGGGTCGTATACTTTAAAAAGATAGCTTGTGGAATTTGGTCTTCCAAATCGTGGGCTGACAGGATATTCCATCATAACACTAGCTTTCAATTGTGCTCCAGATTCGCCTGGATCAGACGTTTTCACATCTCCACTAATTTGTGGAGCAGGTTCTGAAGATATGGTGTCCTGATCTTTTTGGCATGAAACCATGGTAAATAACAGAACGATGACCAATAAAAACATAACAAAATTTTTCATTTTTTTCTGATTTTTTTTGACTTTTTTTTTGAGAGATATGTTTTTCACCAATATACATACAATATTAGGAACACGTTCTTGGTGAATGAACTTGTTTCCATTGGTCTCTAGTTTCCTAGGTCTAGAGCTATATAAAGTAATTACTTGCTGTCTATGAAGTATAGATGAGATGCTATACGCCACGATGAATTTCGTCCATATCCCCGCATGTTTATCTGCTAGACAGAAATGCGGGGGTGGGCGCTTATGTTTGTTGCCATACAAACATACGGCATGAGATATAAGTTCGACTGATAAGGAGAACACTACTTCATCGATGTGCGATACTTGCTCATTGCCGCAAGAGATTGTAAAAAAGCAAAATAGGAAAAAAACTGACAAAGTCAGGACAAAAGTTATCACCCGGGTGCAGACTATAGTTACTTAGCTTCTGAAGCCACGTAAAAAACATTTGCACCCGGGTGCTAATACTAATAGATGCGTTGATAACAGCTAGAGACATCAGTCCCATTTATTTCTCGGACATAACATTTTTTGGTAGATCATTTATATTGTAGTGTTCATTTATCAGTTATTTTTGCTAAAGAAAATGCTTCTTCCAATCATCCAATACTTCCATCATAATTCATTACTACAATAAGAGGATAGTCGCGTATATTAGTTACTTGTATATCTCTCGTAGGAAAAAACACCGTAGAATCTAGGCCAGGGGTATTGATAACTTGTCAGTTGACGACAGAATCATAAAGGTTTGCGTATCGTTTAGTATGGGGATATCTTTCAGTAATTTCTATGGCAGTATTGGTAAGGACTCATTGATAGAAAGCTGTGCTCGCACCGCATAAGCCTCATCAGTATAAGGGGACATTTACTCCACCGACGATAGCAAATCATACCTTAAAATTTCATCATAAATTTGCTTGATCAACATTTCTTATCGTATTCTGAAAAGAAAATGTTTCATGAGGATTGATGATTCTAATATTGCCGAGCATAGAAAATGCCAGACTAATATTATATCTTCTATATGCGGCGTCATGACTAGTTCTATATCTATATGAGACGACTTCATATCAAAGTTTATAGAGATCTTCATTGCTTTTAAAGAGATAGATATCGTGAAGATTTTCATATTCCTGTTGAGTGATAGTCAATCCGTTGGTTGGTATGCTGTGAGAAATTTTATTTTTGTATTGGATGAGTTTGTTGATAATCAGATTATCTAGTACATCTTTTTGAGTAATGTCTTCTAATAGAACAAAGTCAACAAATCCCGTATTGAAGAGTAATCCAATCTTATTGTTTCCATCAGTAAATGGTGTAGGTATAAATCCAGAAAATCATTTTGATATCATGGTTTTGAGGATAAGAAGTCTTATGCGTTCATGAGCTTTTCCATAGCTATCTGCATTTTTGAGGAGGGGAAGTATAATGGTATTGGGGATATATATGAGAACATTGTCATCTGTTATGATATTTGGTATGGCATTTTGTTGTGGTTGGATCTGTGGTCGAATATATCGTCCTGTAGTAGTATCGATAGTGAGTGTTCCACTACTAGGATCTGTTATAGTGATATATCCCGTAGTGGCGATAGTTCAAGACAGTGTGCTTTCTATAGCATATACAGACTGAACTATGAGACAAAAAACTGACAGGAAAAAGACGAAACTACTTCATCATATACACCTTCGTCATTCTTTTCTCATAGCGTATGTTTCGATGGGGATAAAACATACAATAATTATATATAAAAAATAAAATATGTCAAATATAATAAAGTCTGCGCTCAGTTGCAGACTTTTGTTTATTCAATTATAAAGCTATTTTGTAACCATCGCACCCGGGTGCTATTATTTTTTACTCTTAAGTTCACTCCAAAGTTTTTCTTGATCTTTGCTCAATTTTTTTGGTATGTCGACCTGAGGTATTACATATAAATCCCCCTTCTTGCTCAAAAACCCACCACTACCAAATCCTTTGTTAGCAATCTTGATCATATCGCCAACTTGGGTACCTTTGGGAACTTTGATTTTTAGCTTTCCTTCTGGGTGATCAACTGTTATCTCTCATCATAATACCATGTCGAAAATACTGACATTAGCCTTGGTGTAAATGTTGTCACCTTTTCTTTCGTAGAGTCTAGAATTGGCGACATTGATCTGAATATAAAAATCACCTACATGATGACTAGAAGATTCATTTCCTTTATTGGCAAATTTTATATATGCACCAGAATTAATTGCTGCTGGTATCTTTACCTCCAAGGTTTCCTTCATTTTTTCCAATCCCCCATGAGGAAGTGTCTTTCCATCTTTAGTATATATTTTTCCACTACCACCACAGGTAGGACATGCAGTTTGGCTTTGCATAGTGCCAAATGGGGTCTGCATCTGTTGAACGACGCTACCATGGCCTTTACAGGTGTCACATGTTTTTTCTTCTGCTCCAATCATTTTTTTCATTCTGCTATAGGCGACTTTTTTTGTTACTCCCAAAAACGATTCTTCAAAACTGATGTCTATAGCGACCTGTATGTCTTCGCCCCCCTGGGTGCTTTTTTTCCTTCATCATCAGCCAAATCCACCACCAAAAATACCACCCATAAGATCGCCAATGTCAAAATCTCAGAAGTCAGCTCATCATTGTCAACCTCCAAATCAACCAAATCATCAACCACCAAATCATCCCTGACCATCAAATCACGAAAATCCTCATTTCCTATATGCATCGTATTGGCCTTTTTTCTTTTCGTCGCCGATAACTTGATATGCCTCATTCATTTCTTGAAACTTTTTTTTGTCACCACCTCTATCAGGATGATGCTTAACGGCTGCTTTTTTAAATGCCTTTTTAATTTCTTCCTGAGAAGCATCTTCTTTGACTCATAAAATGTCATAGTAATTTTTCTTTACATCGAAGTCCATTAATTAAAATATTAAACTAATAAAATTACGTAGTGAAGTAATGAGAAACATATATAATAGCACGACAGTGCTAGAAGTGATATTATAGAGAATTGAAAAAAAATTGCAAATTATTCTCAGAAAAAAGTGTCACTTTATATGGTAAGGCATAAGCTAAGATATATGTATAAAAACACAAAAATACAAATCATATAAAATGCTATTGCTTTTTGATATAAAATATATATAGTATCAAATACAGACAGAACAGAATGTTCTAGAAACACAATATTCGTCGATGATTTCGCCTACTTTGGATTTTGTACCTCGTTCATGTGGCTCATGGGATGATCAACATAAAATAGAGTATCATGAGTCCCTGGAAAGGTTTTTCAAAAAGAGGTTTGCATCGACATCGTGCTCCCGGCTACGCATTCGTAGTTTGGGAGCATTTTTTAAAAAAAACAATATTAGCACAATCGACTAACGTATAAAAAAATATCCTTGATTTGTTACAAAAAATACCTAAGATGTTTTTACACAATCATCATGGTTCAATTCTGCTTTGTTCAAATTTTGCCATTACGTTTACCCATGACGGTTGCTAATTGTTTCTTACATTAGCTTGGGGGCTCCGAATATTTCGGAGTCCTTTTTCTGTATGTCATAGAGTTTTGAATATCATAGAGTGTAGATATAGAAAATAATTAATTGTTTTTTTTCATAGCAAGTCCGCACGGAAGTTTTTTGATTATAAAGAGATAGTAGTTCACACCAAAGAAAACGAGCGCCATGACCGTAAAGATAATGATCTTATTCAATCTATCCGTTCATTGGATCAGGATAAATATCATCATAATGATAGACCATATCCAGACAAATCATCTTACTTCTTTTCTGGTTCGTGAGAGTCCGAGAAGTCTATGATGGAGATGGGTATAGTCGCCTTTGAGTGGACTTTTTTTCATGACAAACATTCTCCATAATCAGACCCATATCGCATCAAATATTACCAATGACAGCGTCACAACTAAGGTTCCTATCTTGGCTCATCCGACGACGGATAAATATGCCAAGCTAAATCAGAAGAACATAATCCCAACATCTCTCATCAATCCCAAGGGTTTATATTCCACGACAGTGGCTACCAATGATATCCAGAAGAGGACAAAAGAAATATTTTTTACAAACAATAGCGTCTGTAAGTTTGCATCAGTGAAATTGGTATAATGCTTAAAGACAACGAATTGGATCAATAAAAATATCGTCAGAAATCCTATGCTTGAGACGCCGCTTGCTTGTGCATAAATACCGTCAAATCGATTGATAGCGTTGATACAAATGATAGACCGAGCGACAAATCCTATAGCCAAAACCCATTGGGGCATTACCCAAATATATCCATTGATGATAATCTCTTGATGAGCGAATCCTCATATTCAGACTGCCAACAATGCTCATACTATATGCATGGCCAATCTGAGCGATGCTGGTATTTTAAAGGAAATCTTGCCGATATAATTCAATTCTTCGAAAAGTTCAAATATCACGATAGGCAGTGAACCGAAAAAAAGTCCCCAGAATAAATTATTATGTAAGTATCAAGGAAAGAGTAATGCGATGATAACAAAAAAAGCAAGATAGACAAATACGCCTTGGATGGTTGGGACAGGTTTTCTCGTGTTTTTTAGGTCATTACCAGGCTTATCCAAGACATGCAATCGACGGAAAAGTTTGAGTCATCCAAAGGCGATTGCTATAGCTATAATAGGAACAAGAATGTAGTTCATCATAAAAAAAGAGGAGCTAAACTCCTCGTATAGTAAGGTTTTGGTCAAGAAATTCTAATGAAAATAGTATAAGGCTATAATTAGTGATATGGGTATGTTTTTGTTGATTCAATATTTGAATTCTTATTTTTGATTGAAAATAAAGTGTCTCATTAGTCCTCAAAATATTGATATATATAGCGCTGTTTGTATTACTCTTATTATAATCAAATGGTATGTGTTTTATTATTATTGTTTTTTGTTTAAATGTATCGCTAAATTTTAGTAGTTTAGTTTCGTGGATCGTTAGAAGTGTTCTCGCTTCCTGTATTTGCAGCTACTTGTTCTTGGTTAGTAACAGCAGTGTTATTATCAGCACCACCAGTAACAGCAGTTTGATCAGTAGGAGTAACTGGATTGTTTAGTTGAGCGAGTGAAGCATTAGCATCTTGTAGAGTTTTTATATTGTTTTTTACTTCTGTTATTGTTTCAATCTCTTTCGTGAGTGCTGCTATTACTTGTGAATTATCTAATTGATTGATGACATCCGTTCTTTTGGTTATTTCTGTTTGTAGAACATTAGCGATGTCGGTAAATTTATCTTCAAGTCTTCATTCTATTCTTTCGTCTCTGTTTTGTAGTCTTTCTAAACGAGCTTGAGGAGCAACGAGTTCGTTTCTAAGTCAGAGTATTTTTGCGTTATTGTTTTCCATTGCTGTATTTAATTTTGCTTGTTGTTGTTCAAGTTGTTCAAGTTGTTGTGACTGTATATTTTGCGATTTCATTATGGTAATGGCATTTGTGATACTCAATAGTTCCTTTCATTTGTTCATAGTATCTGTGTTTATTGTTACGATTTTATTATTTATGTCGGTTACTTCTTTTTGGCTTTCAGCGATTTTTGCATCTACCTTATCATCTCTTTTTGTGAGATTCAATATTCTATTCACTTGTCTTTGGATGTTGTTTGGAAGATTTTTAAATGCCGTACTATCTTGAAGTTTAGTCAAATTATTTTGTGTCTTATCTATTTTTTCAGTATTTGTTTTTGTTTCTTGTGTTTTCGTTGGTATGCTTTTCATAATGGCTTCAGCTGTAGTTTGTCCGTTTGTTGCTAAATCAGCAGTAGTAGCATCATCAATAGATTTTTGGCCAGTAGCTCTAGCATCTGTTAATGTTTTCCAATTGGTTTGTGTATAGTCTGTCTCTTTGTATGTGGCAAATGCTTCATCTAGCTTTTTCTTAGCAGTAGCTTTGCTCGTATTTAGTGCGTTAATGCTTTCTGTAGAGGTAATAACTGCATTAGCAGCTTCTTCTGCTGCGGCTTTTTGTGCGGTTGTTCCGTTTTCTTTAGCAGCAAATTGTGTATATTCTGTAAGATAGGCATTGAGTGCTATATCAGTATTTACTCCATACTTTCCATCCCAAATATCACCTTTTTTACTAGTATCTATTAGTTTTTTTTTAGCATCAGCATTATTGATGTTCCCTTCTAAAAATACTTGTAATGCTGCAACGTTAGTTTTTGTAGGTGTGGTTAATGCGGCAATGATGTTTTCTTTACCGGGCAAGTCTTTGTATGCGGGGTCAGTAAGGGTAGTTAACATTGTTGTCCTCTTTTCAAGCCCCTTATCTTTAGTAGTATTATATGTTTCTATAGTTCAAGCTGTTGCCTCAGTTGTAAATTTTTTATCAAATTTTGTAGTACTAGTTTCCATAATAAGTGGTGTGATAAGTGTCTGGATAGCTTCTAATGTTCTCTTGTCTGCAGCATCAATGGGAGTTTTTTTTAACTGTGCAGCAATATCTATGGCAAGAGTGTTGAGTTGTGCTTTACCTTCAGGTGTTGTAGCTAGTGCTTTAAGTCATTTCTGAAAATTCGAGTCTAAGACATTAGCTATTGTATCTGCTGTTTCAGGAGTCTTGACGGCATCAGTAACTTTTGTTAAATTACCTGTAAATTCCTGTCCTTCCCTAGTGGCTTTTTCCTCAGGGGTTTCTATTTTAGGTGCCTCAGTTTTGATTTGCTCAGCTCATCCTCACATGATAATAATTTTTTATAGAGTAAAATTAGATACTAGAAAGCATAGTTTCTAGTTCGTTGATATCTTTTTGGTCTTGTTCACGAGATTTTATTTCCTGTTCTTTGACCTTTTCCAAGAAGCTCGTAGCCTTTTGGAGACTTGCTTTTTGTTTTTCATCATCAATAGTCTTGATAGTTTCCTTAAAGGTAGTGATCAATAGGTCGATAAGTGTTTCATCCAAGGGTTTTGCATTGATGAGGATTTTCAATCCTTTGGCAAGTGGCCAAGTATCTTGAAGCGTATCCAACATGCGCAAAACATATTGTTTTTTATCCATCGTTTAGGTGTAGAATAGTAAAGTTATAATATAAGTATATCTACAAAGGTTTATTTGTCAAATATTCGGTCCTGTTTTCATCGATAAAATATACTTGTTTTCTTCTTATAAAAAAATAATATCTGACTGATATATTTATCTCACATCATCAATGAAACATATTCATTCAACAACGACAACAACTACCACAACAACCATAGTATAATGGTAGGAGTTCGTTATTGTAAAATATATGACTCCTACTGAAACATTCATGTAGGATTTTTTTTAACTTTATAGCTATCTACCAATGGAAGAAGCGATTTTGAAACCACGTCACTCACTCTCTCATGTATTGGCGCAAGCAGTACAAAGAGCATTAGATCCTCTTGCAAAACTTGGTATCGGTCCCGCAATAGATACAGGGTTTTACTATGATTTCATCTTCTCTGAATGAGTAGAGTGCAAAGAAGAACAACTCAAAGAAATCAATAAAATGATGGTAAAAATTGTCAAAGAGACACAAAATTTTGATAGAATAGACCTGACCTATACACAAGCAAAAGAGATTATTACTATGCTCGGTGAAGAATTTAAGATAGATTTGATTAATGAATTCAAGGCCGAAGGGGAAACGGTATTTTCTTATTATGTAAATACAATTCCTCTAGCAGCAAAAGATAGTTTGCTCAAGGGATCACAGGAATGATATTTTACTAAATATCAAAAAATCAATGAGTATCTCAATGCCAACAAAGCATTTAAAAAAGCGCTTGAAGGACGTTTTGTTACCTTCATAGATATGTGTGAATGACCACATGTGGAAGGTACAAAGGAAATCAATCCTGATGCATTCAAACTCGATAAAATTGCTTGAGCATACTGGAGAGGAAATGAAAAAAATCCTATGATGACGAGAATTTACGGACTCGCATTTGAAGACAAAAACGCACTAAAAGCATATATCGAGATGATGGAAGAGGCAAGAAAACGTGATCATAGATTGATCGGAAAGCAGCTTAAATTATTTACTATTTCTCCATTGGTAGGTGCAGGATTTCCCATGTTACAACCAAATGGTATGACTATCAGAAAAGAGATAGAAGATTATTTACGAGAACTTCATAAAGATAAATGATATCAGAGAGTATGGACTCCACACTTATGTAAACATGATCTCTATATCACGTCATGACATATAAATAAATATGGTGATAATCTGTTTAAAGTAAAAGGAAGAGATGAGGAATTTTTTCTCAAGCCAATGAACTGTCCTCACCACATGCAAATATTCTCTGACAACCAATTTTCATATCGCGATATGCCGGTAAGATATTTTGAACCAGCAACCGTATATAGAGACGAAAAAACAGGTGAACTTTGAGGTTTACTTCGTGTGAGAGCGATTACACAGGATGATGGACATTTGTTTTGTCGTGCATCACAGATTGAAGAAGAGGTATCGACTATAGTAGATATTATCAAAAAGTTTTTCTGAACTATGGGTATGATAGACAACTATCGAGTGAGTCTGTCGGTAAGAGGAGAAGACAGATCAAAGTATTTATGATCAGATGATGTCTGGGAAAAAGCAGAATGAGGGTTGGAAAAAGCTGCTATAGCAAACAATCTTCCATTCAAAAAAATATTATGAGAAGCGGCTTTCTATTGACCAAAGCTTGATTTCATGTTCAAAGATTGTCTCTGAAGAGAGTGGCAATTATCTACTATTCAATGTGATTTTAATCTTCCAGAAAGATTTGATTTGAGTTTTATGAATGAAAAGGGAGAGAAAGAAAGACCAGTTGTTATCCATAGAGCGATATCATGATCACTAGAAAGATTTATGGGAGTGATGATAGAGCATTTTGCTGGAGCATTTCCTGTATGGCTCGCACCCCAACAAATCAAACTAGTTCCTGTAGCAGAAAAATTTACGGATTACGCAAAGCAGGTAGAAAAAGAAATGAAAGAAAAATGAATCAGGGCTTCTGTAGATAGTGGTGAAGATTCATTTAGTAAAAAAATTCGCAATGCAGAGATAGAAAAAATTCCATACATTCTCATTGTCGGTGAAAAGGAAGAGACAACAAAAACGCTTTCTATTCGTGAATATAGGAGTAAAAAGCAGTACGAGATAGGGATTACTGAATTTGTCGACAAGTGTCTAGATGAGATTAAAACACGTAGTTTATAGTATTTTTTAGTGAAAAAGCTGACCGGATATTGAGGTCAGCTTTTTTTTATTATCACATAGGAATTTCGAAACAATTCCTATTCCCCTAAGATTTCGCTTAGGACTAAAGAGCAAAGCTGGATATAGTATTCCATACGAATGATTATTCGTTTTGGAAACTACACATTATTCAATCATAGTTTCCCAATCGGATTATTCATTCGTTTTGGGAACTACATATCATTCAATCAAAAACAGAAGAATTTTTTGAAGAATGAAATGAAAATAGGAAATATTTTTGAAGGATAATATGAAAACGACGTTGAATTTCTTTTGGAAGTTCTGGCGTCTTATTTTATGATTGTAAGGTATTGAGATAGTTTACTGCTTCATCGATAGTGGTACATCATGTACAGGGAAACCTCTTCGTATCTGTGAGGTATCTTTCATCGAGATAGCTGTCAGCAAGTTTATCTGACCATCATCATGTTCATTTCATGACCACAATCGGTATTTTTTTTTGATATGCTATAGTTATTTCATTGAGGGTTCAGCTTCCACCGCCTATGGCGATAATTGCATCACAACTTGAGACGAGAACATATTCTCTTCCTCATCATCTTTCCATTCCTGTACAAACAATTACATCTGTATACTCCTGCATTGCTCATCGGATATCGGGTGTTTTTCCATAGGTAACTCCTACAGTTGTTCATCAGCCTGATTTAGCTCATCTAGCTGCGGCTGTCGAGAGACTATCGTAATCTTTTTCCGCTCCATATATCAATGTATATCCATTTTTTGCTAATTTTTCTCATAACAAGAAAGCGATATTTTCTATATCTTTGGGATAGTTTAGATCTGCGGCGGATCCCATGACGCCAATTTGTTTGATTTTCATGACAAGTACATAATAAATAAAAAAATTATAAGGTATTTTTTTCATCATCCAAGACATCGATAATGCTTTTTTTAGTATCTGTTTGTTGGTCTTTTATAAGGTTACATAATCTAGGGAGTTCAAAAAGCTGGGTTATTTCTTTTCTCGCATCATTGATCATGTTCCATAATTTTTTGTTTATTTCTATCATAGTTTTACAAAACTCCTTGGATGTTTCTTTAGGAATAGATGCTTTTTTTGTCGCGATTCATGGCTTGGATATATAGGATATTCAATACACTTTCCCTGTCTTGTCTTGTAGAGAAGCTCAGCTCATAGGTGTTCCATAAAAAAAATCTCTTTCATCTATCCAATCTACAAAATTATCTTTTTCTGGACTCAACATAGCTTGTATAGGGACACCATCAATGTCTGTTTTTCCAGAAAAATTTACTACAACTCTAATAGCATCAACAACTATTCAATTGTTTTGCAATAGTGCTATTGTTGTTTTCAAGGTATCTCAAGAAAATAGTCAATCATCACAAAGAATAATGTTTTGTTTGTTTGTTGCTTTGATTTTTTCAACTAAATTTACTATTTGTCACTCAAGCATAGTTCCATCTCTTTGGGTTATTTCATATTTTGCTCAGGGATCAAGAATGTTTTGATCTTGTTGATACATCCTTGTTGAACTAAAATTAAAATCAGGATCGTCTATGTAGATACCATTTTCAAGAGATAGAATAAATTCATCTGTCTTTTTGTTTTGTTGGAAATATTTTTTAATATCCCCATACGCGATCGCTTCTGGTTGTATATCTTGTCATTCAAAAGCTTTGAGTAATGCTTCTGTGAGCTCTTTTCTTATGGTGGCTAGATCAAGTTTATTTATGTCTATGTCTGGATTTATCATCTGAATTGTTTGTTCTAGATCGTTGGTTATATAGTATTTTTTCATAGTTATATAGTATATAATAAAAAACTCTTCTGTGTTTCCAGAAGAGTGTAAAAATATTAGTACTGGAAAATCTAGTGACGATGGTAGAGTGCATGTAAGTGAAATGTTTTATATGATGCTTGTATCATAGAGAATATAAGGAATAAACACTTTATTAAGATAAAGTATATGAAAACAAAAAAAGAAATCAACACTTTATTTAAATAAAGTTGCAATAGAAAAAAATATACGTATATACGTAGTATTTAGTTGATAAAAAAACATGGATATCAATCATCTTCAGGATATTTCCAAGGATTTACAAAAAGCATTTCTTCTCCTCAAGACCAAAAATGATGTTTTTAATTTTCTCAGAGACTTGTTAACAGAAGAGGAGATTGTAGAGTTGAGTCAGAGGTTAGATATTGCACAGAGACTCAAAAGATGAGAGATTTATAAAAAGATAGAAAACGAAACTTGAGCATCTTCTACCACTATTGCAAGAGTTGCGAAGTTTTTGAATGGTGAGTTCTGAGGATATAGAAAGGCATTGAAATAGTTTTTTTTAATTATAACGAGAAATCCCTCCCGAGTTACGGGGGGATTTTTTATTCGCATACATACGTATGGTTATAAGATTGTAGGAGATGTTTTCCTTTTCCTGGAGGTATTTTCGGTCTCATCGCGCGGATAGTTGGGGTGTGATTCCGCAGCATTTTTGACTTCAGGATAAGGAGTTTTGGCAGCAATTGCTTGGATAAACAGAGGATCAGACGACTGTCCAATTACATGGATTTGTCGATCGCTAGAAAAAGCAATGATGCCTCTTACGGCTGCGTTGAACGGCGATTCCGCAACTCTTCCGATACTTCCAGGTTTCTCGATGCGGGGTTTTGATAGTTTTCTTGGCATAGGTATACGTGTTTATGTGAAAGTGTTTGTATATATTTTAATACAAAAGTCAACAAAAGTTTTAAAGGAAATATATAGCTCTATTGTTTTTGGTCATAACAGAAAATCCCTCCGACATACGGGGGATCTCTTTTTAGATACTAGGATTAGATACTGTCTTTGGTGTGCTGAAAGATTCTTGCACGATCACGTACAGTAGCAGGAATATCCTGTTTCAGCGGTGTCAAAAGCTCTATAGCTTTTTGTGCTCGTGTTTTTGTTTTTGGATCAGAACATTCGTTGGCTATGGTGCCAAGTTTTCTAATCATTGTGGCAGGCGTATGACTTGCCTCATTTCTGGTGTTGAGTTTGTTGGTCTCATTCATTCCAATAATGATTCCTTCGATAAGATCGCATTTTTGGCTTCTGTGACCGGGGCTGTAATTTTTCTTTCTATTCATAATGCTAGTATTTTGTGTCCGAGAAAAATAGTTTTTTTGTCCTAAAAGTCAAGTTTTAGTAAAGGTGGAAAAATAAAAAAAGAGGTGGATGGTCACAAGAGAATAAACATCTTTCAAGATAAAACATTGAATTCGGTGGTCCAAATGCTATAGTAATTCAGGATTTATCTTATTAAAAAAAAGATATGAAACTGACTACTATCGCATACATTTTTGCAGATCACAAAACATTTCTCGAAAAAGAGATTGCACTCAATTGACGAGTGAGAAGTGTAAGAGATTCCAAAACTTTTGGATTTATTGAACTCAATGATGGGTCCTATCTCAAAAATATCCAGATTGTTTTTGAAAATGATTTGTCAAATTTCGATGATATTTGTAAACTCACAACAGGAAGTTCTATTAGCATAGAAGGGAAGCTAGTTGCTTCACAATGAGCAAAACAGGCCTTCGAAGTCAAAGCAACAAAGGTGACTATTGTCGGCACTTGCCCTAGCGATTACCCCCTACAGAAGAAGTGACATAGCTTCGAGTATCTTCGCGAAATAGCACATCTCAGACCGAGATCAAATACATTTTCTGCAGTGTTTAGAGTAAGATCATTACTCGCATTTGCTATTCATCAATACTTCCGTGAACAGGGATTTATCTACGTACATACACCAATTATTACCTGAAGTGATGCAGAAGGAGCAGGAGAGATGTTTAGAGTTTCTACGCTCGATATGCTCAATCCACCAAAAAATAACGAAGGACATGTAGATTATAAAAAAGATTTTTTTGGTAAAGAGGCATCATTGACCGTAAGTGGACAACTCAATGCAGAGACCTTCGCAACTGCATTCAACAAGGTCTATACGTTTGGGCCAACTTTCAGAGCAGAAAATTCTAACACAACAAAACATCTTTCAGAATTTCGGATGATCGAACCAGAGATAGCTTTTGCTGATCTCAAAGACGATATGAACCTTGCAGAATGACTCATCAAATATGCATTCAATTATATCCTTGAACATGCAGATGCAGAGATGGATTTCTTCGCACAATTTATAAATCCTGAAGTGAAAACAAGATTACAAAGTCTTGTGAAGGCGGATTTTTCTAGAGTGACGTATACAGAAGCTGTTGAGCTTTTGAAAAAATCGTGACAGAAATTTGAATATCCTGTAGAATGGGGAATGGATCTTCAGACAGAACATGAAAGATATATCTGTGAAAAAATATTTAAAGGTCCGACATTCGTTATCGATTATCCAAAAGAGATTAAAGCATTTTACATGAGACTCAATGAAGATGGAAAAACGGTTGCTGCGACAGATCTCTTAGTGCCTGGAGTTTGAGAAATCGTAGGAGGAAGTCAAAGGGAAGAGAGACTAGAAGTTCTTCAAAAGAAAATGAAAGATATGGGATTGGATGCAGAATGATATGGACGATATTTGGATACAAGAAAATATGGAACCGTGCCTCACGCAGGATTCGGAATAGGGTTTGAAAGATTGATTATGTATATTACGGGTATGGAAAATATTCGTGACGTAATACCATTTCCAAGAGCACCAAAGACATGTGATTTTTAAATCAATCAAAATCTTGTGATGGAAAATTGTAAATTCTGTAAATTGATAAGATGAGAAATTCCAGCATGGATTGTCTATGAAGAAGAAAATGTTATAGCTTTTTTGCCGAAGGAAGTAGAAGTGTATGGTCATACATTGGTCGTACCCAAAAAGCATTACGCTGATTTATATGATATTCCTTATGAGACTTTGGCAGATATTTCAAGAATCTCCAAGATGCTAACAATCTGATATAAGGAAAAAATTAACGCAACGGGAATGAATCTAATGCACGCCAGTGGCATAGACGGAGAACAATCAGTGTACCATTTTCACATGCATTTACTGCCAAGATTCAAAGATGATGGACTCCACACTCGACCGACATTACCACAAATTGATGTAGATAAGGATGAATTATTAAAAAAGATTCAGATAGGAGGATAGTTTATTTTGTTTGTAAAATAATAGACATGAAACAATGTATTATATGATGATCTTCAGGAGATTTTTGTAGGATCAGTGATGAAAGAAATACCAATGAACAAGTGAATAAATACTTTGTTATAGATGCGGTAAATGCTTTGGAAATAATGCTATATGACGCCAAGAGTATTGGATGTAGTATTACCAAAGAGGGTATGGGAGAAAGAATTTCTCATTATTCTATCCATACACCGACCAGACATCCTTATCAAAATGATGATGAATCTCATAGAATTCTCCAAGTTATAGAAAAAATATGTACCGAATTACCCATAAAAAATATAGTAATTCATCCGGATAATGTCGTAGATTGGTCTGTTTTTAAGCAATATAATCATCTCCCTTTTTCTATAGAAAATATGGATGACAGAAAAAAATCTTGTAGATCGGTAGAAGATATAAAAAAAATCCTTGATGATAATCCTAGATTTTGACTTACTTTAGATTTACAACATTGTTTTACTAATGATTCAACTATGCAGTTAGCTAGAGAGTTTCATAGAGTGTTGTGAGATAAAATTGTTCAATATCATCTGAGTTGATATCATCCTGATTACCTTCATTATCCATTATTTAAGACACAACAAAATGAGATAATCGCATCCTTGGAAAATCGAGATATACCTATAATTATAGAAAGCACGTTTGATGAACAAGATGAATTACAAAAAGAAATAGACTACATATACAAAAACAGATCATTTATTTGATAATAGTATATATGAAGAAAATTATTTTTGTTGTGATGGTAGTATGCTTTTTGTCCCAATACGCATCTGCAAATCAGTACCCACAAGATATAGCGGATGCATATACGTATGCATATCAATTATGAATAACTACAAAACCAACGCTAGATGAGGCTGGTCTCACATGAAATCTGATAAGATCGCATTCAGCGAAGATGTTGATAAATCGAACAAAAGAAATCTTAAAAGATAAAATTACCGATTGTACTCTAGAAGAAAAAAATTGAGGAGCACTATCTATCACCAATACAGACAATCATGTGTTGTTGTGTAATACGGTATTGTCTTCACCTTATGATCATACGTTATTATGATGTAAATTTGATGATATTGGTCAAGAAAACGAAGAGCTGAAGTGATATATCATTCAGGCGTGTGAAGCTTGACTTATGGGCGTAGATTTTAATGGTAGTCCTATGAAATCTTTCAATCCAAGATGAGTTATTACCAAAGCTCAATTTGCAACAATTCTTTCGAGATTTTTACGAGTTGCGAGATATAATGGATGAAATCCTTATTATCAAAAACATATAGATGCACTACAGACAGTAGGATTGATGCCAAATATATGATATAAATATTTTGAAACCCAAGCAGAAGTGAGAGGAATTATGTTGTTGATGTTACAATGAGCAGATAAGTATCTCCAATGTCTCAAAACAGATGAATTCTGTGGATATAAGTGAGGTATAAATATGACATTTGCTCAATGAAGTATATATTATTCTACAACATGAACGACAGATCAAGATGTCATTGCATATCTGACAGGAAATATGCTAACATGAATATCTAGTTATTCTTACGTATTCAAAGAAAACTGAAATAAGACATTTTATATTCATGATCTTTTTTGACGTCAAGCCGCACTCAATGCCAAAGTTACTTGGATACAAAAATAAAAAAAATACCCTATGAAATAGGGTGCTTTTAAAGATAGAAAAAAATAATCATGTCTGATATACTATACATTTTTCGGGATTTTCGGTGAGTAGTGGCAAGCGTAAAAAGTCCTAAATACAACTACACAAATCAAATAGCAAAAGCATATGACATATCAGTACCTAAGCTAAAAAAAATAATGGAACCCTACAAAAGCAAGTTTCATAGATGAGTGATGTGAGAAAAAGAATTTTGGAAATCATTGTCAGTAGCTATAGGAAAATCTACTCCAGAAGAAGTAAAAAAAATATTTCATCAAGATCCAACTGCTTATGCAGTACTTCATACAAGCATAATAAAATATGTAGACAAACTTCAAACATCGTGATATACATCTATCGTACTTTCAGATGTGTTCGCTCCCAAAAAAAAGCTCTTACAAAAAAGTTGATGGTATGGTGGTTTCGATGATGTACTTCTGTCGTGTGATATATGACTGTGTAAATATGATGACCGTCGCAATAACACAACCAATACTTTCGCTTACGCATGTAAAAAATACAAAATACAACCAGAAGAGGTGATATATATAGATGACAAAAAGGGAAATTGTGTATTAGCCAAAAGACTAGGATGTAAAACGATAGTAGCAAAAAATTCTCTACAAGTAATAAAAGATATCAAAAAAATACTAAAGATTTAACTGATATACTATTCCTATGAAACAACTTATCTACATCCATTGATGAATGTGTTTCCCTGATACGGAGACTATGTGTAAGGTTATTGAAAAACGAAATTACAATCCTTTGGAAGAGAAAATATGGAAAGATTGGTTCCAAAAAATTGTGTGATCATATCAAATAATCAGACCAGAGATGCCAAATAAAAACATGGCAAGTTACAAAGCATGGAAAATATGGTTTGAAAAGATATTTCCGTATCTCAATGATGAAGAACTTGTTCTTGTCTGACATTCTTTGTGAGCAATGTTTTTGATTAAGTATCTCTGAGAAAACACCTTCCCCAAAAAGATTAAACAACTTCATCTCGTATCCTCAATTTTTGACGAAAGTGATATGGATGATGATAAAAAATATTCGTGAGATTTTGCATATGATCCCCAAGTTATACCTCATATAGAAAATCAGGTTGAAGAAATTTTCTTATATCATTCAACCGATGATGATATTGTTCCGTATGCCCATACACAAAAAATAAAAGCATATTTGCCCAAAGCAAAAGTAATTACCCTAACAGATAGAGGACATTTTTTTGGTCAGTTAGAGTTTCCAGAATTATTAGAAAATATTATTGCGTAGATATTTTATTCTATATATATTTCAAGGGATGAAACGAATTTTGCCAATGATATTCCTCGTACTATTTGAATCAGTCGCAGATATATTTGCTACTAAACGATCACAGAATCAAATAGTACGACGATGAGTTGCTGCCATAGGATTTTACATTGTTTGTAATGTTTTTTGGTTGTTTGCACTAAAAAACGGTTCATGATTGGGAAGGTGAGCGCTTATATTTTCTATAGCAAGTGCTGGAATGGCTATACTAATAGGAATGGCCTTATTTAAGGAGACGTTTACTACCTTGCAAGTTATAGGTGCATGAATGGGAATCGTATCTATCGTACTTTTGACGATATAGATTTATTTTATATATCAATATGACCAATATTATTATTTCCAACCCAGAAGATTTTGATCAGAAGTTTCAAAATATCATTGCATGATGACCAGAGCATTTTCATGTTATCGCTGATTTTGATAGGACATTGACCAAAGCATCTTTCGAAGGAAAGATAACTACGTCATTGATTACTCGTCTACAGAACTGATTTTTTCCTTCAGAATATGCTGCAGAATCCAACAAAATTTTCGCTAAATATCATCCGATAGAGATAGATGTACATGTTCCCTTAGATGAAAAAAAGAAGGCGATGCACCAACGACGAAATGAACAATTTAGTCTTATGTTCAGCTATTGATTGACGAGAGATATTATACAAAAAGCTATGCAATCAGAAGAAACAGCTTTTAGAATATGATACGCAGAATTTTTTGATATACTCAATAGTAATCATATTCCTCTGCTTATTCTTTCCGCAAGCGGTCTCTGATATGAAAGTATTTATTATTGTCTTGAACACGAAAACAGACTTCATGACAATATTGATATTATATCCAATGCCTTTGTTTGGGATGAAAAATGAATAGCAATAGCTGCCAGAGAACCGATTATTCATTCATTCAACAAAGACGAAACCGTCGTAAAAAACTTCCCCATCTATGAAGAGATCAAAGACAGAAAAAATATTATCTTGCTTGGCGATTGATTGTGAGATGCACATATGGCAGATGGATTTGATTATGAAAATATTATTAAAATCTGATTTCTCAACAACGATACTCCGGAAAATAGAGAGCAATTTCAAAAAACATTTGACCTCATTATTCTCGATGATGGGCCGATGGATGAGGTAAATAGTCTTTTAGCAAAAATAGTCTGATAGGTAGCACCTGGGTGCATACAAAAAAACTAGCGGAATATCCGCTAGTAAATTTCTTGTGAGCGTAACATATACTCAGAAGATCTTTTCACCCCAATGGTATAATGCTATCAATAACACAATAATAGCCAGAACACAGTCTGCGAGAAAAAGAACCAATCCAGTGATATTGCTGATATTAAAGAGAGAAACACACACACCATCACCAATTACGGCTCTAGCGAAATCAATAATTATGATTGCTAGCAAAAAACCGATAATAGTAAAGGTAATAGCGCTTTTTCTGTTTCTTTTTGTGGTAAAAATTACGTTTATCCAGCTCATATTTCTCTGTTTTTTGTATGATATTTTTTTGATAGTATACACATTTAATAAAAAAAGTCAAATATATAACCCGGGTGCGATATTTCGTTGCTGACTTTCTAAAGCTACTTAGTAACTATTTGCACCCGGGTGCGATTATTAACTAAACGTAATATTTCCTTTCATAGTAGATTCATTCACACGTTCGTCTCTTTGTACAATCTCCACTTTTTTCTCGCTACTTCATCTAGCTTCGGTTCTTGGTGCTTGTGGCGCAGAATCATCTTTCATGCTCAAGGAGACCTTCTCTCTCTCGAGGTCAATATCAATGACTTTGACTTTTACTTGTTGACCAACCTTTACGACATCTACCGGATTTGCAACAAAATAATTTGCCATCTGTGATTTGTGGACCAATCCATCACTATGTAATCCGATATCTACAAATGCTCAGAAATCCGTTACATTTCTTACAATACCATCCAACTTCGTTCCTATTTCTAAATCTTTAATATCCAAAATTGTTGACGAGAAGCATGGTGCTTCGAGTTCATCTCTCGGATCTAGTCCTGGTCTTTGAAGTTCAGCCAAGACATCTCTTAAAGTCTCTAATCAAATCTTATAAGATTCTGACCATTCTTTGATTTTATTCTCTGGATATTTTTCTACGGTCATAGGCAACTTTAAATCCTTTTTTTTAATTCCCATTTCTTTTTCCAACAACTCATAGACTTGTTTGTGAATCTCAGGATGAATACCCGTTTCATCCAAAATCTCTTTTCCTCATTTGATTCTCAAAAACCCAATCGCTTGTTCATAGGCTTTGGGACCAAGTCCCTTTACTTTTTTGATCTGTGCTTTGCTCGTAAATTTTCCGTTTTCATCTCTATAAGCAATAACGTTTTTTGCAACCGTTTCGCTGAGTCCAGCGATATATTGCAACAAAGTATAGCTTGCTGTATTGACGTCGACACCTACGCTATTTACGATATCTTCTACCTTTTCTTCCAATTTTTCTTTCAAATATTTTTGGTCTACATCGTGTTGATACTGTCCGACACCGATAGATTTTGGATCTATTTTTGTGAGTTCAGCCAATGGGTCTTGTACTCTATGGGCGATACTTATGGCTCCTCTGATGGTTACATCTAGATCAGGATATTCGTCTTGTGCGAGTTTAGATGCAGAATATACTGATGCTCATGATTCAGAAGTAATCATGTATTTTACATTCAGTTTATATTTTTCAATAAAATCATGAACTACTTTTTCTGATTCTCTCGATGCTGTTCCATTTCCTATAACGATCAAATCTATCTTATACTGATCGACTAATCTCTTCAACGTTTCCCAAGCTTCCGTTATTTTTTTCTGTGGTTCAGTAGGATAGATGACAGTTTTATCCAAAAATTTTCCTGTTTGATCAACGACAGCAAGTTTACATCCAGTCCTAAATGCAGGATCAAAACCCAATACACTCATTCATTTTATCGGTGGAGTAAGTAATAGATTTTTCAAGTTCTCACCAAAGACTTTGATTGCCGATTCGTCAGCTCGTCTTTTTTTGTCTGATCTAATTTCGCGTTCAAGTGAAGGCAAAAGCAATCTATGTAATCAATCTTCACATGCTTCTTGGACATAACAGATAGAAGTTCCATAGTTTTTTGGAAAGAAAAATTTTGTCGTTTCTTCTCGGATTTTATCGTTGGAAAATTCTAATTTTACTTGTAGCTGTTTTTCGGTTTCTGCTCTAGAAACTGCGAGATATGCGTATGACGGCATATCAGAAAGTTTCTTGCTATAGTCGCCATAGATTTTATACACTCATTTATCATCAAATGTTTTGGTCTTTTTACAGGCAAGTATTCACATGTTTTCTTCTCTGACTTTGATATCTTCTCTCAGATCAGCATGATCGGATACTGCTTCAGCCAAAATGTCTTTTGCTCATTGAATTGCTTCAGCTCTATCTTTGACGCTTGTTTTTGCATCACCCGTATCCTTGATAAATTTGTCTGCTTCGGTTTCAAAGTCTTCTTTACTCATTTGTGCCTTGGTCAAAATATCTGCCAATGGTTCCAATCCTTTCGCTTTAGCGATAGTAGCTTTCGTATTTTTTTTCTCTTTAAATGGTCTATAGAGATCTTCAACTCTCGCCAAAGTTTCTGCTTCCATAATTTGCTTTTTTAATTCATCGGTCATCAAGCCTTTTTCTTCGATTAGACGAATGACATCAGCCTTTCTCGCTTCTAGATTTCTTGTATATCTATACATTTCATCAAAATCTCTGAGCTGCTCATCAGTTGCTCATTCGGTAAGTTCTTTACGATATCTCGCAATAAATGGAACCGTATTTCCTTCATCCAAAAGCTGGACAATAGTACGTACAATAGTTGGTGAAATTCCAACTTTTTTACTGATGATATTGATCAAATCTGCCATAATAAATGACTAAACGATAAAATGATAAAACGCCAAAACGTCGTAAAATAGTATAGTGGATGATTATAATATTTCCACTATTTTAAGGTTTTTATCTACAAAGGTATAGAGTTTAGCTGGTCTATATTGTACACCAATTTCTTTTTCTCATGTTTCTTTTACTAACCCAAGTTTCTCTATTTTTTTTCTAAAATTCCTTACATCTATCTGTTGATCAAGAATTGTTTCGTATACATCTTGGAGTTGTCTAAGGGTGAATTTTTTAGACAAAATATATTGTGCTACATTGGTATATTCCATTTTCCATTTTAATCTTTGGATAGCATATTCTACTATTTTCTTATGATCAAAAGCAAGCTTTGGCAATTTTTTTACATCAAAAAATTTGACCTCTTCAGCATCATCTCAAGGCTTGATCATTACATTTTCTCTGGACATCAAAGCTATATAAGCACACGAGATAGCTCTTCCTCTTGGGTCTCTTTTGACTTCGGAGAAAGTATAAAGTTGTTCCAGGTAAGCGTTTTTTACGCTTGTCTCATCAGCTAGTTTTCTATATGCGGCCTGTTGTAGAGTCTCATCTTCCATAACAAATCCGCCAGGCAGAGCTCGTTCTCCTTTGAATGGTTCTATTGATCTTTTGATAAGCAATATTTGGAGACTATCCTGAGTGATAGTAAAAATTATATTGTCTACAGTGACGAGAATACGTTGTTTAATCATCTATCTTATGGTAAAATAAAAAAGACTACTGGTACACCGATTGTTTTCGAATTTTGTAATTACTTCACTTGGTTCGTACTTACAATTTCTCAAATCATCGGTATAACTTCGACGTTAGAAAATATTTCAATTGCTTTCATATTTTCTTGGCGTCTCAGTAAGTGTAGTCTTTTTTGTCTCAAAATCAATAATTGTTGTAAGTACAATTAGCTAGGCTTTTTTGAACTCATTAGCTCTTGTAAAATATTCGTTTCCAGCTGTTTCTGATATTTGTCATGGAAGTATTCAGTGTGATATGCACTTTTTTTACTAATGATTCAATTCAGAAACGCATCTCTTCATTGGCTATATTGTGTATCATTATACATATAATATTCTCTTCTGACATCTTGTTGATATTGTTTATATGTACGAGGATCTTTTCCAAGAATAGACGTATCTATATCCATGATGTATTTAGTATCATTGTCGGTAGGTGTATCTATATGTTTTGTAGCAAGAATAAGCTGCTTAACTTTTTCTATAAACTCTTTATCTAATCATCGTTGGGTAAGCATTTTGTCTGCCAATGCAGCGCTATCTTCCTCATTCGTTTTGGAGGTAGGATCGTAGATAGCATCATGAAATAATAATGCACATTCTACCGCGTCGGGATCATTCAATAAATGTTTTATCTGATAGAGTTCATTGGAACAATCTATTGCATGTAATCGTTTGTGGTAAGATCATTTCATTTTTTGTGAAATTTCATCCCAATCTCAAGATCAGTCGCCTAGTCTATCGTATATATCTCTGAGCTGAGCAAAAAGCTTTTTCGGATCGTCTTTGACTCATAATCTATTCATCAATCATATAAAACGAAGTTCTCCAAAGGTATCAATTTTAGTTAGCATGTGATTAAATGTTTGTTCAAAATCAGCATCAGTGCTTTTGCCATCAACTTTTATAAGTGATCATCGTTTGTCTTTTGCTATTGCTGCTTCAAAAATATCTGCTTTTGCCTGAGTTGAATACTGGCTAGAAACTCTTTTTATAATCTGTTCTTCACTATAATTATTTCTTGATCTCAGTCTCTGTGCCTGTGTTTCTGGATCTATATCCAAAAGCAAAATGTTATTATTCGAAACATGGGCATTTCATGCTTCTGCTATGAGCGCAGCATTATAGAGAAGGAGTCATTTTTTATTAAACATTTCTCTTCTCAGTCTTACCTTCATCGGTGTAGCCATAATTTCATTTAATGCTTTCATCTTTTGTGGATCAGAAAAAACTATTTTTCATAGTTCTGGTCTTATTATACTTCCGTCTACATCTTGTACGTGGCTTCAAAAGGTATTGGCTATGTTAGCTCTTACTGATTGATATTCAGGTTCTTGGAGGATTGTCTGTATTTTGTGTCAGATAATATCCATATCTAAATCATGTGCGGGTATTCAGTTTTTCTTAGCTATCTCTATAAATTTTGCTGTCGCATATGATTTCCCCGATCAGATAGTTCAGGTCAATCCCTCAATATATTGTCATAACATTCTTCACTCAATCGCTTGTGTTACATTGAGGGGAGTATATTCTCTTAGTTTGTCGCCTTGTTCTCTTGCTATTCCCTTTACAAAACTTGAACTGATATCTTGCTTGTCTCTGGATGAATTGAGAAATATAGTTTCTATTCCAAGTCCTTGTCTATCCATAGCCATCTGAAATTCTTTTTGTTCGTCAAAATCTTTACTGTTTCTTTGTCCTCTGATGATAGGATTTAGTTGATTCTCATAACAAAAATCCGTGAGCATACCTCTAAAAGCTACCACGTCAACATTGTCCTTGTCGGCAAAAATTTGGCGAATCAATTGCATTCTTTCTTGTAATGAGAACATATGTTGTCAGACCTTATTTGGATTTACGCCTATAGCCATTACTAATTTATCACAGAACGGCAAAATTCTTTCGGCGATATCCATGTGTCCATAGGTAATGGGATCAAATGATCATGGTTGAACTGCATTTTTCATTATAGAAACAAATAATAATATAAATATATTATGCTGATTTTCTTCTCTGAATCTCATATATATAGAGTGTTTGTCGATATTCATGTCCATCGCGATATTCTTTTTTTAATCATTTTTCGTTGATGAGATAATCCATCCATTCAGGATTATTCAAGACATTAAATACTTTCAAGGGTACCTCCATACTATCCAATTGTTTGACTATAATGTTTTCTGAGTTGAGGAATTCTTGCATGATAGGCAAAGATAAACTTGAAAGATTAAGAAAAAGTTTTCCTTTCTCGGTCAGAATTTTGTCTATATTTTGGATGAGATAGATAGGTAAAGAAAGTCATTCATAGGGGTTGTCATCTATGCTTCTTGGTCTTGGTATATAGGGAGGATTGGAGGCAATGATGTCGAATTGTTTGCCTTTCATATATGCTTTGGCATCTCACAAATAAAATGAGAATCTTTGATCAGTATAATGATCATGAAAGTATGCTTCCGCATTTTTGTTGATATCATTGAGTACTATAGTTTTTAGGTTGGGATTTTTTTCTCCCGTATATTTTGCGATAAATCCTGGACCGCTTCCCACTTCTATCATTGAAGTATATCATTGAAGATCTTGATTTTTTAACGCCCTACAAAAGAAAAGGGTATCGATAGATGGTGACCATACTCAGGGATATTTAAATTTCATATTCTCGAAATTCATTTTTACATCATCATAATCGATACTGATGAGTGGACTTTCGTAGAGTGCAGAAACTGTTTCTCTTTTGATATAATCAGTAATCTGGTTGATCTGATATCTATCCGTCATCAAAACAGGATTAGGCAAATCAACAACATGAAGTGTCGCATCTTGCGGATGAGTATAGATTCTATTTCCTTCAGCATCCTTATCTTGTGCCATGATAGTGGCAAGTTCATTGCCTTGGGCATAGATGGAATGCGTGGAAAGGTCAGAAGCGAATTTGTGAAGCATATGATGATATAATAAATAAACACTATTCTAATTTTTTTTTAAACTATTTTTCCAAAGAAAGATTATATCCTGCTATTCTAAATTTATTCTCATCTCATTTTTGGGTTTTTGGAATCTGTGAAAATACGGTCAGACTACCATTTGCTGGTCTTCGCAGCTCATTAAGTTTGTAAAATGTTTCAAAACTTCATCACGAAATAGATTGTACTCATCATAGGATTTGAAGGTGATGGCCAAAACACCAGACATTATTATATCTTGCTTCTTTATAGATGTTGTCGTTGAAGTTTTTTGATCTAGCGTTGGTAGCTACTTGAGATTCTCATCATGCTGGAGAGGTATAATAATATATCTTCTCTCTTTGTTTTTTTGTCAATAGATGATGAAATCATTTTTCACCACTCCAAAAATCTCTGATAAAACTTGGTGCGATATTTGATCCATGATCTCTTTCTCTAATTCTTTCATCAATTTTGATAGCGATATCTTTACCATTAAAAGATCAGACGATTAAATCTTCTAATTGTTCTTCATTGATGAGTTTTTTAAAATCAATATCCAGTCATTCAATGCCCTTGAGAAAATAATGTGCTGTTAGTCTAGTTCTCACATAGGGAGAAACATAAATGCGATCGGGAAAAGCATCAGGATTTTCTTTGATAAATTGAGCATAAAGAGGGGACATTTCTTTTCATTGTTTGTGTCATGCCTCAGAAAGTCATGTTTCATAATCTATACCTACTTCCTCAAAAAAATCTTTGGGTAAAACCTCGGCAAGCTCCTTTTTTCTAGGATTGATGTTTTTTCACAAAAAAACTTGTAGGAGATGTACCAATATATTGCTATTCTTAGCGATGTTCGGTGTGTTCATAAATTCTTGATAATCAGGGTTGGATAATATCTTTTTCTTATATTCGTTGTATTTGCTCTCTTCGTGTCTGACACAAGTTAGGTGTCTGGTATTTTGTATGTCTGTTTCGATAATGTTTGCTGGCAATTGCTGAAAAGTTTCCATATCCAAAATATTATGGAGCGGTTTTTGTAAAGAACCTACATACAATTTTATATTATCGAGTTTGGGAAATCATTCTGAGGGAAGGTTGGGGACTAAACGCATAGGAGGGAGAAAAAAAGAATAAATCTGTATCTATGTTTTTCTTGGAATATATTTTCTGTGATGTAATTTTGCTTTCTGTGTCTTGGGAGTATAATAAATATTGCCAATATTTGCTTGCTTTTTTTCTGAAAAAAACATCTCTGGTATATCTTCTCTACTGTTGGTAAGGCTTATGGTTAGTTCTTTTTCGATATTTTGTAAAAGTGTGGTGGGTAATCAAGATAATGGTTGATTGAGTGTATTTTCTTTGCTATGTATTAGATGTATAATCGTTCCTCTTTCAGTGTTTTGTGGAGGTTCTATGACTGATCACAATCAGATTCCAGGGGGTATCTCGTGGTGCATCATCACTACTTCAGCAGAAATATGGTGGGTATTTTTATTGAGGAGTTCTAGTATGTGCATTTGTGTATGTCCTATATGACCGACAACAATACATTGTATTTTTCTTGTTGATTCATTGGTGGTGTTGTCTTCCTCGGAAATTTGTTTAACTTCTCGTTGTCCCTCTTCGTTTTTGATAAAACAGATATGAGGAGAAGATGAGTGTTTGTTTAGGTACATATATGCGCTACAAGAGAAAATAAAGCGATACAATCGTTTTGTTTCCTTACTATAGTTATTTTAGATAAGATTTCAATATAATATTGACTTATACAATAAAATAATTATAATTACAAACATAAATATAGCTATTTATTTTTTTGTTTTCTTTATTATGGAAACTTCAAACAGTATCAATCAGGCCCATGTCGATGAGATATTAGACCTCATCAATAGTTTTAATTATGATGAACATATCAATGACGAAGGTATAGCATATAGACGAGAGAATAAGCCAAATATGTCGAGAGTAAAAATGGTGCTTGAAGATCTTCTGTTTAATAGAGGAGAAAATTTGAGTTTCAGCGATCAGCAATTTTTGATGGAAATATTTTCACTCAATTTCAATGAATTTCTCAAGGAGCATTATTCCATTATTGGTCAGGTACAAGATAAAGATCAGATGCTTATTTTTATTCAGGATCTTTATGAACGTATTCATGGGCAAATGAGAGCTAAATATGAGATTAAGAGGGTTATTTTTACTATTCAGCAAGAATTGCTCAAAAACACATCTGAGAAATTGTCGCCAAAAAATCTTCAAGCGGCACTCAAAAAGAATTCCGCAGGAAAGATTGTAGAAAGCTATGCAAATCAGAAAGCAAGTTATGCACTAATAAAAACCAACGATAGTAATTATTATCGGATGGATATTAGCAACAATAAGGTTCTACAATCTTGTGGAGAATCTCTAGAAAAGGCCTATTCATTTCAAGACAATAAGATATTTGTTTTTGAACAACATGGGGTCAAGACAAAAGAACAGGTGAAATGACTTATCGAAAGTTTCTTAGTGGTCTCAAATAATACCTCATTGAAATCATTTATGCTCTATCTTCAGGAACAATACGACATCAAAAAAGAATCGTTAAAATCGTTTATGGATGAAGAAAATGATGGTATTGACCTTGCAGATGTCTACGAAGCAAAGTGAGATGTTTTTGTTTCAGTACTTCTTCAATTGTTGAATCATGGGCACATCGTTCCCCATGCTAAAAACATCTATATGCTAAATCAGAATACTTGATTTACTTCTCTCTGAACACGAAAATCGATAGATAAACCAACATTGCTCATCGAGTGATACAAATGAATTCCAGGTGTACAGATACCAGTAGTAGATAAAAAGAACAAAAAACATATCATCATAAGTAATGGTCAAGAGCAGGATTCATTCGAAGCGGACTAATTTATCTTTTTATGATAGAGATTATGGGAGCTTTTGAAGCAAGAGATATAGTCTATGGTGCCGAATCATATCTATCACGCCAGATATTGGAGAAACATATCAAAAAATTCCGAGTGAGTTGAGATTTTAGTGTTGCAAAAGACACTATCGTCAAACCCAAAGATCTCAATATCGTAAAAGTAAAACTTGAGAAATCACTTTTTCCTGAGTTGGAATATATCACACCATGAATGCTCAAACACCTTGAAATATCTATGAGAAGCTGTTTTGCACAATCATGAATTCATATCGTAGGAAAGTTTTTTGATTATATCAATAGTGAAAATATCGAAGAATTAAACACGACATGATCTACTGATCTCGATGTATATGTACTCAATAGGTGACTTTCTGATGTGCAACTAAAAGATTGATGAGCATTTTTTAGATTGTATTTTAGACCTTCAGGACAATCTATTACCGGGAATGCACTCTATGAAATAGTAAAGTCTTGAAAGCTGAAAGTTGAATGAGAATATGGAAAAGCTTGGTCGCTTGTCTGAGCCAATATGCCTGAACCAAATCAAAAAATTACGTGAAAAATGTTGGATACTTTATATGAAGCCAAAGAGCTGAAAGAGAATGAATCGTCTGAGGCACTCACATTAAAATTACACCTTAATAATAACATCTATATTCCTGACAATAAAAAATGAATTCTGATTGAATCCAAGAAAAACCTTGTCGATATCCTTCAACCGTTTGATCCAAATGATCCTAGACATACAGAGCATGATTTCAATATTGGTGAAACGCATTATGTAGATTTTTGAGAGTATTTCTGAGCCATTATTTATCAATGATACGATGGAGGATGACATCATATTATATCACCACTGATCGATCCATGATTCAAATGACCTATTAGAACAGAAATAGTAAGATGAAATGAATTCAATGATTTTATAGAATTACATATCTATCATAAAAACGGAAAATAAACATTCCGTTTTTTTTTATATAAAAAAACCAACTGCCAATATGACAGTTGATTATAGGATATTCGTGAGTGTTTAGAAGAGTATTGAACCCTCATCATCCCATTTTGTGTACAATTTGCAATTAGGACGAAGGATAAGATACTTTACTTCTTCTTTTGCGCCACCGTTGGAATTCATACAATCATCATCCACTACACAGGACATACCATGTACCGAATAACGATAAGCTCCGAAAGGTAAAATCTCCAGAAGACGTCCATTTTTTTTGATGTAGTCATTGATTTCTTGGATTTTTTCTTCCTTTGCTTTGTGTTTGATTATCCAACCAGCAATCTCTTTTTCAGCATCATTCTGAGGTATTTCGGTATTATACAAGACCCTGAAAGTGATCTGGTTTGCACCGAGTGTTTTTGCGCGTTCAAAGATTTCCGCAGGAGTTTTGTCATTGTAATAATCGACCATATTGAGCGATAACCGGAGATTGAAATCGTATTTCCGGATGGCTGCACATGTTTCATCGATTTTTACAAACGCTTTTTCATTTTTCGGCCGTGAATACGCTGCGTTGAGATCTGAGTCGAAGATGTTGAATAAACTCAGCGAGATTGTCTTTATACGTACAAAGTCACGTAACCAACGAAGGTTTTTTTGTCCGCCATTATCAGCTTCTTCAAGTAAGAAGACTCCGCTTGTTTGGATTTCCATCCAACGGAAAGGTAAACTTAATCGTTTGTTGAGGTCAACCACTTTGCGGATAAATGTTTTGTTGATGAGCGGTTCGCCATCGCCGGTGAACATGAGTGTGTTGCAACCATTGTCACGTGCAAAATTCATAGAATCCAGATAGTCCTGTTCGTACAAAGCCTCAAACTGATAGTTTTTCTCAATCTGATTTTTGTAAAAATCGGTATCGGTATGAAGTTTACTTACGCAACAAGCACAACTGTTTACACATGCTCCTGGTACTACAATACTTAAGCTTTGAATTTTCATATCAATTGTCGTTTAGTTATTTTTTTGTTTGAATTATAAAAGATACTATACATATTTATATGTAAAAGTCAACAAATAATATTCAAGCTAGTATCGGAGATTTGTTTTTACTTATTGTTATTTTTACATTTTCTCTTGCAATCACTTAGAAATTGTATATACTACAATTACTCAAGAGCAAGAAATAATTTGGTATCGTATATCTGCGACGGACTGCAAGAGCGATAGTAAATAAGCTTTCAAGCTATATATCTGCTCACGAGTGCTCATTACCTACGCCGGGACTTTGTATGAAGGAAGTCCTTATAGATTACATTCTACTTATTGTAATTTATACAAGTTCATTAATAGATACACACTAAAAAAACAAAAAATATGAAAAATCTCGATCAATTTCAAGTCGCTGGAGCTTCTGTCGCTGGTTCGCGCCATGTAAAAATCGGTAAAAACAACCAAGACAGTTATGTTTGGATAAGAAATCCCGACTACATTATATGTGTAGTGAGTGATGGTTGTAGTAGTGGTCCTCACAGCGAGGTCGGCAGCAATATTATAGCTCCTTTGTTTGCCAAGACACTAGCAACGTATATATCCAAACCACATCCTAGCCTAAGCGATGAAAATTTTTTTCGTCATGATTGGCTATGGTACAATGTCAGGCAAGATGTTCTTGCCCGTATACGTGTCCTTGCACAGAGCATGGATGAAAATCTGATAGCAACTATTTGTCAGTATTTTCTGTGTACTGTTGTAGGATGTGTAATTACTCCTACGAGTACGTGTATATTTGGCTGTGGGGATGGGGTTTTCTCTCTCAATGGCGATATGCATGTACTAGGTCCTTTCCCTGGCAATAAGCCTCCCTACCTATGTTATGGAATAACTGGCAGTGAAGTTACCAATCAAAATCCTTCACTTCTAGATATCCAGAGACATATAATCTGTCCTACTGATGATGTACAATCTTTACTTATCGGTAGTGATGGAGTATCTGATCTTGTTGGTAGTTCTGAAAAGAATTTTCCAGGACAAGATAAACGTATAGGTGACATTAGTCAGTTTTGGACTGATGATATTTACTTCTCCAATCCTGAATGGATGCGTAATGTATTGGCAACCATCAATACTGAGAAACGCAAACCTGTATGGGAAGAAAGGACTATTATGAAGTATCAGGGATTATTGCCTGATGATACGACACTCATTACTCTTAGAGCACATTAAAAACAATCTGACTATGAAAACCGTTTATCTCAATGGTCAAGCAATCCGACTTTCGAAAGAAATCGGTGCTGGCCAAGAAGCAGTAGTGTATGATATGGGAAATGGTCAGGTTGCGAAGATTTATCGTCTGCCCAATGATCCTTATTATACCCAATCTCCTGATGAGCAAAAAGCTGCAACAGCGAGAATTAGTATGCACCAAAAAAAATTAGCAATGTATCCTGGTGGGCTACCCAGCAACATCATCGTTCCTCGTACTCTGTTGACGGATAAGCAAGGAATTATCTTGGGGTATACTATGCCATTTATTACTGGTGCTGAGACCCTTCTTAAATATGGAGATATGGGATACCGACAATCTATGAACATTAGTAATAATGAAATCAGAGATATCTTCCTCAATCTTCATGACACGCTAAGAAATCTTCATGATAAAAAAGTAATCATCGGTGATTTCAATGACTTGAATATCCTCGTGAAGAACAAACAAGTCTATATGATAGATACTGATTCCTACCAATTTGGTCCCTGGATCAGCACGATGTATACAGACAAATTTATAGATCCTTTGTTGTGTGATACGCTTCTCAAAAATCATGCTCCCTTCTGGACTATGACTCGCAATCACAACTTCAATGGTGACTGGTATGCGTTCGCTGCTCTGCTCTTCAAATCACTTCTTTTTGTCGATCCCTACGGTGGTATTTACAAACCCAAAGATCCCAATAAAAAGCTGAAACAACAATTTCGTCCTTCCAAAAGGATCAATGTGTTTCATCCTGAAGTGCTTTATCCTAAGCATGCATATCCTTACAAGGCTTTGGATGCAAATATGCTCCGCTATTTCCAAGACGTTTTCACCAAGGACAAGAGAGGTGAATTTCCTCACTCACTCCTAAAGAATATGCAATGGAAATATTGTAATGCGTGTGGTATAGAGTATGCAACTCCTGCATGTCCTATCTGCAATGCGGGTCATATACATATCATGTCTCCTATCTCTGTAAGTGGTAATCTCCAAGTAAAAGAAGTTTTTGTTACGGGTGGTATCATCATGTTTGCTGATGTTCAGCATGGCAAGTTGGTGTATCTGTATCACGAAAACGACCAATACAAACGTGAAAGTGATAGAGTCGTAATCTCTGGACCTTTGTCCCGCAGTTTACATATCGCTATCAATGGAAACACTACAGTACTGAGTGAATCTCATACTATGGCAGTTGTTGATCAATCCGGCACATCCCAGAAAATGTTTATTGATTGTGTAGGTACACGTCCTGTATGTGATGCCAACGATCATCAGATATACTGGGTTGAAAATGGAAATATCTACAAAGCTAATCCTTTGGGATTACAATACTCACCAATCAATATCGGTCAGGCTATTGTAGATAATACACTGCTATGGACGGGAGATAAATTTGGATTTGGGGTATACAAGGCCGGCAATATTTTGCAAGGATTTATGTTCGATGATGTAAGTAGTATAATCAACGACAACGTAAACTTACCTTTTATCAAAGGGCAAGTTATCGATGCAAAGACATATATCAGCGACAATCTTGCATGGTTTATGATTGCTAGCAAAGACCAATCTCAATATATCAATCACTGTATCGTGATAGATAAACATGGAAAAATCCTGACACATATCACTGATGAACAGGAAAATAAATCATGGTTATCTCACATCAAAGGTAAATCTGCTTTTGGCAATTATCTTTTCTGCCCTACAGATGATGGTATTATGAGAATAGGAATCGATCCGAGTGGAAACCTGGAAACTAAAGTGTTTGTCGATACAGAAAATTATGTCAACGAGCAATCTAGTTTACTGGTTAGCCCTATGGGTATTTATGTTATCAAACGGAATAAGATTCTTCTTGTTTCTATAAAATAAGACGCCGGCTCCGCCATTGCGGAGTAACGTCGTTTTTATCCAGCTCAGCTGGGTGAAATAAAACTTAGAGCACTATGAGTTTAAAATTAATTTTGTCATGAAGTGCTTCGTGACCAATAAAAATAGAAATAAAAATAAGTTAAACACTCTAATTCTTTCACCATGAAAAAGTTTAGTAATCCGAAGCATTACGATGCTTCCAAGGCCGATCAGGTTTACAAGATTGGCTATCAGAATCTGGCAACTGACGCATTGGACTTCAAAGCCCAAAATGCAATCACAGATGCAGCCACCGACAAGTTTAAAATCGCTCTCATGCCTATCGATGTGCAAAATACATTCTGCATACCAGGCTTCGAGCTCTTCGTAGGAGGTGCCCCTGAAGACAGCAAACGTCTTGCTGAATTTGTTTATGCCAATGTTGGTAGGATCACCAAGATCTTCCCGACTATGGATACCCACAAAGCTATGCAAATTTTCCACTCGTTGTTCTTTTTGGACGCTAGTGGAAAACCTGTGCCTGCGATGACTATGATCTCTTCAGCAGATCTGATCAATGACACCTACACCATCAATCCTGGTGTTGCTGCAAGTTTGGGTGTATCTTATACCGCGCTCAAAAAGCACACTATTCACTATGCACAGTCCCTGGAGAAAAAAGGAAAATATCAGCTGACGGTATGGCCCTACCATGCAATGCTTGGTGGGATCGGACACGCACTGGTATCGATCATCGAAGAAGCCGTATTTTTCCACACCGTTGCAAGAAACAGTGAATCCGGAATAGAGATCAAGGGAGGTAATCCTTTGACTGAAAACTATTCTGTGCTCAGTCCTGAGGTTTTAGATACCTTCAATGGTACCGCTATCGCTCAGCGTAATGCCAGCTTCATCCAGAAACTTCTGGACTATGATATGCTGATCATTACCGGACAGGCCAAATCACATTGTGTTGCCTGGAGTATCGACGACCTGCTCACCGACATCATGGCCAAGGATCCCTCACTTGCAAAGAAAGTTTACCTTTTGGAAGACTGTACTTCGCCCGTAGTTATCCCTGGTATCGTGGATTTCACCGACCAAGCCAATCAGGCTTTTGAAAAATTCCGCAATGCCGGTATGCACATCGTAAAAAGCACCGACCCAATCGATCAGTGGCCGGATGTGGATGTAAACAAATTTATATAATCAATAAAAAATTAGGAGGACAAAAAAATGTCAAACAGTTCAAACAATCTCGGACTCTTGCAGAATGCTCATGAAGAGGGAGATCTCAGTAGTGGTTCTTTGAATGCACTTACCAAGATTCCCGATATCGGAGCGATTATTCAACAGGGGCTTGGTGTGCCGATAGATTCGGTACGATCGAGCGAAGTTATTCTGCTCAATATACTCGTTGATGACTCAGGTTCTATCCAGAGTGCTCGTAATGAACAGCCCATAAGGGATGGACATAATATGTTGATTCAGGCTTTGCTTGAGAGCAAACAACAGGACAATATCGAAGTTATCAACAGGTATCTCAATGGGAAAGTCTTGTATCCCTATACACCACTATCCCTCGTTCCCAAAATGGATTCAGGAAATTATGATGCCAATGGAGGTACACCTCTATTTGACGAAACAGCAAAGCTTCTGGCTACTGTCATCGCAAAGGCTCAGGATTTCAAAAACAATGGTATCCAGGTACGGACGATTACTCTGATTCTCACCGATGGTGACGATTGTCATTCACGTACAAGCACAGCTACTGACGTATCTAAGATTGTCACAGACATGCTCAGAAGTGAAGATCACATCGTTGCTGCTATGGGATTTGATAATGGATCATGCAATTTCAAAAAAGTATTTTCCGATATGGGAATTCCCGATCGTTGGATACTTACTGCAAATGCAAATCCAAGTGAAATCCGTAAAGCGTTCCAGATGTTTAGTCAGAGCGCTGTACGTGCTTCTCAGAGTGCAGCCCATTTCAGCCAGACCAGTCTTGGTGGTTTTGGTGGATAATCGAGACGCAATCAAAATCCGAATTTTTCTGAGGATTTTATAACGTCGAGATTATACCGGCGATTTTTGATACATAAAGTACGAATGTAATGTATGATTTCAAAAACAGTCGGTATAATGTTAAGAAAGTTTTCTTTCTTAGCTAGTCAACTATTAATGAGACCCGTGTTGTATTTTAACACGGGTTTTTCTTATTGTAAAAAATACATTTTCTCTTGCAATTGATTAGAAATTGTATATACTACAATTACTCCGGTGGAGTGAAATAGAATGTGAAGATTTTATTTCTTACTATATATGCTCATGTTAACAGCTAAACAATCATCGGACATGCTCAAAAACATGTCTCCACAACAAAGACTAGAAGCATTGAAAAACAAAGTAAGCGCAAAAACTAGAGAAGCTCTCGAGGTTAAAATTCGTGAAACTGTAGCGGCATATGAAAGAGATATCGAAATTGTTTTGACATCAAAGATATGTACGGATCCAGACAAAGACATCGCAGCTTTATTAAAGGGATTAGGATATACTAGTGTAAAAATCACTTCTGACTTCCCTGGATATAGTGAAAGTTATGAAGGTACGACAAAGATAAAATTCTCTATTCCTGAATTCTGTGATCCTGATTAACATTTTTTTTCTCTTCTACTTATTGTACATATTACATTTACTATTTATATATTTACTATTTATATATTTACCCCCTTACCTATGGAAACAATGACAGCAACAAAATCACAGACCACTTCAGTTGAGTCTATACATTTGAATACCTGTACTGACGTTCAGGATGTCGCTATGATAAGCGTAGACAATACTCAGACCTTTGAAAACAAAGAGCTCAATGAACTTTATGTCACCGAGTGAGAGCAGGTAGCACAAGCAACAAAAACCATTATGGAGGCGTGTGCATATTATGGGATTACCTTAATCAATGTGATAGAGGAACATCCATTAGGACACATTTCATTAGCAGCCAATTACAAGGACAAAAAACCGTTTGATTCTATCAATTACTTTGAAGTGGCAAATCGAACTGATGAAGAAAATGGACTAAGCAAAAGAGCTCAATTCACGGTAGCTGAATTACAAACATTTTTAAAGGAATTAGCAACAAATGGAACGGGATCACAGATGTTACGACCCGATCATGGAATTGTAGATACCCAATGAGTAGAGCTCACCCAACCATTACAAGAATCAGATTTTGATGTGAAAATTGTCAAATGAACCAATCCCGCTAGAGAGGCATATAGTTGATTTGATGGGACAACATTAGATGAACAACTTACCAAAAGAGAAAAAAAGATTGTACTCATTTGATGAGTAGCTACCGATTATTGTGTGGGAAATACAGCATTAGATGCAAGAAAACATGGGTATGAAGTCTATCTTATCGATGATGCTATCAGAGGAGTTGCGCAAGAAACAACTGATGCTATGATGCAGACATTGAAGGGAGAATGAGTCAGATTTATTTCTTCTCAAAAATTATTTCAGATTCTCAATCAACAATTTGCTGACTAACGTTTATTTTTATAACCCAATTATCACATGACTACTTTCGATACAAAATCATACAAAGCAAGACTTCAAGAGTTTCCTGAGATTACCTTTGAGGAATATCAACAGATTACAGACTTGCAGGTCAGGAGAGATATTGCAAAAAAAAATAAAATCATCCAGACTGATGCTTACAATAGGACGATGAATTTTATTAAATGAGAAAAAAAATCTAAACAGAGAGAGACCTTCTCATTGTCTTTCAGAAGATCACCAAACAAACAGTATGTAGTAGTAGATGGTATCAGAAGCACATTGAAAGATATTCTAGGAATTAGAATAACTCAAGCAGAACTTGATTTTGCTAAAGCATTTTACGCAGACCAAAAGGCAAGATGAGGAAATGGATATTTCGATGCTGATATGTGGCAGGAAGTAGTAAATAATGGTGGGTTTATTCCTTTAGATATCAAAGCAGTTGCAGATGGTACGGTACTCAAACCCAAAGAGCCAGTGATGTTGGTAAGTGGGCCGGCAGAACTTGCAGCCACCTATGAACCAGTATTTCTCAGAGCATTTTTTAAAAGTATTGTTGCTACCGATGCTCATTATTTGGAAGAGATTATCTGACAAGGAAGAGTCGCTGAATTCGGTAAAAGAGCAACCGCAAATGAGGATTTTCATCTCGATGCGGTAGAAGCAAATATCGTAGGCGGAGGATTAACAAGTACCTCAAATGATACGGCGGCATTAGTATATCCACAAGTACTCAGTGGAGGAACTACCGCACATAGATATTTTGCTTGTTATCCTACAGAAAACGATGCATTCATAAATGCTATAGAAAAATGTGATAAGATAGCATTGCTCGTAGACTTAGTAGATTCCTACAAATGAATAGACAAGATAGTAGCATTAAAGAAAAAATATAGATCAAGCGGTAAAATTATAGGTATGAGATTGGATAGTGGAGATCTCGCTGATCAAGCAGTCTATGCGCTCAAAAAATTACAAGAGCATGATATGCTCGATCCAAAATTGGATAAGATCGTAGTCGCAGATATCTCTACAGTTGATGATGTAAGACGTGTGGAAGAAGCAGTTGCTGCGGCATGATTCAATCCAAAAGACTTTATTCAATACGGACTCGGATGATTGTTGGTTGCGAGAAACAAAACAAGAGATGCATTATCAGCAGCATATAAACTTACTAAAACTGAAGACTGAGCGACAGGAAAACTTTCCAACGATATCGACAAAGAACCGATTCCATGAGATACCAATATCGAGATCAGAGATGGGGTAAGATATATCGTCCAAGAGGATGAAGAGATTCAGGGAGAAAGGTTGTTGAAAAACGTATATAGCAATGGTGAATTATCTTACGATGATAATGATATCCAAGCGGTTACGGATGCAAGAAATCAACTAGTGAAGACTTTTGATTTGGCGAAATTAGACACCAAGGAAAGCGAGACAACAAGAAAAATTCACGAAGAAGTGAGAGAGAGATTACTTGATAATTTAGATGATCATGTCTCCATGAAGAAGCTCTATGATCAATGAGCAGAAACATTTGGTCAAAAAGAAGTATTCGAAACATGGTTACATACGCCACATTTCTTGATGTGATGAGCAACTCCTTATAGTATGATTCAGACACCAGAAGGAAAACAAACAATCTATGAAGAACTTATAAGGATCGAACATGGAATATGTTGTTAAAATTATCTTATAATAAGTCATTTTTTCCTTGGGTGGTCAATCTGATATTTCATTTTTTCATGATATATTCCATGACTTCCATCAGATATTTCGTATCTTTGTAGGCTTTGACTTCTATGACGCTTTTGATTGCATCATTGGTGGGGCTTGCGATGGTATCCAGGGTTATCCTTACTTCATGGTCATGAAAAATACGTCTATCGAATACCACCTCTTTACCTGCTTGTTTAATGAAAAAACGATACGGATACTTGTTAAGTATAGATTCTAGTTCTATTCATGTCAAATCTTTTTTTCATTTTTCTTTGCTGCTATAAAAAAAATTGTAGACACCATTTTTGTGGAGGTAGTCTTTTTTTGCAAGTGTATGTGCTATTTCCAGATTGCTGACACTTGTATCCGTTGCATGATCTTGTATCTCCCTAAATTTCAAGGTTCATTTTCTATCAGAAAAAGCAAGTATACGATGATCAAAATAGGTATCGTGATAGGTGCTTAGATTATGATTGGAAAGTCAGAATGTATTTGCTGTTTCTTCAAAAATAGATTCTGATTGGTGAGGATTATTGAATATAAATCTGGATTCGTAATATTTTTCTCGATCAAATCCATTCAATTTCGTCAGATTTTTTTGGATATGATATGATAATTCGTTTCCAGAATATTTCATTAGTATTGCAGGAGGAAGAGCAATCAAAAAACTGAAGATCGATAATAGCCAAGCATCAAACATATTATTGGAAAGTCAGTATGCCATAAGAGAAGTATATATGGTGTCATGGACTCATATATCAACAAGCAGATTTTTTAATCCGTTGGATATGTTTTCTTTGAATCATTGTTTTATAGCTTTTCAGGTTTTCTTATGTTCTATGACTGCTTTTGCATACTCCCATAAGAAAAATCAAATTTTTTCTATAACCGGTCAAGCAAGAGACAATGCTAAGGTGTTTTGGGTAAGTGAATTTACAAATAAGGTACCCAATACATTGTATCCAAAAGCTACCGCTTCTGCTCATCACAAATCTTTTGCCTCTTTGATCAATGGATTCATGGGGACATAGATCAAATCTTTATTATCTATTGATAATTCGTTTGATTCAAGAACATCTTTCAGCTCTACTAGTATCTCTTCTATCCTTTGGTTTTTTATTCATTCCATGTGTATCAGTTGATCTAATTGTTGTATGAGTTCTTTATTGTTGGTCATAGCGTAGTGATATATACATAAATACCTGATATATAGTAATTTGAAATATAAAATCAAATCATTATTGACATTTAATAGTAAATATATATAAGATAAAATACAAAAAACAAATAATAAATACAAAAAACAAATAATAAATACAAAAAACAAACAAAGTAGGTCTATGAACGCAACTATTATTAGTATTTTGGCACTCATTATTGCCACGGTATCACTGTATTTTTCTTTATCTAATATAGTGAATCAGAAGATTGCTCAGATTCATGATCTTGCATGTGATCAGAGTATAAACATTAGATATGAACTGGTTAAAGGGTTTATGACCTCATTGGCCAAAGGTAATAAACGAGTAAAATTGGGACAACTGATGTTTGAGGTAAGCAAGGAAGTAGATGGTATATCATATCTGCTTACATCATCAGAATATGTATTGCATGTGGCAGAATATGCATTACCTTCCAATAAAAAACCAATTCGTTTCGTATCATTTAAAAAACAATGTCATGTCTAACACCACAAAAAGTTCCCGGTTATTATCGGGATTTTTTTAAAATGTACATGCTATCGTACTACTATTGACATTTAATGGTAAATATATATAAGATAAATTACAGAAAACAAATATTTAATGTAAAAACAAAAAACAAACAAAGTAAAATCTATGAAAAAAATTGTAATGGCACTGATGATGACATGGGTATGTCTCTCAGTATTCGCATTCGACATTCCGGAACGACCAAACCCACCTAAGCTTGTGAACGATTATATTGGACTCTTGCAGCCCAATCAAATCCAGGCATTGGAAACCAAACTGGTTGAATTCAACAACAAGACGAGTATCCAGATTGCTATAGTCATCCTTGATGACCTCGGTGGTGAAGATGCTAAAGTAGTTGTTGATCAACTGGGCGACAAATGGGGTGTAGGACAGGAAGGATTGAACAATGGCATTGTCTTCATGATTGTGAAGTACAGCGAAAAAGCGCTGGAAAACATGACGGAGCAGAAGCGTGGAGATTGTCAGATTGCAGTAGCTGATGGTTTAGGTGAATATCTGACCGATATCGAAGCCACAAACATCAGTAACGACGTATTCATTCCTTACGCAAAAAGTGATGAGTACTATAAAGGAATCGACGAAACCGTAAATACCATGCTCCAAAAGCTTGGTCCTATCGGTTGGGAACAACGTCAGGCATTCATCAAAAAGAAAGAAGCGGAACGCGCAGAAGCTACACGCGAATTCTTGAATGGCTTGTTGATGACAGCTATCATCATTGGAATCATTGTTTTGATAACAGTGCTGGTAATTGTTATCAGGAGATCTTATCTCAAGAAAAAAGAGATACGGGAACGAAGAGCATCGTTAAAGAAAAGTTTCGATGAGAATAATGTCTCGTATAAGCGGCTTTTGGGTATGATTACTTCCATGGGAAACGGATATCCTGAATGGGCAAAAACTCGGCATGAGGAGATCGTTAGAAAGATTAATAGCGATATTAAAGTGTCATGTGAAGAGGTACTCAAAAGATTTCCTGAAGTTGTAGAAACCAATCTTGTGTTAGCTTCTAAATATGTAGGACAATTTACTGATGTAGTTGATCAGTTTGAAAGTATGATAACTCAACTTGATCAGATTCCTGCAGAAGTTGATATGTACAATCTTTATGCTCCTGCAGTACTCAAAACTACTCAGGATACGTGGAATGAGTTTTCCAGCAAAATTCAGAACAAACAGAAACAAGGATACAAACTCCTTGATTACCAAAAACAATCGGAAGGTTTCAAAAATGATCTTTCCAATATTGATACAAAGTTGAAACTCGGAAATGAAGAAAGTAAGTATGTATATGAAACCAGCAAAACAACCAATGAAGCAATTCATAATGTTTGGTTGAGTATGCAAACATATCTTCAGAATCAGGAATCAACGAAAACAATCATTGCATCACTGACGTCTGATATCAATCAAATTCCTACCAAACGCGCTGCTGCTCAAAAGATTCTGGATACGCTCAAGGCTGAGTGTCCCAAAGAAAATTGGGAAGATCTGGATAAACTTTTTGGTGGCGTAACCGCATTGCTCAGCTTATGCTCAGCAAAAAAAGAAGAAGCAGAAGTAAGAAATGGAATGGATATCCAGGATTTTACTACTGCCAAATCCATGGCTGATGAGGGAAATGAAAAGATGCAGCGGATAGAAAACTTGTTCCAGGATATCCAGGAACGAAAGGATGAAATCATCAATGCTAAAGCGAATTATGCTTCTATGCTGAAATCAGCGAAAACTGCAATTTCTTCGGCATCCAGCAAATGTTCTGATTCGGATGTTGAGTCCGGAGCTAAAAACAAATTGGCGGAAGCACAGAAAAAGTTCAAATCAGCAGAAGCGAAAGCTACCGAATCGCTCATCAATTGGCTTGCTTGTATTGTACTTTTGACTGCAGCAAAATCGCTTGCAGACGAAGCATACGGGATGGCCGAAAATGATATCGAAGAAGCGGAAAATGAAAGAGCAAGAGTAGCTGCAGCTGCAGTAGCAGCCGCAGCCGCGGCAGCCGCAGCAAGAAGATCAGAATCCTACCATTCGAGTTCATCAAGCAGTAGTAGTAGTACAAGTTTCAGTGGTTTCGGCGGCGGCAGTTTTGGCGGCGGCGGAGGCGGCGGAAGCTGGTAAAATCTATGAAATAATCTATCACGGCAGACCTGTATGTAGGGTCTGCTTTTTTTGTAAAATAAGTATTGACATTTAATAGTAAATATATATAAAATATACCGATGTGATATTTAACATTATCTATCTATGGGAGTACGCGAAAATCCTGAAGACCAAAGAGTAGCAAAAAACAAATCAAAAAAATCAAAAAAATGAACGGATTAGTAAAAACATTACTCGTATTGGGCATTATTGCCCTCGCATTCATGGGTGGCTGTAACTATGTGAAGAACACATTCAACAGTATGGTGGACAAACAGGAAGAAGTCAACAAGGCATGGTCGGATGTGGAAAGCGTCTATCAGCGCCGGGCTGACCTCATCCCCAACCTGGTGCTTGTCGTAAAAGGTGCTGCTAATTTTGAGCAGTCAACCCTTACCGCGGTTATCGAGGCAAGAGCCAAGGCAACGTCTATCACCATTGATCCCAGCAAAGCAACACCGCAGCAGCTGAAACAGTTTACAGAAGCACAGCAGGGTGTACAATCGGCTTTGTCCAGGTTAATGGTGGTGGTAGAAAAATACCCCGAGCTCAAGGCTAACAAAAACTTCTCGGATCTCCAGGTACAGTTGGAAGGTTCAGAAAATCGGATTACTGTCGAACGCAGGAAATTTAATGATGCAGCAAGAGAGTACAACAGGTACATCAGGCGATTTCCCAACAACTTCCTTACTGGCTTTGGCAATTTTCAGCCACGGGCGTATTTTGAAGCAGACAAAGGTGCAGAAAAGGCGCCTGAAATAAAATTCTAAACCAAACAAAGAGAAAATTCTATGAAAAAATGGGTATTGCTGGTATGCAGCATCATCGTAATGTTGACCGGGTGTCAGACATCGACGGACAATGGAATACCGAAACCGACAGGGTTTGTCAA
>CAJBLF010000057.1 GCA_903953935.1 uncultured bacterium
CGTATCGAAGTCGGGTATGGACTCGAAGAAAAACTTCCGGATATCGTTTGTAACTGGATCCTCAAGGACGAAGTCCAACCAAACTTCAAAGATGAGAAATATTATGAAGGCATCAGTGCTGCAGTTGACAAAATCATGTTCAGTATCACCGGTAAAGGCAGCTACCAAAAACAGGTAGCTATCGCGATGAAAGAGGAAAAACAGAACAACAACGCGCTCATATTCTTTGCGATTTTGGCATTTATTGCTGGTATCCTGGGGTATGCGCACTGGTCAGTTTCCGGCATCACCGGCGGCATTGGCGCACCTATCGTCTGGTTCCTTGTATTCGGCGCAGTGTCGGTAACTATCGGCGTAATTGCTGTGATTATAGGAATCGTTGGAGGATTGATTGTTCACTTCCTTATGTCCGCATTCTTTGGCGGAGGAGTATCCGGATCCGATTTTGGTGAAGGAGCACTCTTCGTAGGAGGAGGCGACGGTGGAGGCGGCGGAGGTGGTTTCGGCGGCGGCAGTTTTGGCGGCGGCGGAGCATCCGGCGGATGGTAATCAATAATTATTAATTGAAAAAAACAAAACAAATCACAGAAAATGGAAAAAACAGAATTTTTAACACAGGAAGAAAGAGATCTTATCGCAGCTGCAGTGAATACAGCAGAAGAAACGACAGCCGGTGAAATTCGCGTGGTTGTGGTATCCAACTCGAAGAAATACGAGGGCGATGTACGCAAGAATGCCGAAGAAGCTTTTCGCAAATATGGTTTGCAGAATACAAAAGACGGAACCGGTGTGCTCATATTCCTTTCAGTGGAAGAGCGCAGGATCGAAATCTTGGCTGACAAAGGCATCAACGAAAAAGTGGCACAGTCCACCTGGGATGCTATGATCAATGGCCTGATTATTAAGATCCGTCAGAATGGTGCCTGTCAGGGTATCTGTGACGTGGTTGCTGAAGTCGGCAAATATTTAACGGAACATTTCCCCATCCAGCCGGATGATGTGAATGAACTGTCCAACGAAGTAATCGTTGAAACTAATTAATCACTGAAAGAGTGGTTGGTGGATACCCCAGGTCTGTCCTGGGGTGTTTTTTTAATTTTTTCTTATTGTAAAAAGTACATTTTCTCTTGCAATTGATAAAAAAAAGAGTATACTACTGACGATGAAGTAGAAAAGAGATGTTAATCTAAATTATTTTTTTACCCATTACTTATTGTAAATATTACAATTAATGGTTGTGTAATAATGATGGAGTAAGAAAAGATAAAGTAATCCAAATTATTTTTTTATCTATCTCTTATTGTACTTAATACAATTATTTACTTTGTAACCACTCTAATATGAAAATCTGAATTGCACAAATCAATACCAAACTCTGAGATATTGAAAGAAATACTCAGAAGATAGAGGATACTATCAGACAGATCGGTAACCAAGCTGATGTGATAGTGTTTCCTGAGATGGCTATAACCTGATATCCGCTCAATGATTTATTGGATGATGAGGAATTGGTCAAAAGACAAAAAGAGGTGATTTACAAAATTAGAGATCTTGTTAGTCAAACCAATGAAAATCTTAAGGTAATTCTTGGATGTATCGATTACAATGAATCTGAAGTCTTGCCTTCAGGAGAGATGAAAAAATACAACGCTGCAGCGATCATAGGAAAAGATGTTCAAATGTATCACAAGAGATTATTACCAAATTACGATGTCTTTTTTGAACAGAGATATTTTGCTCCAGGAACAGAATGACTCACGTTCAAAATAGCAAAAGATCTTAAATGAGCAATGACCATCTGCGAAGATATACGAGATGATAATTATGAGGTCAAACCAGTACAGGAATATGCAAACAAAGATGTGGATGTTATATTTAATATTTCAAGTTCTCCTTATGGTGTCGGAAAAATGAAAAAAAGATTGAATTTGTTGAGAAAACATGCAGAAAGTGTTTGAGCACATATGGTCTATGTCAATCAGGTAGGGGGTCAGGATGAACTTGTATTTGATGGAGCAAGCATGGTGATGACGCCAGATGGATGTCTCCAACATGTAAGCAAAAGATTTCAGGAAGATATAAGTATAGTCGATACGAACAAAATGTGTCACGATTATAGTTATGATGCACTTACAGAAGATCAATTCAAATACAGTAATATGATAGATGCTATGAAGTTATGACTCAAGGATTATCTCGCAAAGACAGGAATTCAGGATGTTGTGATAGGAGTTTCTGGTGGTATAGACTCAGCATTAAGTCTCTATATTTTATCTCAGGTACTTCCTCCAGAACGTATTCATGCCATCTATATGCCTACCAAATACAATAGTGATGAATCATATACATTATCCCAACAGCTTGCAGACAATTTAGGTGTACACTTACAGGTTGGAGAAATTAATGATCTTGTAAAAAGTTTCGAGACATTTGGAGAAGAAAAATTGGGAAAGAAACCTGAATGAATCACTCACGAAAACATCCAAGCACGTATCAGAGGAATGATCCTTATGAATATTGCCAACGACGTAAAGGGTATGGTTATCAACAATTCTAACAAGACAGAATTAGCTATGGGATATGGAACGCTCTATGGCGATCTGATAGGATGATTGTCATTGATAGGAGATCTCAACAAAAGAGAAGTATATGAAATGGCACAATATATCAATTCACACAACTACAAAGAAAGTATTCCTTCAGGTATTATTACAAGAAAGGCATCTGCAGAATTAGCTGAATGACAAGTTGATCCCTTCGATTATATGAAAGTATCCGATGCTATAGAAGAGTTGCAATTTGGAGCAAGTGTACAAGATGTAGCTGAAAAATATCATTTGGATATCGAAGAAGTCAAAGCTATGAGAAAAAGAATCAAAATAAATGAATTCAAAATCAGACAAGCACCGCCAGTCATTAAGCTCAAAGAAAGATCTGTTGGAATAGGAAGATTATATCCTATAGTAGAATAAACAAAAAAAGATGTCAGCAAAGTTCCTCCTTTACTGAAAGGAGGTGTCCGAAGGACGGAGGATTTCCAACACAAAATCTCCCACCGCAAGCGGTCCCCCCTCTTTCGATAAAGAGGGAATATAAAGAAGTAATCATTTATTATCTAACCATATAATCATGCAAGAAACGTTATTATATTATCCTATTCTGGATACCAATAGACCCAAAGCTCAGGCGCTTCAAGGACAGATAGAAAGCTGACTCTATAATAATCTCATTACGGATGATGAAGAGAAGGCTAATGCATATCTTGTCTGATGATGAGATGGATTTATGCTCGATACGGTAAAAAAGAAATATGATTTTACAAAACATCCAGAAGACAATAAATTATTTTTCTGAATCAATTGTTGAACATTAGGATTCTTATTAAACGATATGTCTGTATTAGACGATTTGCCTATGCATCATAATGAAATTGAAACCATAAAAACTCATATGATGAAAGTGGAGGTGAACAAGACCAACGCAGAGAAAGAAATTTTGTATGCGCTCAACGATCTAGTTGTCTGAGGAAATATATTGGATTATTATAAATTTCAAATCACTTCACAACAGCTCACCAAAAAATTTCATGGGACGGGAGTGATGATGTCTACAGCATTGGGAAGTTCAGCATATTGGCTCAATAACTGAGGTCCACTTATGCCAGTAGAAAGCACCTTATGGTGAGTAAGTGGATTAGCGTCATTGCCTTTTGGATATTCTATAATCAAACCACAACCGGTTACTATTTCCATTAAAGGCAGGAGTCCTGCTATGGTAGGTATTGATGGATATTGAGGAAAGATAGATAATGTAGAAAATATAACTATAAGCCCCACTTCACATTATGCGAGATTAGCGTTTCTCAAAGATACATCATTTGATAGTAAAAGAATGCTCCTTGCAGAACAAAAGTTATTGAGAGATGATTTTTAAACGATAAATTTAGACTTTTATTATGTAATAGTATGGAAGATGGAAAAAAAGATAGGGCTCTTTATTACTCGTTGCCAACCTGGTTTTCATGACTGACATATCGATAGTATAAAGGAAGCGTTGCAAGCGTGAATGGACAAAATAATCATCTGAGTCTGATCCGCAGATAAAGAATTTACCAAAGATAATCCGTTCACCTATGACGAAAGAAAATATATGATTGAGGTTTCTTTGAAAGAATATATTCCAAATCTTGACATTGAAATTTATCCTATACCTCACTCCAATGATGGTGAACAATGGAAAAATTACATACTAAAAAATTTACCCGAGTTTGATTATGTTGTCAGTTCTAATCCTATGGTTTGGGAATGATTTAAGGATGCCAATAAGTTATTTTTTCAGACGAGTGTAACTACCACTACGAGATCATCTATCATAAGAAACAAAATATCTATGTGAGATTATCAATATCTTTACCAAGTACTATCAAAAAAAGTTGTAGAATATTTACAAGAAATAAAAGCATTTGAGAGATTAAAAGATATTTTCAAAGATGAAAGAGTGACCCCAAATATTGTTACTGATGCGGTGTTTTGTGATGAAGAATGAAAATTAGTTTTGATACAGAGAAACAATCCTCCACTATGAATAGCACTACCCGGTTGATTTGTAAACTACTGAGAAAGCACATGCGACGCTTGTATTAGAAAAGCCAAAGAAGAAACCTGAGCAGAGGTAAAGATAAAAAGGCTCATATGAATATATGATAATCTCTCTAGAGATCCTCGTGACCATAATATTAGTGCAGTATACGAAGTAGAAGTTGTAGGAAATATAGTAGACCGAACAAAGGGAAATAAGGTAGTCAAAAAAGTAGATATCAAAGATTTAGATCAGATTGATTTTGCTTTCCCTGATCATAAAAAAATGATTGAAGATACACTTATACCATCCTAATAGTGATGATTGTTTTCTAAGGGTATGTATATTCTGTATTCATGCCTAAAGATGAAAATACAATGTATCAGTGTTTGTTTTTTTACACAATTGTTATTGTATAATATACAATATCATAAACTAAAAAGTAATTTTAATTATTAACCAATATATTGATGACACAAGAAAAAAAATTATCTGATATTAATCAGACGTGATTGTTTATTACTCGTGCTCAACCATGATTGCATGCAGGACAAATTGATGGTATCAGACAGGCAATTGCACAGTGAATAAATAAAATTATTATCTGAGTATGATCTGCCAATAAGGAATTCACGAGTGAAAATCCCTTTACCTATCAGGAAAGAAAAACAATGATAGAGCTTAGTGCACAGGCGATTTTACAAAATATCGAGGTAGAGATTCTACCTGTTCCTGATCTCTGAGACAATGAACAATGGAAAAATTATATTTTCAAAAACGCACCAGAGTTTCAATACATAGTGACGGGAAATGCCTGGGTACAAGAGATATTTAAAGATACTGATAAGAAAATTATACCACTTGAAATAAGAGAGTTTGTAAAATGATCTACGATAAGATGACAGTTGGCAAGTAATAATATGAGTGAATTAGAAAAGGTATTGCCCGCAACAGTTATACAGTATTTACAAGAAATAAATGCGGTTCAAAGACTCAAAGACATCTTTAGTAAAGAAAGAAAAACGCCAAGCTTAGTAGTTGATGTTGTACTATTGGATGAACAATGAAGATTGATATTGATCCAAAGAAAAAACTTTCCTGAGTGACCAGCATTGCCGGGATGATTCGTTGATTATGGGGAGACCTTAAAATCTGCAGCAATCAGAGAGGCAAAAGAAGAGATATCATTGGATATAGAGATAGAAAGATCATTATGAATGCGAGATGAACCAAATAGAGATCCTCGTGCACACAATGTAAGTCATGCATTTATGGGAAAAATTATTGGGGGAGAGTTACAAGCAGCAGACGATGCAAAATCGATATTAAAAGTAGATATCAAAGATTTAGATCAGATTGATTTTGCTTTCCCTGATCACAAAGAGATGATATTGGAAGCATTAAAAAAAACTACTCGATAATATTCGAGTAGCCGCATTGGTGGGTGATATTATGCATCTTACCTTTTCTTGGTCTTCTTGCTGAAATCCAAGGACAGGGTAATGGTGTCGCTAATATGGATTCCCATGGTGACAGAAAAGTTGGTAACCTTTTTTACATTGAAAGAGTTGAAACCGGCCAATGCTTTTTCTGCATATAGCCATATCTCTTCTTTGTTTTTCTGGCTGAATTGCTCTTGCATTGCCTGCATTACCTTATGATAGGTTAACAATTCGAGACCGCTTGTGGCGCCAGGTTTTTTGATATTACTTGCATTCATAAATGCTTTGAAAGCAAGATATTCAACCAATTCGGAAATCCGGTTTTGGTCCATGAACTGACTCTTGATAAGAGGAAGTATCTTGGGGAGATGCTGGCCAGAAAGAGTAAATGCCAGAGTGATGGCAGGAACATCCTGTGTATCAGGCAGACTGATGTTGAGCATGACTGACAATTCGCCGGAGTTTTTCTTGGCAGTTGTTTTAAATCCCAGGATCATTTCAATACTGCATGCCGGTAATTCAGCGATAGGAGGAACTTCATCCTCGCCGAATATGTCTGCCAGATCTTTGTCTGCAAGATTGAGATCCAAGCCACATTGGTCTGCTGTACCGGCCGCAAGGCCCAAAGATTTTAAGAGGGCATTAAGGTCTCCGCCAGCTTGAGCATTTTCATCAAGCAGTTGTTCCAAATTGATGTTTCCTTTTACTTGCAATTTGCCTGCCATAATAAAGGCCTTAGCAATACCGATAAACATCATCATTTTCATTCCCGTAACATTTCCAGGTGTAAACATAAGATTGTGTTTTTAGTGATTATTTTTTTTGTTTTTGGTAATAATCTAGGTATATATATTTTAAAAGAAAAGTCAAGTAAATTATGGTGTTAAATAATGGTTGTAGCTGTATTGTATAAAGTGTTTTTGCTCATCGCACCCGGGTGCAATAGTTAGAAAGTAGCTTCAGCACCCACAAACAAATATCCGCACCCGGGTGCTAACTAGGTATTGACATTTAATATAAAATATATATAAACATAAAACAAAACAAAAAATTCAGACAATGAAAAACATGAATACATTCCTCATGGAGACAGGAACCTTACGGACAAGTGATGGCGTAGGATTTAATGCAAGTCTTGAACTATCTATACAGGCAGCCAATTGTTCCACAATTGAATCGGATGAAACGGTCCAGAAAATAATTTCTGAGGATCAAAACTACCTCAGGATCTTGTACCAGTTTCAGCACGAATTGCGCTTGTTTGCAATACAGCATCCGATTAACGGAATACGACCACTCCTGGATGTCAAAATGAAGACCTTATTGGAAATGTTTGCAGAGATCTTTGAAGTAAAAATCATGAGGTCAGAACTGCAATCCGACTATTTCAGGCAAATGGCAGAAACACATCAGCCAAGACAATGTCAGAGGTGCTTCGAACCAGAAATAGTTCCGATTTCACCATTGTTTTCACCGACATTTCCAAGGTTCTCAATGATATCGGGTTGCTCGTTTTTGCCGCTATTACCACCACTGTTTTTTTAGGCAGTAAAAAAACTATTCCATCAACAATGAATGAATCGTCCAGTATACTTGGACGTTTTTTTTATAAGAAAACATATACTAATGTTGGATTTTTTTTTCTTTGATATATAAGCCATACGCGATAGCGAAGAGTGCCATAAATGGATAGACAATCATCCTATCTACGAAGCTCTGAAGTACTATTCCTTCGATACTCAATCACAATATACCCACACCAAATGCGAACACGATTGTTCCATAGAGTTTTCTTTTTTTTGTCATTTTATCATCGGACCTTTTCTCTTCCTCATATGATTTGTAGGCAATCCAATGAAGATAACCATAGAGTGCCAATCGTCACAAAAATCACAATAGACCATATTCCAACCATATTTGCAGATACTGATTTTCTGGGTTATATGCTTTGATGCCGTCTACTTGATGAGATGCTGGTCAGGCTGTTCCCGCTCATTGTCATCGAAGTGGCTTTTCTCAGATTTTTTGTAAAGCTTCTACCACGAGTCTAAAATGTCCGGTATTGGAAAACTCTCTCGTGATAATTTGTTTTTGTCAGAAATACGTCACTAAACCAAAAAATAAAAACAGTGGAACAAATCATCGCAGTGCCATCTTTCGATATTTTCTTGGAAATTGTAAGAAGACTAAGATAATGGTCTGAAGTATCCAAACTGCTCGAGCAGCTCTGGAAAACGTAGACATGATGGCGAGTCCATACATTGTTCATCGTCAAATTTTATCTCTCAATGGTTTATTTTTAAATGCCAAGACAAAAAATAATGGTCGAAATGCGATAAGGAAAAATCCTCGGCTGATAGGTCTTTCAAAGAGAAATTGGTTGCGTGTGTATCCACTATCAAATTGTGTATAGTACGCTGCAGGTGGTGCAATACCGACATCGCCTTCATAATTCCATTGGTTATATCATGCAAATTTCAAGAGATTGGGAATTAGCCAAAGTATGCCTCGCCATATAAGACTTCCTACCAATAAGGTCTTCATTATTCTAGTATATCGTTTGACAAGATTGATTTCTCTCGCTCCAAAAAACAACAAACTTATTGCAAAAAAAACTATAAAAATCAGGAATCCTATCATGCTATATCTGATGGACATGATCCGTGTGCCGACTCCGGTATGATTGATAAATACAGATATCAAGAAGCTTACTACGACAGTTGCGATAAAAACGATGACAAAGTTTTTGAGGGGAAAAGATTCAAAAAATTCTTCGAAATGTTTGCCATATCGGAAATTGGAATTATTTCCATAGGTAGAAATCGGCGTTAAACTTCTTTCAGAATTTTTTGCGCCTATTCTATGCTTCCAAAAATATCGTCCCAAAAATCCAAGTAATCCGATGATGATAATCTCTTTCCACATTCGGATAAATTTTCGGATAGTTCAGTCCAATCATAGTTTGTAGGTGACAAAGGTCTGGAGAAAGAATTGGAGCAATAACCCGATAAAAAATATTTTTGCTACGAGCGTAAGTGCTTTGATAACTCTGTTTTCATTCATAATTCTAGGACTAAATAATTAAAATATGGAAATATTGAAATATGGAAACGTTGAAGGATAAAGTAAGAAATATTTCCATTTTTCCACCTTTACACTTTTCAATATATGTTTTTTTATTTTAGTTTATTATTGTCTTGCTTACTTGATAGAATAATATGATAACGGTGATAGCTGCAAGGATGCCCTGAATAAATCGAGCTTTCATAACAATGGTCGTTTCATTGATGCCTTTTTTTTCAAAAAGATGATGAAGCGGCGCAACCAAAAAAAGCTTTTTTTTGAAATATTTTTTCCAGAATATTTGGAGAAAACTTGAGAGTAAATCAACGATAAAGAGTAAGAAGAGTAGGAGAAAAGGAATAAAAATACCAGTTCTCATGTTGAGAAAATAGAGGAGGGAAGCAATGAGTCCTCATAGTGCAAATGCTCAGCTATCTCACATAAATACCTTGGCGGGATGGATATTATAGAACATAAATGCTACTAGGATTGCAACTACGATAGCGATCACGGTAGTTGCTATATATGTTTGATTAAAGAAGAGCATAACAGCAAGGACAAAGAGAATGATGGTCATGAGTCCTCACGCGAGTCAATCGAGTCCATCGGTGATATTTATGGCATTGACGATTGCGATAGTTGCGAAGAAGGTAAGTATCGGATAAAATAATCAGAGAGATATTTTGCCGGCAATAGGTCGGAGGTTGATATAATCGATACCCAATCTGCTATAAAACCATCGACTGATAAAGGCAGAAAAAACAACCATACCGATAAGTTTTGCTTTTGCACTGAGTCATTTTACGGCACCATGTCACTTGATATTGAGAAAATCATCAACCAATCCTATCAGTCCCATACTAAAGAAACCAAAGAGAATGATATAGGTCTCTTGTCTATTGAATAAACTATTGTTGATAAATCCATAGTCTTTCAACACAAAAGAAAGTCCTATCATCAAAAGCATTACTATCAAAAAAATACCTCATCACATAGTGGGGGTCCCTTGTTTGTGTTCATGAAGTTGAGTAAATATTTTGGATTTTTCTCAAGTTACTGCTGCTTCACGGATAGTCTTTCCAATCTTATATTTTCTGAGTACATGAATGTAGATAGGATAGAGAATCCAAGAAATGAAAAATGCAATCAGCGCAAACATGATGATATTGTTTAATTTGACTAACATAAGCATTCACAGAACATAAAAATATCGAGTAGAAAAAAGCATAGCCAAACGTAGGGTATATTTCAAGCATAAATGTCAATTGATATATTGTCAATTATATTTTTGACAAAGCGAAAATATCAATCAAATATTGAAATATATCACTGTATGTATATACTCTGTAAGAAAGTTTTTTAGTAGAAAAAGGTAGTCATGCACCACGAGGCGATACTATATTCTCTAGATAAAAAAATTCCTTTCTCTCAAATTTCTGATATTAGTGAATATGATATCACAAAATATTCCAAGCTCGAAGAATGGATGAGAGAAAACAATGTCTGAGCAATGACAGATTCAGGATGAGATTTTCATTTCAAATTACTTCCTATTAGACCCAGAGTACATATTATATATTATCTCGGAGATCTTTCTTTGCTCAACAAAAAAATCATCGGTATCGTGGGTCCTAGGATGATGTCTCTCTATGGAAAGCAGGTTATGGAACGTGTGTTTGATGAGATGACTGGGTATGATATAGTGACTATTTCTGGCATGGCTGATGGGGTAGATCAATTGTGTCACACACTTTCTTCTAAGCAAAACATTCCGACTATTGCAGTTCTCGGATGAGGAATTGGTCGATATCTCAAGAGACCAGAACGCATGATTATAGAAAAAATTATAGCAGCTGGTGGCTTAATACTCTCCGAATATAAGCTTGGAGAACAACCGACGAAGTATACATTTCCGCAGAGAAATCGCTTGATTGCTTGATTAGCAGACATGGTATTTCTCCCGGAAGCTGGAGAAAAATCATGAAGTCTAATCACTGTCGATGCTGCTCTAGCTATGAAGAAACCTGTATATGCGACACCGGGATCCATCTTCTCACCCACAAGCGTAGGTATTCTCCGTCGTATAGAAAAATGAGACGTAAAACCAATTATAGATCTTGCTAAATTTTTTAATGACCATTTTATTTCCAAAAACATTTCCCCCAGGATTTCTTCTACATATATACTCACCGAGCAAGAACAATGACTCTTGCGTGCACTTTCTCATGATCAAGGAACACATATTCAAGACATAGCAATCGCTACATGATGAGTTCTCGAGGAGAGTATATCACTGATTACGATGTTAGAGATAAAGGGTTTAGTTAGTCAGTACGAGCCAGGAAAGTATATACTAAACAATCTTTCAAGCTAAAGAGTAATCACTAATTTGATATTGAAATCACTCTACCATTTGTTATCTTTACACCAATAGATTACTGATTTTTTATCTTTTATACTCACAAAAATGTTTTCAAAAACAAACAAAAAGGGGTTCACTTTGGTGGAAATGCTTATCGTGATAGTTATCATAGGTGTGCTTGCAGCAGCGTTGATTCCGAGACTTACTAGTGCAAGATGAAGAGCAAACGATGTGGCACGTAAAGCATCACTTCAGCAGATAGCTACCGCATTGGTATCTTATCAGATAGATAAAGGAAAATTTCCTACAACTGGTGGAAAGTTAACTTCAATATCTGGAGAACTCACAGCAGGATGACTTTCAAGTATACCAACAGACCCAAATACAGCGAGAGAATTTTCTGGTGTTGCCAATATATTAATTAATGACTGAGAGTTCGGATATACACCGATTCATAAAAATGGACAACCAGCAAATGGTTTTGTTTTGATGGCAGGTACTGACACTGAAGCATGAGCAAATTGGGTATATACAGGAGAGGATATTAATGATGATTCGGACTATAGTAGCATAATATTGTGTAAATCTATTAACAAGGGTGCTACAAATGCTAATAATAATGGGGTTTGTACATATCAGTCTACAGGGGATTATCTTAGGTATATCGTACTTTACTAATTATCAATATATCACATAATAAAAAAAACCTGCACATCGTGTGGGTTTTTTTGTTATTGTAAGATAATATAAGCAAACAAAGTGAGTTTTCTTTACATAATAATCACCTCTGGTTCTAGCTTTACTCAGAAGAGCTGAAATACTTTTTGCTGGATAGCTTGAGCGAATGCTCGTATTGCTGGTCCACTTGCCCCACCTCTATTGACTATAATGAGCGCGTGTTTTTCATAGGTACCGACAGATCATTCAGTCCTGCCCTTGTACCCTGCAAGCTCAATCAACTGTCCTGCAGAAAGCTTTATTAATTTTCAATTTTTAATTTCTAATTTTCAATTAATGGTTTCTAATGTTCAGGTAGTCGTTAAGACCTCATTTCATTTTAGCTGGGGGTACTTCACTACTAAGCTTTCAAACTGTTCTTTTTCTATGACAGGATTTTTAAAGAAACTTCAAGCAGTACCTATTTTTGTTCGGTCAGGTAATTTTCCCTCTCTGATAGTGATGATGATTTTTGCCACTTCTTGAGCGCTAATAGTTGTAGGATTTTTTTCTGCGAGAGTAATATGTTCTTGGATATCTTTGTATTGGATGTTAGGTACATACTCAGAAGATTGCTTTTGGAAAACAAAGGTCACGGCGGTGATGATGATGGTATCTTTCAACTCATGCTTAAATATACTATCACGATAAGCGAATGCACACTGACTATTGCTTCGTGTTTTTTTTTCTTTGGTCGCGATATCTATTCATTCTACGGCAGAGATAATATCTTTTGCTTCTTTACCATAAGCACCGATATTGCCTACAGGAGCAGATCATACGTTTCCTGGGATGCTGACTAAATTTTCTCCTCAGACATATCATTGCTGTAAACTTCGCATCATGATTTCATGTCGATTTTCTCCTGCTCACACCTGCACATATACCATATTTCCTTCTTCTTTCACTATATTTTTTCCTAACAATGAAACTTTCACTACCAATCATTCATAGTCTTTCGTGAAGAGGATATTGGCACCTCCCCCTAGAATTAGACGTGGTTGTGTAGCAAAAACATCCGTTGAAATCAGATCAAAGATATCTTGTTCGTTTTTTACTTCCACAAAAAAATCTGCTTGTACATCCACAGCAAACGTATTGTAGGGTTTGAGTGAAATATGCTTGTGGATATCTATCATACGAGAAAATAAAAAAGTAAATCACCTACAGTATACTATTTTGAATCGAAATTTCTAATGCAACATAGATTTCATGATTCCACAATGGTTACATGGTGTTTGCTAGTGCATCATACGTTTCCTGTATTTCTGAGAGGTCTAAATAGATTTCCATAAACAGGGTGCAGAAAGAATCTACCTTGTAGGTATGTTGATGTCTATCATGTTCATTGACGAAGGTTTTGGCTATAGATTTCATTTTGGTTTGAAGGGTATTGTAGGTGTCTTCAAACGCATCTAGGTTTGCTTGGATATCTTGTATGTATTCATAGAGATCTCGTTTATGTATATGGTGTTTGTTGATGTCTTTCATATACTTCATTACGTGCTTTCTTTCTTGCAAAAAATACGCATCAAACGAAGCGATAAATGTTGATGCTTGCTCGTAGAGTGGATCTAGTTGCGTCATTCTCAGATTATATCAATGGATGTAGCGGATGATGCTTTCGGCAAAGTGGATATTTTTTACTGCTTCAACTGAGAGGGTATCTAGTCTTATATCATTGAGGATATCACCTATTTTTTTGGGTTCTCCATATCTTTTGTTGAAATCTTTTTGCATACAAAAAAACCGTAGATAAAAAACTACAGATACCATAAATATTTAATATATTAAGTCAATACTCAAATACATTCGATATGATGCGTTTGGGGAAACATATCTACAGGCTGAATTTCTTTTATGGTAAATCATCATTGGATAAGCAATTCAATGTCTCTGACCATAGTCACCGGATTACATGAAATATACAACAACTTAAAATCTGATTCTCTTTTGAGATCGCAAATCATTTGAACAACATTTTTATGGAGGCCATCTCTAGGCGGATCAATAATAACAAGCCCAAGGTTATTGAGTTTGTCTTTGATTTCAGGTGTTTGGGTAAATGCTTTTTCAGCGGGATTAGCCAAGAACGTTACCTTGTTTTCCAATCCGTTGATTTTGGCGTTGTATCGTGCATCCGTGATAGCTTCTTCTACAATTTCTATCCCGACAAGCTTTTCACCTTTTCCCATCTTCAAAAAAGTGATACCTATGCTTCCTGTTCCACAATAGAGATCCAGCACAGTTCCTTCTATATATCACACCATATTCATTGCTTGATTGAAAAGTTGTTGTGCTCAGAGCGTATTCGTCTGAAAAAACGAAAAAGGAGAAACCCTAAAAGATATCTCTGCTGAAGATCAAGAATCGTTTTGGTGATTTTCATTGTCGATGGGAAGCGGATTCTTCGAGGCGTTTTTGAAGATAAGTTTTTCAAAAATGTGTCATTCTCATCGAAATGTTTTGGTTTCACAATCAGATGATTTGATGATATCGGCCAAGCCGTTGTTATAGGTGATGACAAGTGTATTAACTTTCTCATGCAAGATCGTATCGTTCTTGATAGTTTCGAGAAAGGATTCCCATTGTGCTGTGGTGTTTGCTGTGAGATTATGGTCAGCAACTGCAAGATTGATAAGCATCTGATCAGTGTTGGTACCTTCTCTGATAACGATATGTCTAAAAAATCCTTGATGCGTCATCTGATCATACGCGGGGAGTCCAGACGTTTTGCAGAGTTCCTTGATATGATGAAATAACATATTCGCTTCATCAGAGATGAGTGCACATGCGTCGATATCAACTATTTTACTAAATTCTCCTTGTTTATGGAATCACACACTCCAGTCCGATAAGACGGTAACTTCTTTTTTCTTTCCCTCTTCCAATGGTTCCATTTTTCCATCTTTCAATGTATTAGTTATATATTTACCAAAACTAAACTCTATTTTGTTTCTATAGTTTCTTTCTTGTGGGGATCATATGATAGAGAGAATCTGGAGATCAGGTAATTTTCTTTTGATCTTGGTAAATGCATCATTGACGATATCTTCCTTGAGTTGTAATTGGTTTTTGTAACTCAACATCTGCCATTTACATCCACCACATCCAACTTTATATAATTCAGGATTTAGAGTTCAGGGTTCAGAATTGTTAGATTTTTTATTTTCATTTTGCATTCAGGAAAAGAAGTGAGGACAAAAAACCTCTCCATCTACTATTTTGGGATCAAGTTCTTGAATACGAGTGATATGTGCTTCCACATAATCCTTTCTCTGTTTTACAATTCTCAAATCTACAATACTTCCAGGCAAAGCACCTCATTTGATCAGGATTCTTTTTCCATCACTCATTCTTGCAAGTCCTATTCATCCATATCATATTTTATCTATCTTCACTCTTGTGAGTACTTTTGCCATAGGCATATAGTTAGTAATTAAAGTCCTAATTTACTCTTCAATATTGCTTGGATTTCTTCAATGGAACCGTTGGCATCTATCGTAATCACCTTACCTAAGGCTTCGAAATGTTTGATAACATTCATGGTTTCGTGGATAAAAATATCTATCCTTTGTTCAATGACTTCTGGAGTATCATCAGTACGTCACTCGATTTGTGCTCTCTTCATCATTCTTTCAAGAGCTATATCCTTGGAAAGTTCGAGATGAACGATGACAAAATCTCTTTTCATTTGTTCCATTTTTTTGCTGAAATATTCAGCCTGTTCGATCATTCTAGGAAAGCCATCTACGATAAGACGCTTATTGTTTTGTTCAACTATTTTGAGGCTCGTATGTATGAGGTCGTGGGTGATAAAATTATCAATCATTTTTCATGTGTTTACTATATTTCTGATATAATTACCGATCATATTGTCACTAGACATCAATGATCTGAGAGTTTGTCACATCTCGAAGTAGAGATGATTGGGTAACTCTTTGAGGAGTACTTTCGCTTGCGTTCATTTACCGCATCCTTGGATGCCGAGGAAAACCAAATCCTTATCCATATCTTCTTATAATAAAAAAATAAAAAAAATATTACCTATCCACATACTATGTATATCTTGCTTATTTTCAACTGTTTAGCAGTTTCGCACCCGGGTGCAATAGTTACAAAGTAACTTCATACCTGAAGTAACTACGTCTCCACCCGGGTGCGAACTACAAAATCAACAAACAAAAAAACTCTTTTTCCAAAGAGTCGTTTTGTATATATAAGGTCGTTTGATATGTTACCTCTTTGACCGTGTTGGTCCTTTTCTCGCCTTTTTCAAACCTGGTTTCTTTCTTTCCTTGATTCTAGGATCTCTTTTGAGTAGTCCATAAGGTTTCAAAGTAAGTCTGAGGTCTGGATTCCATTCAATCAATGCTCTTGCAAATCCCAACTTGATAGCGTCAGCTTGTCCTGATATTCCACCTCCACTGACGACAATTTCAGCGTCAAATTTTTTGAGGTAATCAACACCTAGGGTATTGAGTGGAGAAAGAGCAGCCTCAAGAAGATAGATATTTCCTCCGAAATAATCTGCCAACGGTTTTTGTGATCCGTTAGAAGTTTTGATGGTGAAGTTACCACCTCCATTTCCAAAAAGTTTAACAACAGCTGTTGTTTCTTTTCTTCTTCCTATAGCATAGGTATATTCTTTGTTCGCCATTATTTATAGATAAGGTATGATAAAATGTACATTGATAGAGAGTAGAGTAGTGTTGTTATTTGACTACAGTAGGCTTGAAATGATCATATTTGGTAGTAGTTCCTTTTTCAAGTTTCATTCTTTTAATTCTTTTGTCTCTAAGTTTGTTTTTAGAAAGCATCCCTCTAACTACGAAAGTAAGTAATCTTTCAGGATTCTTTTTCATCACAAGTTCTCGAGTGATTGTTTTTAGATTTCCTTTGTATCCACTATATGCATACATAAGATTATCTTGAAGTTTCTTTCCTGTTACTTTAACTTTGTCGATATTCTCTACGAGGACAAAATCTCCTGCATCCCAGAAATCAGAATAATATGCCTTGTGTTTTCCCAAGAGCAATTTTGCTATATCTACAGCCAATCTTCAAAGGACCTTTCCTGTAGCATCGATTCTCCATCGTTTTCTGTTTTTTTCCATATCAGCCGGTTTGACTCGGAGGGTCTTATTAAGGTCTTTTTTTGTAAATTCCATGATCATTATTTCAAATAACTAAATGATTTTTTTGTAAGATATGAGATCTAAAGCAGCTTAAGTAATATTTTTTGTACACCATCACCTACTCTAAATCATAATTTGTAATCAGCTACAAAACTTGATGTAGATCCTGATTCCATATATTTGGGTAAGAGGATGTTCAATACTTTTTTTCCTTCAGCTTCACCAAAAATAATAGATTTGATGTATCTTATGCTCTCTCTCCTTGCATCAGCAGCTGGAAGTTTTTTATTCATACTTACAAGCTTAGCGAAAAAAGAATCAATCTCAGACTTGAGTACTTTAGCTCTTTTTGGTGTAGTAGTTGTCTTCCCATTTTTGATGAGATTAGTTAACAACTGTCTGATATATACGTCTCTTTTTTTAGCTCATGTATGTAATTCGAGCATTTTATTATCCTTATGTCTCATGATAACAAACTAATTATTTAAAAGATAATTCTAAATGTACCATTTGCTTAGCCAATAAGTGCTTTATCGATATTTGCCAATGCACTATTGATTTCATCAATTGCTTTTCTACCGACTCATTTCATAAGTAGAAGTTCGCCTTTCTTTTTCTTTTCAAGATCCTCTACATACAAGATATTGTTCTTGATCAATGCGTTTCTTGTTCTTTCGCTGAGTGGAAGCGCATCAATTGGCATAGTCTTGATGTTGGTCTCTTCATGAAACTTGTCTTGTACTCTATCTAAGTCTTCCAAATCTACTAGGAATGATCTATCGATATATACGTTATCAAAAATGAATAACTTAGCATATGATGCCAATACTTCTCAAGCAAACATCATAATCTCTTTTGGAGAGATACCTTTGAATCGTGATTTGATTTCTATGACTAAGAGGTCTTTAGTAGATCAGGTAAAATCTTCAATAACTTCTTCTACATCATACTTTATGTAATCAATAACTTTGAATTCATTATCTATCAAGAGCATATTTGCATCTACATCTTCATCTTTTCTATCGCGAGATCTGAGGTAATCAATACTGTAGTATCCATATCATTTTTCTATTCTAATATCGATATTGAGTTCAAGTGATGGGTCAGTGATTTCAAAGAGATCTACATCTTCATTGAGCAGTTCTATACCTGCTGGAAGCTTGATGTTGCTTGAAGTATAACTACCTATACCTGAGAATCTTTGTGATATCCATTGGATATTGTCCGCTTTCTCATCTACTTTGAAGCGAAGCGTTTTGAAGTTGAGCATCATGTCGATGACACTTTCTTTTACTCAATCTACTACATGATATTCATGATTTACTCATTTGATTTTTAATCCGGTAATAGCTCACCCGATACTGTATCATAAAATTATTCTTCTCAATGCATTTCCAAGTGTTTGTCCGAATCCTCTAGGCAGGTATTTTACCTCAAATTTGACGGTCCTATCGTCTACATTTGAGACAATGATTTTTGGAGCTCAGATGAATTTTTGTATATCCAACATGCAGAGTAATAAAGAGTAAAAAATATTTTTTGTTTTATTATATACATACTACTATGCTCTAGCGTAGAATTCGATAACCTTCAATAAATCAGCAGGTACACCAATCTCTCCAACTTGAGGGACATTTAATACTTCTACAACATTAGCTGCTTTATCTAGTTTTACCCATGAAGGTAGCTTGCCTTTATTTTCTGTAGCATTTTGGCTGTAAAGTGCAGAACTCTTTAATTTTTCTTTGAGGCTGATTTTATCGCCAATATTTACGAATGATGATGATATATTATGTTTCTTTCCATTTAATAGGAAGTGGCCATGATTGACCATTTGTCTTGCTTGCATCATAGTTTTTGCGAGACCTGATCTATATACTGTAGAATCTACTCTTCTTTCCAAAAATTGAAAAAGTGCAGTATCATGAGTGATATTTCTGTTTTTTGCATATTTTGCAGCGATATCCTTCACAATCCTTACAAATTGTCTTTCTGACAACATATACATTCTCTTAAGAACTTGCTTGTTTCTAAGCAATTTTCCATATTCAGAAGATCTTTGCATGTTCGCACCATGTTGGCCTGGCAGACTTCTATTCTTTTTTACATTATATTTTTTTGATCAGAATAGATCAACCTGTTCTCTCCTACATAATTTGAACTTAGGTCCTGTATATCTCATTGAATGAATAATGAATAATTAAAAATGAATAATGATGGTATATTTCTGAATTCAATTAAATTCTCTTCTTTCTTCTTCATTTACATCCTCAGAATTGGATAGCGGTATCTTCCTTGATATAAGCGATATCGATAAGTCCTATCTCGTTGATAGCTTTGAAAATTCCATCTCTCGCAAGACCGACTCATCTAAAAACAACTCCTATCTCCTTGAGACCAATTCCTTGAGCTTCCTTGAGTATTTGTTTCGTCAAAACCTCAGCAGCATATGGTGTGCTTTTTTTACTTCCTTTATACCCTAATTTTCCTGTTCCTCCACCAATAACTTTATTCCCATTGGCATCTACCAAGCTAAGAATAGTATTGTTGTCAGTAGTTTGTACATGAAGTACTCAACTCTCCAACTTAAGGTCCTTTTTCTTTTTAGGAGTAGCGGTTTTTGCTTTTGCAGCTGTAGGTGTAGCCATATTCTAAACAATAATAAATGATAAATGGTGACGTATTGAGAATCGAGATGTTGAGAGTTGGGAGATAATTCTCCACACTCCATATCTCCACTATTTCTTAAGTACTGGTCTTACTTTATTTCTTCCAAGAAGTTTTTTAGCTGTTTTTGCATTTTTTCTTGTCAATTGTCCTCTAACAGGTAATCCGAGATTATGTCTCATACCTCTATAGCATTTAATTTCCTTAAGTCTTTTGATGGCAAATGCTATCTCCCTTTTGAGATCATTTTCAAGAACGTATTTTGCTATCTGTTCAAGGATTTTTTTCTGTTCATCTTCAGTAATATCCTTTACCTTTTTGAGGTAATTGATACCAGCATTATCAAGTATAGTCTTGGATCTCTTGAGACCAATACCGTACAAAGAAGTGAGTCAGATCCAGATAGATTTATTTTCTGGTAAAACGTGTCACGATAGTCTAAACATGCGAGTATAAAACAAATAAATAAAATTATCCTTGTCTTGCTTTGTGTCTAGGATTTTTCTTGCAGACAACATAGAGTATTCCCTTTCTTTTTACTATCTGGCAATACATACACCTTTTGTGGAGAGAGGATTTAACTTTCATCTTAAGTCAGTAATACTAAATAAAGGTAATTATTTTTTGTAATCATTGTATCTAAAGATTATACGTCATTGTCACATATCATACTGATTGATTTCTAGTTTTACTCGATCTCAAGGGATGATAGAGATATTGGACTGGGTCATCCTTCATGATTTCTTGCAACGGACAAGCGTGTCTACTTCTTTGAGTTTTACCTTAAAAAATCATGCAGGCAATACCTCGAGGACTTCTCCATCTCGTTCCAAAACTCATTCTTTACCCATTAATTTCGATCTTTTTAATGTCTAAAAGCGATTGATGTGGTCTAAATCCAATCGTTCTTTGGTATCTATTTTTTCTCTTAAATTTGATAACTCTGATTTTGTCTCCCTTTTGATTTTTTGCTACGACACATTCAACTTTAGCTTTAGCGATATATGGAGCACCGACGATTACTTTTTCGCCTTTATCATCAAATGCTAAGAGCACAGTATCGATGGTCATCTTCGCACCTTCGTCCAAATCCACATTATCAACAGTGATAGTGTCTCCTTCTTGTACGATATATTGGTGTCCTTTGAGTTCTACAACAGCATACATGACTAATTAAGAATTAATAATTAAAAACCTCGCTTCAACGTTTAATCGTTTAAACGATTTTTCATAACTGGGCAAGTGTATTGTATTTTTTCTTATTTGTTCTATATGCATGAGAGACAATAGCTTTAAGTCTTCTATATCTTCTTGCACCAGGAAACTTATAGGAAACAAACTTTCTATATCGTTTGGTATTATAGTGCTTTTGCTTCTTAGCTTTGTCCAAGATATGAGACGCTCGGAGCTCTTTTTTGTAGAAAGAAATCATCCTTTCGTTGGTATTGAGATCTCAAGTTCTTCGAATAGTGAATCCCATGAATAAAAAATTGATAAATAAAAAAAAGTTTTTAGCCGTGTGAATATATAACTATTCCATCAAAATGCAAGACTTTTTTCAGAATTGTCTACTTCTTCAAGTAGAATCCGTCTTACTTAGCATTCATTTCGACGTCTAAACGGGTTGGCTCGGAGCTGGAATAGAATTCGCCTAAGCGAACAGGCCGTCACATAGTCGCCTAGGCGACTGGGTGGGTTCGTTATTGGCTACGAGTTTTTTTGTCTGTGATATTAGTTATATAAGTTGCCCGGAGCCGGAATCGAACCGGCACGACATTTCTGTCGCAGGATTTTAAGTCCTGTGCGTCTACCAATTCCGCCATCCGGGCAGAAAAAACAACCGCAAGGTTGTTTTATTTTACGATTTCTGCATATACTTTGTCAAATACTTGAGGGAATGCGATCGCGATATTAGAAAGAACCTTTCTATCAAGAATGACATTCTTTTTTGTCATACTTCCGATGAAGGTGCTATATCTGTTGCCTTTTTCTTTTACAGCAGCAGAAAGTCTTTCGATTCGAAGTCTTCTGAAGTCTCTCTTCTTCTCTTTTCTACTTTTGTAAGCATGTTGTCATTGTTTTACCAATGCCAATCTTACTTGTTTATATACTTTGCTTCTTCATAGTCTAAATCCCTTTGCTAATCTAATGAATTTCTTATGTCTTCTTTGTCTTTGAAGTCCATTGGTTACTCTTACCATCTTACTTATTGGTTATAAGGAAATAAAGTTTTTACTTTTTTTACATATGTTTTGGATAATGAAACTCAATATCCATCACTTTTATTATTGTCGCCTTTGTTGGTCAACAAATGATTGTTGCAAGCTTTTTTGAACAATACCTTTCAGGTTGCAGTAATCTTAAATCTTTTTTTTGCTCACGAATGAGTTTTTAGCCCTTTTCCCATGATATTATTTACTGAATAAAATGATACTATATCCTTGTGCTTCTTGTTTTGGAGTCTCAAATTGAGATTTTCCGTACTCTGCCAAGTCGCCTTTTATTTTTACAAGTTTCTCTATCGCTTTGTTAGCATATATTTTTTCTCTTCACTTCAACTTAATAAAGAATTTTACATTATATCTCTCTTTCAAAAACTCAATTGCCTTTTTTATCTTTAATTGGAGATCGTTTTCTCCGATAGCATAGTTAAGTTTTATTTCTTTAAGAACAGTTGGTTTCATTGTTTTTCTTTTTTCTTTGTCGTCTTTTCCTTTTTGATACATATATTTACCATAGTCTACCATCTTGACTGTTGATGTCATGGTTGTCTGATCGTACCTTATTTGTACTAAATCCATACCTTGTTCTTCTGCCATTTCAAGAGCTCTTTTTCTAGGAAATGTTCATACATTAGCTCAAGACTCATCCAAAACAATAATAGTGGGCGCCTTAATTTGTTCGTTAAGGTAAACCATAAATGTTCTATCCTTGTTAAAGGTATTGCTTGGTCTTGTATCCATACAGTAGTACAAAGGTAAAAAAACAAACATTCACTCCCGGCGGGATTTGAACCCGCGATCTTCACCGTGAGAGGGTGACGTCCTAGACCACTAGACTACGAGAGCACTACATTAATTTCAAATTATGAATTACAAATTACTAATTATAAATTTAGAATTAATATATTGGTCATTAGTCATTGGTAATTATATATTTACCCCTGCCAAGAATCGAACTTGGATCCACAGCTTAGAAGGCTGTTGTTCTATCCATTGAACTACAGGAGCATACTAGCTAAACCAAGGAAGGTACTCTATGTATATACAGTGTCGCTTGGCTAATTTTTCACTATGCTCGCTCTAGCAAAACACATGAAATCGTTTAATAAAATAAGTTTGGGGAGAGTAGGATTTGAACCTACGTAGCCGTGAGGCGTCAGATTTACAGTCTGATGCAATTGACCGCTCTGCCATCTCCCCATACTTTATCACAATGAATAATTAATAATTAAGAATGAATAATGTTGGTATTTCTTTTTGATTTATTCAAATTTTTCATCATTCATTTTTCATCATTCATTAGTTTAATGGTGGACCCTAGGGGAGTCGAACCCCTCGCCTCCTGCGTGCAAAGCAGGCGCTCTAGCCAAATGAGCTAAGGGCCCATAAATGGGCAATAACATTTTTTTTTATTGGAGTCGGGATGTGTAATTATCTCGAAACTGGATTGATGAATTGTGTACAAACACATGAGATTACTGAGATAATGTTGTGGTTGCTTTGTCAAATCCTGTTAGATTTTCTGTAGGTGAACTAGTAGGTATCACACCAAAGAGAACTAAGAATCCGATGATCATAATACCGAAACCAAAGATAATGAATCAGTTTCTCGTGCCTCAAAGATTTTTTTCAAACCGAGAGACAGGTCCAAATATCTCATAGAGATATGAAGAAAAGTAGATGATAGATCAGCCCATTCATGCGATAAGCAATCAGACGATAATTTGTTTTGCCATATGTTTTAGTTGAAGTAGTAAGTAGCGGATAACGGGACTCGAACCCGTACGAACAGAGCTGAAGTCTGCTATGCTACACCAATTACATCATATCCGCACATCAGTAATTTAAGCAATAACGAAAAAATCTTCGTGGGATACATATATAGATATTTAACTCAAAATCAAGCGCTTTTTGTCATATTATGGCTATATTTATATTTTTGTTGGATCAAAATAGAGAAAAACGACGTTTTACCATGTATAGTAGAGATAGTATTGTCGTGTTCTAAAACCTTTCAAAATATACATGCATATATCATAAATGGGTGAGTTTTTTGATGATATCATCAATGACTTCTGGCTTTCAACAGACGTAAAATTCAGTTGCAGGATCAAACAACATAGTACTGATGTCTATTCTTCAGGTAGTATATCAAGGAAGTGATTCCTGTGAAAGATGTATTTCATAGTTCAATCCATGTATTTTTTTGATTCTTTCTTCATAAAAAAGATCTTTTTTGGTGGACACAGAAAATAATAATTGTTTTTTTGTCGTACAATATTTTGCCATATTGATAAGAGGAACTATGCCTACGCCTGTTCAAATAAAGACTTTTGGAAGTAGTGTGTCTTGGAGTACAAAATGTCCAGATATCCTACTAATAGTTATTTCGTCTGCGATATGGATTTTTTTGATTGCAGTAGCTCATCTTCCGGTATCGGAAAGTTTAATAGCAAAAATCAGCATGGTTTTTTCATTGTCTGTGTCTTGATCTACTATGGAATATACCCTCTGGAAGGGACCCTGATCATCCTCAAACAAAAACATCGCCCATTGTCCGGGAATAACATATGCCTCTGTATATGTTTCAATAGTAAGTTCTAGTACGTTATCTGTTAGCATCTGACGATTGATGACTTTGGCCTTGATTCATTCTTGATTCATATATTCAACAAGAGATAAAATATTACGGAAGCGTACAGTTCGTTTTGTTTGCAAGTGTACTAAGTTCCTGGAATCCCTCCAATTGTGTTCCATCTTTAAATTCCCAGGTAGGAACTCATTTGAGCTGAGAACAACGTTCAAATTCCTTGGTACATTCTACATAGGTAATCTTGGTGAAGCTATCGCCAAAAGCTTCCTTTTGTTTTTGACAATGTTGACAGGTTAAGCTACCATATATGACTGCTCATTGGTCAGTTAGACATTGAGCAAAAGTATCTAAATTTTTACTTGGAGTTTGTTGAGCACATCCTGCAAAAAATATCACAGCAAATATTCCTACAAAAGCAATTTTTTTCATACTACTATATATAAGGGGTAAAATACAACCCAGGTACTATAATTTTTTGTCTAAAACTTTCAACCAAAAATGATTAATCCAGGAAGTTCTTTGCCTACAAAATTTGACAAAATGACGGGTAGGGAGTATAATAGGAAGTGAATCGGGCTATGGAGAATAGCGACATACATACATTCGGTGTTGAGACATTGAGGATTGAAAGTTGAGTGTTTATTGTTTTGGTTTTTACTCTCCACATCTCCATCTTCCACTCTCCACCTTTCCATGTTTCCTTTGTCTCATTCTCCACCCTCCATTCTTCACTCTCAACTTTCCAACATTTCGTTTTACCACTAACGTATGGAACAAATAAAAAAGCAGTATTATCAATTATCTATAGAAGCAACATTGTCTGATTTACAGACATCTTTTGATGGTCTCAAAAAAGAGGCGGTACCAACCAGAGAAAAAATTTATGGAAAAAACATATTAACCTGATTCAAAAAAGAATCGTTTATACTCAAGATTTTTAAACAGTTCAAAGATATTCTGATTATCTTGCTTATCGTGAGTGATGCTATTTCGTTATATTTGCAAGATTTTAGAGGAGCAACAATTTTGACATTCATTATTTTGATCAATGCTCTCATCGGATATATTCAAGAGGCAAAGGCAGAAAAGATTATGGAATCACTTAAAAAAATGCTTCACCCCAATGCTAAAGTCAAAAGGAATGGTATAATGATAGAAGAACTTGCTGAAGAGTTAGTACCTTGAGATATAGTATATATAGAAGAATGAGATAGTATTCCTGCTGATATTAGAATTATCCAAGAATCAGAATTTCAAACCAATGATTTTTCACTGACGTGAGAATCTAATCCTCAAAACAAATTCACGCATGAAATAAATGGTGACGTATTGCTCTCCGAAAGAAATAATTGTGTCTGGATGGGAACAACTGTTGCAACATGATATGCATGGTGAGTTGTCTTCGCTACGGGAATGAATACCGAGCTAGGAAGGATTGCAAATTTATCTCAAGAACAAACACCTGAAGATACACCACTTCAACTAGAGATGAAAAACATAGCAAAAAAACTTACGATAGGGACGCTAATTCTTTGAGTTGTATTGATGATTGTCGCAATTCTTTCTCACTTTACCCTCAATGAAGCATTTATTTTTGTTATAGGAATATCTGCATCCATGATTCCCCAAGGACTTCCTGCACAGGTAAGTATAGCATTGTCACTGGCCGCATGAAGACTTGCAAAAAATAGAGCACTTGTCAAACAGTTAGCATCCGTAGAGACCTTGTGATGTGTAAATGTAATCTGCACAGATAAAACAGGAACAATTACCAAAAATGAAATGACTGTAAAACATATGTTGCTTTGATTCCATCTTTACGATATAGAAGGCGATGGCTATCAGCCCATAGGAAATATTTTAGATGCACAGACACATCATCCTATTGATACGGCATTTACTACTATACGAAAGCACTTTTTCAATACCTTGTTTCTCGCATCCAATGCCAAGATAAATATGCCTGATGAAGAGCATATGACGCGATATGCTATTGGTGATCCAACAGAAGCAGCACTTGTTAGTTTAGCACAAAAGGCATGATATAATACAGAAAGACTTGATCAGCTATATTCCCAACTTCATCAATATGGGTTCGATTCGGTGAGAAAAATGATGTCGTCAGTTCGTAAGATAGATGATAAAAAATATCTCTATGTGAAGTGATCTCCTGCCGCGATTATGGAAAGGTGTACACAGATATATGATGGAAAAGAAATAAGAAATATAAGCGAGGAAGATAAAGATCAGATAAAAAAATATATAGAAGAAAGCTCAAGTAATGCTATGAGAAATCTTGCGTTTGCGTATAAACAAGTGGATACCTACGACTCATCACTGAAGTGGCAAGATATGGAAAATGAATTGATTTTTTTATGATGTGCAAGTATCATCGATCCACCAAGAGAAGAAGTTGCTGCTGCTGTCAAGTCTGCACATGAAGCAAAGATAAAGATTATCATGATTACCTGAGACTATGGATTGACTGCTGAAGCGATAGCTAAACGTATAGGATTAGATGATGGAAAAAACATTATTATGGTTGCTGGAGACGAGCTTATTAAAATGTCAGATATCCAACTAGTACAGACACTAGAAAAACCAGTGCCGATTATTTTTTCAAGAACATCACCAGAAGATAAGCTAAGAATTGTAAATTTATTGAGAAAGACACACAATATAGTTGCTGTTACAGGTGATGGAATCAACGATGCGCCTGCACTCAAGAGTGCAAATATTTGAGTAGCTATGGGAAAGATAGGTACTGATGTAGCCAAGAATGCCTCAGAGATTGTTTTGCTTGATGATAGTTTTCATACGCTTGTGTATGCAATCAGAGAAGGAAGAATTATATTTCAAAATCTTAAAAAAACAATCATTTCATGTATTACATCAAATGGCGGTGAGTTGTTTACCGTTTTACCAAGTCTAGCTATGAAAGCGTTGTTTGGACTTCCAATGGCAATTACACCATTTCAAATATTGGCCGTAGATATGATTGGAGAAATGTGACCACTGACTGCGCTTGCACGAGATCCCGCACAAAAAGATTTGATGAAAGAATGACCGAGAAATGTAGCTGATCATGTTATCAATAAACCTGCTATTATAGATTTGATCTTTTCTGGAATACTGATGTGAGGTGTAGCATTTTCAAATTATGTGTTGTACTTTATTACTCACGGATTTACGATTACTACGTTTTCAACGGCAACACCATATTACGCGATGGCAACATCGGTGACCTACACAAGTATTTTGTTCTGTCAATTTGCGAATATCCTTTCTCGTAGAGCAGGTACAGATTCAGTATTTACCTCATACCTTCGATCAAATAAAAAATTATTAATTGCATTCTGAATATCTATTACCTGTATCATGGTATTGATTTATGCTCCTATCATTCACACCTATTTCGGATTTGGTTCTATGGATATCAAAGACCGATTATTTCCTATAGGATGAGGAATGGTATTCTTGCTTATCCGTGAATGACAAAAATATGGTAAGAGAAGAAAATTAGCAAGGATAGGATAAACATTAGAAAATAAAAAAAGTCTGATGAATATATCAGGTTTTTTCTATTCATCAGGAGTCAGAATATATTCCTTTGAAAATGGCATGCTCTTCGTTAGTATTAAAGATAACAAAACACATTCAGATCATTTTATTTTTTGGCCGTTATACTCATGAGAAAAACATTAGAAAATCTTACCAAGGCTTTTGTTGGAGAATCACAAGCAAGAAATCGCTATGCAATTTATGCGAGTGTCGCAAGAAAAGAATGATTATTGCAAATAGCAGATATTTTCGAACAAACAGCTGAACAAGAAAAAGAGCATGCATCACGATTCTTCAAAATGATCCAAGTCGTTAAGGCAAAGATGTGAGAAGATATGGATGAAGTGGTTATAGATACTGGGGCTTTCGTAAAAGTAGGAACAACATTAGAAAATTTACAATACTCAATCAATGGAGAAAACCACGAACACGAAGTATTGTATCCTGAATTTGCTAAGATAGCTGAAGAAGAATGATTTCCAGAAATAGCTGCAAGAATCCTTGCTATTTCTCACGCAGAAGAACATCACGAAGCAAGATATCAAGCGGTACGTGAACAATTAGCTGCAGGTACTTTAGCTGCAAAAGCTGAAGATATAGAATGGATGTGCACAAAATGTGGCTATGTCCACAAAGGAAAATTTCCTCCAGCAAAATGTCCATCATGTGATCACGAATCGAATTATTATATCGTGAAGACAGAGAAATACTAAAATATCATTATTACTTTCGTAGAAATGACCAACCAAAAAAAAGTCCTCACGCAGAGGACTTTTTATGTAGTGTTTTTTTTATTGTCCGAGATATATATCTGATCGCTGTTTTATTGCTGATACGGTATCTGTCATGATCATACGTACTCATTCACGATAGAGTTTTTTTACATCACCAGTGGTATTTACCGTGTAGACGACCAATCTTTTTCCGATATCATCAACCTCCTGTGGAGTAGTTTCTTTTATCAGTGATTGAGGCATAAGGTAATATGGATGATTCATATTTGGAAGGGTATCAAGATCAGTAAGATTGAAAGTATCCCATCAGGCAGTTATATTTTTATATGATCATAAGATATACGTTGCTTCTTTATCGTAGCTAGTGAAAATAACTCTATCATTCATACTAAGCTTTTGAATACTCTTGATAGCAGCAGTGGTTTGTTGTTCTGCATCTTTTTGGTTGTAGACCTTTATTTCTACAAAATAATAATCAAATAGCCCCTTGATCTTATTCATCATTTCTTCTAGAGTCATAATCGGTTCTCCATTTTTCACCTGACATTTTTTCTTAAGTTCTTCAAGTGTATACTCACTTACTTTACGTTTGGGACAAGTAGTTTCTGTAAGATATGGACCATGTGCCACGATATTTTGTTTATCCTTGGTTTGAGAAATATCAAATTCTACCCCGTCCGCACCATCTTCTTTTGCTTTCAAAAATGCCTGTAAAGAATTTCCAGGTATCTCACCAAGTGACCATGATCATTGATGAGCAATGAGAGTCATACTGTGTTTACCAGAAAGTACGGTTCATGATCATTGTTCAAATGCGATATACGACGAAAGATAATGGTAGATGAATTTGTTGCTGGTATGTATTTGAGAAATATCATTGAATGCCTTACCAGAACCTGGTCATCACACGATAGTGAATTTATTACTGTTTTGGAAATAGCGACAGTAAACGATTCATCGATCTCTTTTTTTTGTAGGAGAAAATATATCATTGGCGAGTTTAGAAACCGTAATGAATCAATTGGCTACTAATTGTTTGAGTCCATAAAACATGTCAGTATGTTGGATAATATTGGTGTTTATTGTGCCAGGAGTGATGCCCGTTCCTACAATAGTTGCAAGTCATTTGGTATATCGATATGTTCACAGGGCATCTTTTTCTTTTGCTTCTAAAGGTTCCATTTTCCTATGGTCACTCACAATTACCAAGAGGCCATTGGTGAAAAAACCAGCTTTTTTGAGTTGGAGATAAAAGTAATAGAGACTCTTATCAGTATATCTAAGTGCATCAGTTTGATTTTGGCCATATGGAGTATTGTAGGGTTTATGAAATGAGATATTTTGTAAGACAATAAGATAAGGATCAGTTTGTCCTTTCATGATATTGAGTGTTTTATCGTAGAGGTCAGTATCAGGAGCTGCATCAAAAACATATTTTTGTTTGTCAGTGAAAGCTTCTTCGCCAACAATTTTTTGGAATCCTATTGATGAAAGAAATGATTGTTGGTTGAGGAAATCAAGATTTACGGAACTAATAAAATTGGTAGCATATCATTGGGTAGTGAAAAATGTCGGTAATGAATCCGTATACGTAGTGTATCCAGAATATGCTGATACTCGTGATCCGATAAATTTCAGTGGTTCTATTCCAAGAAAAAATCAGATATGTGCGGTGTCCGAAGTACATCCATTAGTGATGAAGTTGGTGAAGGTGATACCTTGTTTTTGTATGAGATCGAAGTAGGGAAGATTATCATGAACTCATCCAACTCTGAGCGAATCTATAGGTGACAAGGATTCAGCAAACACAACAATGATATTTGGTTTCTTATTCAATCATCTTTTTTTGCCAAAAAACTTCTGGTAGGTGTCAGGAATGTTGTATTCAGAAAGATTGCCTATATTTTGAGTGAATGCAGTAAAATTTATAGAGATGATATTGTCAGGAAGTGAGGTGAATCATCCAGGAGAATACAAGCTTACACCAAAAGAAGCAAGCGCGAAGAGGAAAAAATATACCGCCAAGTATACTTTATTATTTTTTTTGAATGTATTGTTTTGGACAACAAAGAACGTGATGATGGATAAGATAGAGACTACAACTACTATACTGACTATCATTCACGAGAAATCTCACAATGAAGGGTTTATGAATTGACTCATATCCAAGATAGATATCCTACTTTGAAAAAAATACATAGTGAAGATGTCGAGCACAAAAAGGAGAAATATACCAGAAATAATAATGTTGGTAATGATCTTGATCATTGTCTTTTTGATAAGTGCATTGATCCCGACTAATCCCAAGAGAATCATACATACAAGAAAATCACTGACGAAATATCAGAGATAATGGCCTATTGTGGCTCAGAATGTTGGCTCCTTAAATGTTTCTGAATATGCTAAATAAATGAAAACTTGTTTTATAAACAAACAAAAAAATGAGAGTACTACAATAGTTCTCCCAAAAAATGGTGATGTACGTAAAGATGTGTATAATGACAATGTTATTTTTTTCATATATTGTTTTTGTTTTTTGAAATACAAAAATCACTGAAAATAGTGTATGTATTTAGACGAAGTTTACAACCATAATTATGTGATATTTCCTCCTCTCAGTGTTCGATTGCTATTCTTTTGAACCGTATCACCAAGTTGCTCTAGAGACAATGTATGTTCTTTGATGAGTTTCTGTAATTTAAATCTATCTACCTCCATTGCTTCATCCAAAACTCATATCTCAAGTAGGACTTTTTTTAATGCATCTTTATCAATGATACTGATGCTTTCTGCTGGTGAGGCAGATATCTTGTGAGTATTTCAAAATAATTTTAACAGATTGTTTTTCTCCAGATATTCGACCAACAAGATCTTAATAAGCTCTTTATCGTTTTTTGCTTGTGATTCTTGTTGTGATAATGCAACGTATTCATCGACCAATCATTTGACCGTTTTTTCTCAGAGTTCACCACCTACGACTTCATCGTCAAACTTCAGATGTGCTCGTAGTGGACAGAGCGAATAGTATTCGCAGTATTTGCAATAATTATTTTCTTTTGGTTCAAAACATTTTTTATTTCCCATATTATAATGGAATTTTTTATCTTCAATATCAACTATCGTATCAGCATATTTTTTCGTGACGGTGGTCAAAAGTTCAGGAGTAATCTCTCGTTCATCCATCAAATCGAAATGAAGATAGTGAAGTCTGGCTTTTATTGTTTTGAAGTACTTAGCATAATTCTGTTGGACCCCAAGGCCATATAAGGTCAATTGTTCTCTATATTCTTCTTTACTTTCTGGGGGTAAATTTTTATTGGTTTTATAATCGTTGATGATAAAGGTCTCTCATTCTTTATCGAGTCTATCGATAAATCCACGAAATTTTATTCAATTTTTGTTCTCCTTTTCTTGAAAGGAGGGGGACCCGGAGGGTGGAGGATTTAAATCAAAAATAATTGACGCTTCTGTCGCTACAACACTGATTCATGCAAAAGGACTATACTTGTCATAGTAATTTGCAACATAATGAATTCCTCTACGAATATAGTCTTCCAGTGTTTGTTGTCATTTTAATTGTAATTCTTTTTCTTTGGTTGCTTCTTTAACTTCACTATCCCACTGGTCTTTGAATTTTATCAAAAGATCATCCTTGCTCGGGATTGTAAATACATTTATCTGATTATACAACCATTCCAATGTTGCATGAACGCTATGTCCGAGAATAAGATCCGGACTCGATTCAAATTCTTTTTCCTGGATTTTATCGACGTATTTGTATTGATATTTGCGTGGGCATTGGAGGAATGTTTGGGTTTGTGAAAATGAATAGATGGACATCAAAACTAATTAATAATTAAAAATGAATAACGAATAATATTGGTATCGCTAGAAAAGACTATTGTAAGAAAACGATAGTTTGTGATGTAACAAAAATCCAAAATCATTCATCATTAATTATTCATCGTTCATTAGTTATTTTATATTTTTTCAAAATGACTTTACAAGTTCTTCACATGAAATTATTTTTCTTTATCTAATGTCTTGCTAATTTCTTCTTGTGTTTGTGTAGCTATCTCATGAGGAAATCTTTTGGTAAAAAATGGGTTATCCAAATATGTCTTTCCTGTTTTTTTTGCCCATTTTTTATAGCCTTGTACAAGATCATCGAACGCATGTTGATCAAAAACCAATTCAAGATCAAAGGGGAGTGGGGAATTTGTTTTTCTGTCGCTAAATACAGAGTCATAGGTGCCCAATTGAGCTTTCCCAGAATGAAGTAGCTTTTTGATATCCTCTTTAGAGAACTCAAAACCTATGAGTTTTTTATACGCTTCTTCTTGGATGAATTCATCTGTTATATTGTGGATACTAGTGTGGATAGCTTTTTCTTGCCAAAATAATTGGTGTGTGCTTCAGAGCTCTTTCGTGTTGTTTTCACTGAACATTTTTGCTTCTTCTTCTGAAAGAACTCTAAAAAGTGTTATATGTTCAGGCAATGTTTCTGTAACAAAATCATTGATAGGTATTTTGTTTTTTCATGGAGATAGTGGATATACAAAGAACTCATTTTTTTTCATGGAAGCAGCAGTTCCTAGCGGTATAAGAACATTATTATATACCATAAAATCAACGTGATAGAAGTGTCGATCGTTGCTTGTTTTGTTAGTTTTTTTGAGAGCAACAATCCACCTAACGGCTCATTCAGGAAGTGTGCACCATTGCATATGCATATCACGGATATCTGTTGAGGAATGTATTTGGTTTATAGAATAGGAGAATCTACCAAAGTCTCCAGAGAGTGAATCTATTACTTCAGGAAGTATATCTATGATTTTTTTTCTGATATCTATCTCATTGATTTCTTTTGTCTCAAATGTGTTTATCATGGAATTATAATAATATAAACATTATATATTGTATTCACGATTGTTTTTTTGTCAAATACGGTTAAATAAGCATATTACCAATACAAAAACATGACATTGACATTTAATATAAAATATATAGAAAAATGTGATTTATATCACATGTTTTTTTTAATGGAAAAGGATCAAGCGATTGTACAACCACGCGTATCGGTTATTATGCCTGCATACAATAGAGACACTACAATACATGCAGCATTGGTGTCAGCACTTCAGCAGAACTATCCAAATATGGAATTCGTTGTCGTCAATGATGGATCACAAGACAACACTCAGAAAATTGTTGAAACACTTCAACAACAAGATCCAAGAATCGTATTGGTCAACAATTCAAGTAATTTTTGAATTTCCAGATCTCGCAATATCGGAATGGAACATTCGACATGAGATATTTTTGCAGTACTGGACTCTGATGATATATGGTTTAGAGAAGATAAGATAGGTGTACAGGTCAAATTTCTCCAAGACCATCCCAATGTTTGAATCTTATGAACTAACGCTATAGTCAAAAACAAAGGGAAATATTCCTATACTAAAGAACGTTTGACGGACAAAGATATCAGAGCAAACAGTATTAGGGGGACACAATTTACCCACTCGACTATGGTCTATCCCAAAGAGGTATATGAAGCAATCGGTGGATATAATCCCAAAATAAAATATGCTGATGATCGTGAGTTTCAATTGAGAGCAGGTAAATATTTTGAGTTCGCTAATCTTCCTGAATATATGCTACTCTATAATTCACATGATGATAATGTGAGTCATCAACATCGACTAAGACAACAAATGGAAAGCTTACGGTTGTCTTTGAGATATAGTCCACACTATCCTAATGCGTTGCCATGAATAACAAAAAAAGTCATAGGCGGAGCATATCAGATAACAACAAAAACATTAGATGCTATGATACCCTGATCTAAGGATCGAATAAAGACTATGATAAAAGGAAAGCAAGAGATACCTTGAGACTTACCAATGCATATGAATCGAGATATAGAGTAAGTAAGGTGCCCGAGTACTATGTGTCTAAATAAATAGTTACATTAAAAACCATCACTTCACGCATCACTTCAGCTATCTGAATCATAGCCAGGATCAGTATCGGTATCAGCATTGTCAGAATCATTATCATTAGAATCAGTATCGGGATCGGGATCGGTATTGTCAGCGTTATTATCATTGGAATCAGTATCAGGATCATTGTTGTTGGTCTCAGAATCTTCATGTTCCAAAGTCTCTGATATGTCACCAGCGGTATTGTCAGTAGTTTCTATGAGATTATCCACTCAATATGTAGTATCTGAATTTGACATAAGATCAAGCATGACTCAGAGCATCATATTTCATCATCGCATAAATAGCATATCCAATTGTCCATCAACCAAAAGATCTATAAACATATTAAATGGCATTGCATCTGAAGTAAGATTGTTGTTTGCCAAATATCCTTGATAAGAATCAGAAAGTTCAGTTATAGACTGATTGATGTCTTTATTGTTTACTTTTCTTTTCTTGAGCATCTCAAAGAGAGAAAGTGCTACATTATTGAGATCTGTATTGTTTGAATAGTTTATATTTTTCGATTGTTCGTCTAATAGTGTATGATTTCTGATATAGAGATATTCTTTGATAATTTTCTCAGTTTCTTCAGGAGATTTTCATTTAGTGAGAGTAAATAATCTAAATGCTAGATTATTTCAATCTGACGTATAAGAGAATTGTATGGTCTTGTGGTCATCCAATAAAGTATGGTTTCTGACATCAAGATATTCTTTGATAATTTTTTCAGTTTCTTCAGGAGATTTTCCTTGAGTGTTGCTGAATATATTAAGTGCAAGCATATTTAAATCCGAAGTATGTGTATAGGAAATATTTCCTGATCTACTTTGCAATAGCTCGTGGTTTCTGATACTAAGATATTCATTAATGGTTTTTTCTATGTCTTCAGGAGATTTTCACTTGGTCATACTAAACAATCTAAACGATAATGTATTCAAATCCGAAGTATGTGGATAGTAAATATTTCCTGATCTACTTTGCAATAACTCATGATTTCTGATATAGAGATATTCTTTGATAATTTTCTCAGTTTCTTCAGGAGATTTTCATTGAGTTAATCTGAAGATATTGAAGGTAATGTTATTCATGTCAGCATTTTTAGTATACGAAATATTCTCTGAGTTGTCTTTTAATAGTTCATGATCTCTGATAGTAAAATATTCTTTGATGATGTTCTCAGTTTCTTCAGGAGATTTTCATTGAACCATCTTAAAGATGTTGAATGTAAGACTATTCATATCCGCATTTTTAGAATACGAAATATTCGCTGAGTTGTCTTTCAATAGTTCATGATTTCTGATGGCAAGGTATTCATCGATAATTTTTTGGGCTTCTTCAGGAGATTTTCCTTGGGTCAATCTAAAAATATTCATTACCAGATTGTTCATGTCTGCATTCCTTGAATATGAAATATTTCTTGATTGTTCACTCAATGATTCATTGTTTCTGATAGCAAGATACTCATTGATGATTTTTCTTTCTGGAAGAAGTTCTAATCATCATTCTGATATTTTATAGAGTCATCCATTGATCTCTGTATATGCTCATATTTTTCTATTGATCTCATCTAGTTCTCGCAACAAATCATGTTCTCTTTTTGCTATGGGAGTGATTTTTGAGGGAAGCTGCTGGACAGTATTTGCTACGGTATATTCATCCAGATTTGCACCATTCATTCAATTTTTCTTTCAGAAAGTATCTATGTGTTTTTGTATTTTTTTTCTTCAAAATATTTTTAATGGATTCTTTTTCATTGCCAACAATTTTTTATAGTGTTCAGCTCTTCTTAAGGTATTTTCTAATTTGATTTTTTCATCTTTTGTAGATCAGAGCTCTTGGGATAGATTTCATTTTTTTTCAAGTAAATCTTTTACCAATGACGGATCGAATTCATCAATCGATCATTCTTTTTTGAGTTGAACGATGTCTTCATCAGATATTTCTGATGCTTCTTGATTTTCAAGATTTCTCAAGAAATCATATTTTTTTTCTAGTTTATCAACTACATCTTGCCTCAATTTTTCCTTAGCTTCTTTTCTAGTTTGAAGGGTAGTTTTTTTGTTATTGCTTGAAGAAAGTTTTTCTTCGTTGGAAGTTAATTTTGTTTTGACCATAAGATGCTTTATGAATGTAAAAACCAATTAAGTATATTATATATATTTTAGTTAATATGTCAAATTTAAGAAAAGGAAATATATAGAGAATAATGGTTTATCGCACCCGGGTGCGAAACTGAGTTTATATAGGTAAAAAGCTACTTTAGTAATTATTACACCCGGGTGCGATTGATAACCATAGCACCTAAGTAAAAATACTGCTCAAAATCTCTTGCATTTTTTTGTAGCATGATTATACTATACGTGCTACATTTTTTTTGTGGCATCAAAAAGTTACAAATCTTTTTTACATATTTACTATTACAAACAATGGCAAAAATTATCGGAATCGATCTCGGAACAACCAACTCTTGTGTGTCCTACATGCTAGGTGACAAATCTGAAGTGATTGCAAACGCTGAAGGAAAAAGAACAACTCCTTCTGTCGTATATATCAAGGGTGACGAATTGCTCGTCGGAGATCTTGCAAAAAGAAAGGCTATTTTGGAGCCTAAAAACGTTATCTACGAAGTGAAGAGATTCATTGGTAGAAAGTACAAAGAAGTTGTCGGTAAAGAAAATCTTCCCTACGAAATCAAAGAAGCAAAAGATGGAGGAGTGCTTATCGTCATCGATGGAAAAGAATATAAACCTGAACAAATTTCAGCGTTTATTCTTCAAAAACTCAAGGAAGATGCTGAGAAATTTCTCGGTACTCCTATCACGCAAGCAGTTATCACAACGCCTGCATATTTCAATGATAGCCAAAGAAATGCAACCAAAGCTTCTGGTGAAATCGCTGGATTGAAAGTGGAAAGAATTATCAACGAACCAACAGCTGCTTCATTAGCCTATGGAGAAGGAAAAAACAAAGATGAAAAAATCGTCGTCTTTGATCTAGGATGAGGAACATTTGATGTTACTATTCTTGAAATCTGAGCTGATTGAACATTCCAAGTACTTTCGACATCAGGAGA
>CAJBLF010000058.1 GCA_903953935.1 uncultured bacterium
TAAAATTGTCAATAACTTGATTTTTGTTCTTTTTTCTCTATCGTTCCATCGTTTTATAGTCCATTTATCTCTATTATCTATACCATGATTGCATTTTCTATCGGTACCATTGATGTCTATCGATACGGGATATTTTACTTTATCGCATTTTTGGCGGGATATCTCTTTTTATATTGGATTGCAAAAAAAAATATATTCTGAACCAAATTTCTCCGCATGCAAACATTTCTTCAAAACAATATCGATGATCTCATGCTTTGTATATTCTTGTGAGTTCTTCTGTGAGGAAGATTGGGGCATGTAGTTATTTATGATTTTCAGTACTATTGGTCGCACCCGGGTGATATATTCAAAGTTCGGCAGTGATGAATGTCATTTATAGGGGGCATATTCGGCGTAACTATAGCATTGGCAATCTTAGCCCGAAAAAAACGTCTCACGGGTAAAGAATTGCTCCTACTTGGTGATCTTATCTTCGCGATATTACCATTTGGGATTATGGTGGGAAGAATAGGAAATTTTCTCAATCAAGAATTATATGGTGTTGTCGTTTCAGATTGGTTGCCACGTTTATGATATCCATTATTTTCTATCCTCAATGATCTCAATGTTTTCCATGTCTATACACAAATAGATACACAGTTGAGAGTAAATACCAATTTTCTTTCCAGTTTTTTCGAATGATTGCTCTTGCTTATCATAACGATGAGTATCATTCGCACCCGGGTGAAAAAGAAAGCACCGCAGCCAGGGCAGATAGTCGGTGTGTTTTTTATATGATATAGTTTCATAAGATTCTTGCTTGAATATTTGAGAGCTGATTCACAATTAGAATTTCATGGCCGATTTAGTGTCTCTCAGTGGTTCTTTATCGGATTCTTTATGGTAGGTGTAGCGATTTTGGCTTTTAGAAAAAAGATAAAATAAAATTTATGACTTTTTTTTGTCTCCTCGCCGGCTGAGCCTTGCTTTTTGTCATTGATAAAAATATACTACAAATATTTGGGTGTCGCCATTATTAAATCAGTGAGAAGAGTAGGTCGAGCAGGAAAATTTACCAACTGGATAGATTACTATCAATATATGATAGAATGGAAAATGTGATATTGATCTAATGGCGACGAGGGCTTTTTTGCATACTTTTTTCGCCTGGAAGGAAAAAAGTATGTCTCCGAAGGAAAATAATCCTAGTGCAACGTTTTAAAAAAAGACGTCATTTCTGACGTCCCTTTTGTTAGATATGTAGTATTTATTTAATTTCATACACTACATTCACATTGATGGTAACTTCAGTTTCTCCAGGAGAGAGGGCAGTACTTGGTGTTGCTACATCCATAGAATTTTCAGCCATACCTTTTGCATAATACATAGGTGTGGGATTGTACGAATAACTATTGTCAGTGATTACGATGGGTTTGCCAAGAGAGACGTCACTAGCTTTGGCTAATTGCCCAGCTTTTATCTTCGCATCTGCAAGCGCTTTTTCACGAGCCAAGCCATATGCTGCTTCCTTATCTTTAAAATCGAAGTAGGTATTATCGACATTTACACCACCTATAGTGGCGATTTGTGTGACGATATTTCCTCACTTTTCTCAGAAGTTTGCTCATGTAACATTTATACTGAGGCTTTGTTGTGATCTATATCCAAGTAATTTCCTACCGTTTGCGTTACTTCGATCATACTCTGGATAAACGTTTACGTTGGTGGTTTTAATGTTTTTATCAAGGATGTCATTTTTTTTGAGAAGATCTTTGAGCTTATTTACTTTTTCATTAGCTTGCGTCTGAGCGACATCAGTAGTTGCTCCAAGTTCTGAAATAGAGATATTGATAACAAGCATATCAGGCGCTACAGAGGCTTTTCCTTCTCCCATAACAGAGATGGTATTGGTCATGCCATAATTAGTAGATTGATTGGATTTATTCGCATTGATGAAAGAATTTCCTACGAAAAATATGGTAAGCGCCAAGATAGCGGTCGCTCCCAAGAGGAACAGTCAGTTGATAGTTTGTTTAGTCATGAGTATTTTATAAAAATAGTAAAATAGCTATACTATATATATAGTCGAATGCCACAGACTAGTCAAGTTGAAGTTTTTCAAACATAAAGTGCATCACATTAGCAAAATCTTTACTGTCTATCTTTATGCCAAAAGGAGTTTCTTTAAAAATAATGAGATAGACGGTTCATCCTACGATAAACATATTGATCGTGGAGTTACCAGCAGGAAGTTGATTGAGATTCTGAATGTTTGTTGTTTTGGAAATCTGTTCCATAATAAGGATACCATTACCGAGATAGGCATCTACCACAACCTTTCTTTTCTGTAATTTATTGAAAATATCTTCATAATAATCTTTCAATGTTTTATTTACGGAAATTTGCGATTCAAATGTGTTTGTTGCAAAGAACTTAATCACTAAATAGTGATTATTTATAGTTGTTTCGTAGATATCATTGTACATATTTCTAATTCCATCTATTCCATCAAACAAAGAAATCTTGGGAATATAATTATATTTATTCTGATCGTATTGAGAAAGTTCAGTCTCGACTATTGAAAAGTTATCCTCCAATTTCTGGAGTTGATCTTTTTTGCTGTTCATATATTTTTTGAGAACAGAGACATCTGGGACAAAAAAATTGGTAATACCCCTAATTTTAGTCTCTGAAACGATGCCGTCATCAACCATTTTGAGAAGTGTTTTATAGACATTTGTCCTCTCTATGTTGAGATATTTGGCTATCGTCGAAGCTGGTTTGCTTCCCAATTTATATAGAGTAAGGAAGATTTCTGCTTCTTTTGGGGTAAATCCCAATTGAGTAAAAAAGCTTGAAAAGTCCATGAGTAATTGATATGTAAAAGTGCGATTATTGTTGTGAATTTTACAGCACACTTAATGATATTGAATTCGTTGAAAAAGTCAAGTAAATAGGTATGATGCTATTACTTCAATGTGAATTGTTTTATCACATTATATATATTATGGCTGATAATATTGTGGAAATGAAAGCATGTAAACACTGCTGAACTTCTTTTACTATCACTGACAAAGACGTAGAATTTTATAATAAAATCTCTCCGATTTTTGCATGAAAGAAATGCCCAATTCCAACTCCGACACTTTGTCAGGATTGTCGTCAGCAGAGAAGGTTGTCATTTCGTAATGAAAGAAAGTTATACAAAAGAACTTGTGACGCTAGCGGCAAACAAATTATATCAATGTATTCACCTGACAAACCGTATAAGATTTACGATCAAAAAATACGGTGGTCTGATAGCTGGAATGCAATGGATTATGGTAAAGAGTATGATTTTACAAAACCATTTTTTGAACAATTCAAAGAGTTGTATCAGTATATTCCCAAAATTTCTCTTACGAATACAGGAAGTGAAAATAGTGAATATGTGAATTATTCTAGATGATTGAAGGATTGTTATTTGTGTTTTTGATTGGGTCAATCAGAAAATTCCTATTATATACAGACAGGTAGAGAAGACAAAAATTGTGTAGACTGTTCTTATGTAACATGATGTCAGCAATGTTATGAACTAGTAGATTCTCATCAATGTTTTGATACACACTTTTCACAACGTTGTACCAATTCAAATAATTTGTCTCATTGTATCGATATGGAAAATTGTAGCTTTTGCACGTTTTGCGTATGATTGGTAAATGCCTCATATGGTATATTAAATGAACTGTATGATAAAGATACTTATTTTAAAAAGCTCCAAGAAATAAGCCAAAACAAAGAAATATACCAAAACCAATTTAAAGAGCTCTATCTAAAAACACCTAAAAAATATGGTCAATTTATACAGACAGATAACTGTACATGAAACGTTCTTCTATGATCTAAAAATTCAGAATATTGTTTTGATAGTATCTCCTTGGAAGATTGTAAATATGTCAGTTCTAGTTGATGATCTAAGGATTCGTATGATTGTACAAGTATAAACATATGAACCAACTTAATGTATCAGGCTCAAGGTGCATGATGATTTAAATCTATATTCATAAATGATTCAATGTCGCTGACAGAATCCATGTATTGTGATCAGTGTTTTGATTCAAAAAATATCTTTGGTTGTATAGGTCTGCGTACCAAAGAATTTTGTATATTAAATAAGCAATATACCAAAGAAGAATATGAAATATTACTACCAAAAATTATCGAACATATGGAGAAAACATGAGAACGAGGAGATTTTTTCTCAAATGATATATCTGTGTTTTCTTACAATGAAACTATAGCACAAGAATATTATCCTCTCGATAGAGATTGAGCGTTGTCGCTATGATGCAAACGAATGGATCAAGAATATCCAATAAATATCCCTGAAAACGCACAAACTATCAAAGCACATGATCTATCAGAAAATATAAATGATATCACCGACGATATCTTAAACCAAGTGATCATCTGTGAGTTTACCTGAAAACCATTTCGTATCATCAAACCAGAATTAGAGTTTTATCGTAAACATAATTTGCCAATACCGCATAAACATCCTGATCAAAGACATAGAGAAAGAATGCTATTGAGAAACCCAAGAAAACTACGAAAAAGAGTATGTGCGAAATGTTGAGAGACGATTCACACAAGTTATGCGCCAGAGAGACCAGAAATAATTTACTGTGAATCATGCTACACCAAAGAAATTTATGGATAATCGTTTGATCGTTTAGTCATTTTATCGTTTCATCATTTCTTATGGAAAAGAACGTCTATGAATTTGTAGCAAAAAAAACCGATGATCCCATTGTAGAATGGAAAATCTGTACGATGAGTGGACAGGAATTTCCAATATATCAATCTGATAGAGATTTCTACGATAAAATTTCTCCGATGCTTAATGGAGTAAAATATCCTATTATTTCTCCGACACTTTGTCCAGAAGAAAGAGAGAGAAGAAGAATGTCTCGAAGAAATGAATGGTCGTTATATCGCAGTACATGTAATGCAAGTGGGAAACAAATTATTTCCATGTATCCAGACAATTCGGGGTATACAGTATATGATTGGAAAATATGGTATTCAGATCAATGGGATGCTATGGAATATGGAAGGGAATATGATTTTACCAAAACTTTTTTCGAAAACTTTGAATGATTAAATAGAGTAGTGCCCAAAAAATCGTTACACATTGTGGAGAGTATGGAAAATTGTGAATATTGTAATTATGGGATATTTTCCAAATCCTGCTATCTAGTAAATGGATGATGACGAGCAGAAAATTGTTTATATAGTATTATTCCAGTAAGATCAACATACGATGTAGATGGAGGATTCAATACCTTATGCCAACACTGTTATCAATGTATCCATTGTATCTGATGTTTTGTATGTAGATATGCTGATCATAGTAATAATTGTAAAAATTCTTCCTTTCTTTCTTTTTGTAATAATTGTGAGGAGTGTATCTGATGTGTAAATTTACAATCTGCTAAATATTGCATCCTTAACAAACAATATACCAAGGAAGAATATGAAACACGCGCAAAAGAGATTTTAAAAGATAGAAATACTATTGCGGATTTTCAAGGTAAATTTGAACTATTGGTAGCGTCATCTCCAAAAAAAAACGTAAATAATATAGCTGCAGAATCATGTTTTGCTAATTATGTACAGAATGGAAAGGGTCATCTTTTTTGTTCTGTGGTATTTGAGTGAACGGGAAATAAATATTGTTCTTATACAGGAATGAATAAAGAAGATCCTATTTACGATGGATATGCTACTACACAATCTGGATATGTAATGGAAACCTGTGGATTTACTGGGAGAAAATCAGCTTTTATGCTCACAGGTGAATTCAATATTACTGATTGTTATTATTGTCAACATATCAATGCATGTGAGTATTGTTTTTGATGTATAGGAATCAAAAATAAAAAATATTGTATTTTGAACAAACAATATACCAAGGAAGAATATGAGACGTTAGTCGGAAAAATAATTACACAGATGGTTAATGATAAACAACGATGAGAATTTTTCCCAACAGCATTAAGTACGTTTGGGTATAATGAAACAATAGCGCAGACCTTCTATCCTATGACAAAAGATGAAGCAGTACAGAGGTGATATACATGGCAAAACCAAGAACATTTTGCAAATATCCCTGAAGGTATGCAAACAATACAAGGAAAGGATCTACCAATAACGATAGATGGTGTTCATGATGATATTGTTCAGAAAATAATAGTATGCGAAGAGACAGGTAAGCCCTTTAGGGTTATCCAACAAGAATTAGATTTTTATCGCAAACATAATATTCCATTACCTACAAGACATCAAGATATAAGGCAAAGACATTTGCTCAAAAAAAGAATGCCAAAAGATTTTCATCTTACACATTGTGCCAAATGTAATGAAGAAATGTTGAGTGTATATACTCCAGTTTTATGATATCAAGTTTATTGCGAAGCATGCTACACCAAAGAAATTTATGGATAATCGTTTAATCATTTTATCGTTTCATCATTTCTTATGGAAAAGAACGTCTATGAGTTTATTTCAAACAACATCAATGATCCTATCGTAGAATGGAAAACATGTAAAGGTAGTTGAGAAGAATTTCCAATTTATCAATCAGATAAAGATTTTTATGATAAGGTTTCTCCAATAATTAATGGAAAAAGGTTTCAATTTCCAACACCAACTCTTTGTCCAGAAGAAAGACAAATAAGGAGATTATCGTTTCGTAATGAAAGGAAGTTGTACAAGAGAACATGTGATGCAACAGGAAAACAAATTATTTCTATTTATTCGCCCGATAAGCCATATAAAGTATATGATCAAAAATATTGGTGGTCTGATGGACGAGATCCATTGGAGTATGGAAGAGCGTATGATTTTTCCAAAACATTTTCACAGCAGTTTGCTGAATTGATTGTAGAAGTACCGAAACCATCACTTCATGCTACGGAATGTGAAAATTCTGACTATACAAATCACTCATATTATAACAAGAACTGTTATTATGTTTTTGGTGCAGGATATAGTGAAGATTGTTATTATTCAGATCAATTGGTATATTCCAAAAACTGTGTTGAATGTACAATATCCGAAAAAAACACTCATTGTTTTCAGTGTGTGTCTTGTACCAATTGTAGCAATTGTAAATATTGTAACTTTTGTAAGGATTCCATAGATTGTATTGCATGTAATGATTGTGTCTGATGTACCTCCTGTATTGATTGTGAAAATCTAGTAAATAAACAATATTATATTGCAAACAAAGAAGTAGGTAAAGAACAATATGAAGAATATTTAGCTACTGCTGAATTGAAGCATCATCTCTCAAAAACTAAAAAAGCGGTTAAAATATCTGATTCAGAAAATTGTATCGGAAATGAAATATATAATTCTAAAAATTGTGTCTTGGTATATGATATGTATTCTTCTCAGTGATGTAAATATGTATGTTCTGATTCTGATTCGATTGATAGTTTTGATTGTTACGGAGCAACAAAGTCACCCAATTCAATAGAGTGTTTGTCAGTTTTAAATTGATATTCCAATATTGGAAATCTCTTTTCACTGAATTCAAAATATGTTATGTTCTCTCAATTTGTGGATAATTGTTCAAATGTTTTTTGATGTATTGGATTGCGTAACAAACAGTATTGTATTTTCAATAAACAATATACCAAAGAAGACTACGACATATTGGTCCCCAAAATCATATCAAAAATGGTAGATGATGGGGAACGATGAGAGTTTTTTGATCCTATGTTGTCTCCATTTGGATATAATGAAACAATAGCACAAGATAATTATCCACTGACTAAAGAAGATGCTTTACGTAAATGATATAAACGGCAAGAACTAGATTATGATACCAATATTCCAGCAAACATGTCGACATTACAATGAGACACTATCCCTCAAGATATACATACAGTGGAGGATAGTATACTCAATGCGATACTTATTTGTGAAGTTACCGGCAAACCGTTTAGAATCCAAAAGTCAGAACTGGAATTTTATCGCAAGCACAATTTACCACTACCACACAAACATCCCGACCAGCGTCATAAAGAAAGATTACAACAACTTGCTCCAAGAAATTTGTTTTTAAGAGAATGTGATCACTGTCATACAGAGATATTGAGTGTATACAATACATCATATACAGGAAATATCTATTGTGAAAAATGTTATGTAAAAGAAATATACGGATAAATACAGGTAGAAAAATTAATCTTTTAATCTTTTAATTGTCTCTATGGACAAAAAAGTCTATGAGTTCGTCTCAAAAAAAATTAATGATTCCATCGTAGAATGGAAAACATGCAAAGTAAGTGGTCAAGAGTTTCCTATTTATCAATCTGATATAGCTTTTTATGATAAAATTTCTCCCGTTATCGATGGAAAGAAATATAGTATTCCTACACCATCTCTCTGTCCAGAAGAAAGACAAAAAAGAAGATTAGCTTTTCGTAACGATAGAAAACTGTATCGCAGAAATTGTGATGCAACGGGTAAACAAATTATTTCGATTTATTCGCCTGATAAGACATATACTGTTTATGAACAGCAGGCACGGCGATCAGATAGTCGAGATCCTTTAGGCTTTGGTAAGGAAGTGGATTTTACAAGATCATTTTTTGAACAATTCGATGAATTGATGCATGAAGTTCCACATCTCTCATTAGTCACCAAAATGAATGAGAATAGTGAATATGTAAATGCGTGTGGAAATTCCAAAAATTGTTATCTGATTTTTGATAGCGACTTCTGTGAAGATTGCATGTATAGCTCGATTATCAAGCATTCCAAAAATACAGTTGATGGCTTACATGTATATTATTGTGAGAATACGTATAATTGCATCAATTGTACAGAGTCATTTCATCTTATCAGCTGTCAAGAATGTGATAGATCAAAGTTTCTTGTCAATTGTAGTAAATGCTCCAATTGTGAGTATTGTACTCGTTGTTCTAATCTGGTGCATAAAAAATATTGCATAGATAACATACAGTATACCAAAGAAGAGTACGAAGCAAAAACAGCATCACAAGAATTTAGTTATACATATCCTACATCATTGTGTAGGAGTACCTATACTGTCAATGATGAATGAGGTGTAGGAAACAATCTATATGGTACAAAAAATTGTCATTTTTCCTATAATATCGGATATGCAGAAAATATGAAATACTCTGATTTGGTGACGTGAGCAAATAATTGTCACGATATCTCTTCATATGGGTGAGAACTGGAAAATTCATACCAAGCATGTTCTATCTGATTCAATACCAACAGAATATTCTTCTCAGCTGTGATTACTTCGTGATGTCATGATGTATATTATTCATATATTGCTGGTGGATGTACCAATATCTTCGGTTGTGTAGGTCTCCGTGAAAAGTCATATTGTATTCTCAATAAACAATATGCCAAAGAAGAATATGAAATATTAGTACCAAAAATCATCGAACATATGAAACAATATGGAGAGTGGTGAGAATTTTTTGCTCCAGAAATTTCACCATTCGGATATAATGAAACCGTAGCTCAAGATTATTATCCACGTACCAAACAGGAAGCGGTTCAACAATGATATAAACGACAGGATACAGATTATGATACTGCCATTCCAGCAAATATGTCGACGTTGAAAGGAAGCGACATTCCACAAGATATACATACGGTTGATGATAATATTCTCAATGCGATACTTATTTGTGAGATTACAGGAAAGCCATTTAGAATACAAAAACAGGAATTGAATTTTTATCGTACAATGAATATTCCGTTACCACACAAGCATCCAGATCAACGCCATGAAGAAAGATTACAACAATTGCCGCCAAAAAAGTTATTTCTCAAAATATGTGATTGCTGTCATAACGAAGTGTTGAGTGTATATGATAAAAAATATAGTGGAAAAGTATATTGCGAATCTTGTTATAATAAAGAAATCTATTGATAAGTCGTTTTGTTGTTTTAGTATTTTATCGTTTACTTATTTCTTATGGAGAAGATAGTAGAGACAAAATTATGTAAAAGTTGTTGATCATCTTTTTCTATTACGGATCAAGATAGGAATTTTTATGATAAGGTTTCACCAATATTTGCATGAAAAAAATATAACATTCCTGATCCAACATTCTGTCCAGATTGCCGTCAGCAAAGAAGACTTGTTTTTCGTAATGAGAGAAAACTCTATAAAAGGATGTGTGATGCTAGCGGAAAACCAATTATATCCATATTTTCACCAGATAAACCATACACGGTGTATGATCAAAAAATTCGACGATCAGACCAACGAGATCCTATGGACTATGGGCAGGACTATGATTTTTCTAAGACATTTTTTGAGCAATGTGATAGTTTATTCAAAAATGTTCCTCAGGGCATACAGACAGCAGATTCTGAAAATTGTGATTATGCGGTTTTTGGAACCAACAACAAAAATTGTTATTTAACCTCTTGTATGTCATATTCTGAAAATTGTTTGTACGCTAGATTTATCCATAAGAGCCAATATTGTATGGATTGTTGTGTCGCGATAGATAGTAAAGAGTGTTATGAATGTACAGACATCCACGATTGTTATAATATGAAGTTTTCAAATAATTGTACGTGATGTGCAGATTCTTATTTTCTGGAAAATTGTATAGGATGCACTAATTGCTTTGGATGCACGAACTTGGTAAATAAGAAGCATTGCTTCGAAAACACACAATATGATCCTGAAGGATATATGAAAAAAATAAAAGAAATAGATCTTGGATCATCCAAAACATTAGCATTGTTAAAAGAAAAAATCACTAACAAAACTAGAATAGTAAAAAGTTTAAACAATGAAAACTGCGAAAATTGTTTTGGAGATTACATAACCAACAGTAAAAACTGAATCAATGTTTTTGATTGTTTTGATTTGGAAGATAGTAAAAATTGTCGAGCTTCTTGAGATATGAAAGATATATATGATGCCTCATTTGTATGATTTAAATGTGATGTATGTTATGAAGTAAGCTCTTCAGAACAGATTCATAATTGTCTTTTCTCTTCATGAATAAATCTAAGTGATTCGTTATATACATATACATGTTTAAATTCGTCTCATCTATTTGGCTGTATAGGTTTACGTCATAAACACTATTGCATTCTCAATAAACAATATACCAAAGAAGAATATGAAATATTAGTGCCAAAAATAATCGAACATATGAAGAAAACAGGAGAACGATGAGAGTTCTTTTCATGATCGATAAGTCCTTTTGGGTATAATGAGACGATTGCTATGGAATACTTTCCATTATCCAGAGAAGAAGCTACCAAGAGATGATATAAGCGAATGGATAAAGAATATCCAATCAATGTTCCTGCAAATGCTCAAACCATAAACGCTCAAGATTTTCCAGACAAAATAGATGATATAGCTGATGATATACTCAATAAAGTCATTACTTGTGAGGTGACAGGTAAGCCCTTTCGTGTTGTTAAACCAGAACTGGAATTTTATCGTAAACACAATCTACCACTTCCACACAAACATCCAGACCAAAGACATATAGAGCGTATGCAACTAAGAAATCCAAGAAAACTGCGAGATAGAGCATGTGCAAAATGCTGAACAGCTATCAAGACAACCTACGCGCCAGAAAAACCAGAAATAGTATATTGTGAGAGTTGTTACCATAAAGAAATTTACTGATAAGTATTTTACCGTTTCATCGTTTGTTATGTCACATCTTATAAAAGTATATCATTCATTTGAAAAATGAAAAAAGAGTTTTCAGAGTTTTCTTGATGACGTATCAAAGACATTGTCAAAAAGAACATTTACGCTCGGAATTCATTATAAGAAATGAGAAATATATTATTCTTTGGATACAGTAAAATCTACGTATGCCTCATTTGAGTCTCAATTTTATACACATTTCAATGATTTTCAAATTATTGCAGACAATAAAAATGTCTGGGAGTATGATAAAAGCAAAACAGTCATTGGAGAAATTACACTAGCCAATACATGATGTTATCCTTTTAAAATGGATGAAAATGATGATGGGGATTTTGTGTCAAATCTTTTTAGAACGTTTGAAAATTTTGATGTTATCAATGATAAAATAGGGTTTTTTATAGAACTTACGCCGATAGAAAATGAGAATTTTTGGTTTTTTATGAAATCAAAATTCAATCATCGAAAACTCAAACAGAAGATTGCATTCCAATTTTACAAATATATTTTCTCTCATACGACACAAAAAAATCGAAAAGAAATAGGAGACGCATACTTCAAAGCTAAACAACATGATAATTTGTTTGAGGTGAGAATATATATGATTTCACAGTCTCAAAATAAATCAATGGCTGAATGAAGAATAAGATCAGTATTCAATAATTTTTCGGTATTTAAAAATTATCCACTCAATCAATTTACTTTGAAAATACATACCAATGTCGCTAATTTAATTTCTTCATTGAAAGAATATAAGAGTAGAATGGGAAGTTACGTCCTAAATACCAAAGAGATAGCAGCATTTTTTCATTTCCCCAAAAATCCAAAAACAGAGACATCATTACTGACGGTTAAATCTAGGAAACTTGCTTTGCCAGTAGGAGTACCTTCTTTTGATTATTCACTTGATGTACATAATGAAGTAATAGCAAAAAATTATCCTCAAGACACCAATATTTTATGAATATCTGATTATAGATCTATTACCGTGCCTATAGGAATATATGACGAAGATAGATTGAGACACATGTATGTGGTAGGTAAAACGGGGACCGGAAAATCAAAATTTCTTCTTAATCTTATGATCAATGATATACAACAGGGAAAGGGGGTTGGTGTGATTGATCCACATGGTGATGCTATAGAAGAGATCATGACTCACATACCAGTTTCTCGTATGAATGATGTCATTATTTTCGATCCTACGGATGATCAATATCCATTTTGTATGAATCCACTTGATGTACAAGCAAACGAGTCTAAACAGATATTAGCTAAATGATTTATAGATATCTTCAAAAAATTTTTCTGATCAAATCGAAATCCGAAACTTGAACACGTATTGAGAATGATTTTTCTTGCTTTGTTGGATAAACCCAAATCAACGCTATTTGATATTATCAGGGCATTGACCGACAAAGATTTTAGATATGAAATGATTAATGCTATCCAAGACGATGTGGTAAGAAATTTTTGGACCAATGAATTTGCTTGATGGTCGCAACAGTTCAACACAGAAGCTATTATGCCGATCCTCAACAAAGTAGGACAATTGCTCTCTATAGATATTATCAAAAATATCTTTGCTTCACCAGAAAACAAACTGGATCTCAGAAAGGTGATGGATGAAAAAAAGATATTATTAATTAAACTACCAAAAGGAAAGCTTCAAGAAGAGATTATGTGATTTCTGGGTGCTATGTTTGTGACCAAACTTTTTCAGACTGCTGTATGAAGACAGTCTATAGAAAAGAACGAGAGAGTTCCTTTCTTTCTCTATGTAGATGAATTTCAAAACTTTGCAACAGATACCTTCAATGAAATATTGTCTGAGGCAAGAAAATACGGTCTTTCTCTATCGGTTGCTCACCAATTTATCAAACAAATACCTCAAAATATTTCTGATTCACTGTTTGGAAATGTAGGGACATTAGTCAGCTTTAGGATTTCTTCAGAAGATGCAGAATATATGAAGCAGCATTTTCAACCATTTTTGAATGGATATGATCTATCTAACCTCAATATGAGAGAATTTTACTGCAAACTGCTGGTACAATGACAGGTAAAGGATCCTTTTAGTCTCAAATCATGTCGAACTCCCGATGTTGCTATAGATAGAACCCACATAACACAGCTTTATGCTATTTCAAGAGAAAAGTATGCAAGGCCATTAGCAGAAGCGAAAAGAATGGTAGAAGAAAAACAGTCTGATGTCATAAAAACTATAGAAGAGTTTGCCGAACCCATTATATAGTTTATCATACTGATTTTCTTGAAACCAAGAGCAATATCATTATCCTAAATTCAGGATTTTAGATTGTGATTTACTTAATATGACTACCCGAAAAGAGATTGCTGACATGATATTTCCTGAGGTTACAGAAACCATACAGGATTTAGAAAAAAAATATCCTCCAAGAACAAATCCGATTTGTTCACGTTTTGCACCAAGTCCAACTGGATTTTTGCATATCGGAGGAGTAAGTGCTTTTTTTACAGAACGAAAATTTGCCAAACAGAATGGGGGAACGTTTTTCCTGAGAATAGAAGATACAGATCAAAAGAGAGAGGTTGCAGGAGTAGTAAATTTGATTATCAATTATATGAAGATGTTTGGTATCCAGATAGATGAGTGACCCATTTGAGAAAACAATAGCGATATAGGAAACTACTGACCTTATATCCAGTCACAAAGAAAAGATATATACAAGGTATTTGCAAAATATTTGCTCGAAAATGGATTAGCATATCCATGTTGGATGACACCAGAAGAATTAGAGCTTATTCGTACACAACAGACAAAAATAAAGGTAACGCCTGGAATTTATGGTAACTATTCTGTACGAAGAAATAAATCACTAGAGGAGATTGTTGATAAATTACATACTGATAAAAATTATGTTATTAGATTTCGCTCTCCGGGTGAGTTAGGAAAGAGGATGGTTTTTGAGGATGCCATAAAAGGAAGTATAGAAACGATGGAGAATATAAATGATATCGTTCTTATTAAATCTGACGAATTACCGACCTATCATCTCGCACATATCGTTGATGATCATCTGATGAGAGTATCTCATGTGATTAGAGGTGAGGAACGACTAGCTTCGGTACCTTTACATATCCAGCTTTTCTCAGCTTTTTGATTACCACATCCAAAATATTGTCATCCCGCATCATTACTCAAAATCGATAATGGAAACAAAAGAAAACTTTCCAAAAGACATGACCCAGAGGCAGATATCTGATTCTTTTTTGAGAACGGTTATGCAACCCAATGAATTATCGAATATCTTCTCACCATCATAGATCCATGATTTGAAGAGCGACAGAAAGCAAATCCTGAAAAGAGTTATCTCGACTTTGATATTGTACTTGAAAAAATGGGAAAATCTTGAGCACTGTTTGATTTTGTAAAACTTCAAAGTGTAAACAACAATTATTTGTCCAGGATTTCAACTAACGAACTGTATGATCAGAGTTTGGCTCGAGCTTTGAAATATAGACCAGAATTGGCGAAAAATATGCAGACTGATGTTACATACGTAAAAGCTGCTATGAATATCGAAAGACATACCGTAAAAGATCCTAAGAGATTTACCACCTATGTTGATGTAGAGACTCAATTAAATTTTTTCTTCGACGATGAACGAACAAAACTTAGTTGAAATATTGAAACGTTGAAAGAAGGAAACGTTATAGCTGATAAAGTCTTAATGACAAATTTCGTCGATGAATATATTCAAATATTGAATTTATCTATGAGTGTAGAAGAACGGTTTGCTCAGTTGAAAGAAATCTGAAAAAAATATGGTTTTGCAGCAAATAATGCAGAATTTAAAGAATGATGATATATCGGGAAAACATGAGATTTAGCTATGTTTCTTAGGGTTCAACTCTGTTGTGCTACCCAGACACCAGACTTATTTTCTGTGATGCAGGTGATGGGAAAAGAAAGGGTAATGAAGAGGTTGATGGCGATGTAATATATACTTTACCTTATTTCTCCCATTCGTAAGTATGTCTAAATAAAAAAAACCAATCGGAATGCCGACAGGTTAGATGATTAAATAAATCATTTGCTTATCATACCTTACAAAGAGATAAGCTTCTTTGGATACCATTTGTACGTAGATATCAGACGTGAATGTTCTGTTGCCAGGATCATTCGCTCCCCGTTACTCAGAAGTAACAGATTATTATGTATCGCTAGTGGTTAGCTACCAAGGAGGTCGAGATAATCGGCCCAGGTCATGCGCACACCATTAACGATCACATAGGTAGTGTCGTTTACTTGCACGATCATACGTGTTACGTGTGTTGATGTACTTATACGTGACACCAAATAACGTATGGTTTTTTTTATCCGAGAGAGTCCATGCTCTTGGTCAATATACCCCGAATTCTGGTTTATTGATAATTTTTTTGTGGTTTATTTTATGTTTTAGTTTTTCTTGATGCTATTTTATGGTAGTGGAGGACATGAATAACATCTGTATTCTTTATCCTCAACACCGACCTCTCTATGAGAGCTATAATAATACTTTACTATAACGATGATAATTATATACAAAAAACAAAAGAAGTCAACATATAGAAACATAAATATGTTGTAATGTTTTTACAACAGGCAGAGGTTAGGCCTGTTTTAGCTGATATCGGGAAAATAACAGAGAATAAAAAAATGTGCAAATTTTGCTTATAAATTTGCATTTTTTGATGTTTGCGGATATAATTGACACAAGGACTAACAACGGAAAAACGATCAAATATGGGGATAGATCGTTGAGACGTTTAATTATTTTATTGTTTTATCATATCGTTATGGACGCAAATTTACTTATCACTCTCCAAAATTACGGGCTATCAGAAAAAGAAGCGAGAGTATATCTTACGGTTTTGGAATTGGGAACTTCTGTCGCTAGTACTATTGCGAGACGTGCAGAGCTAAATAGAGTGACAACCTATACCTTACTTGAAGATCTCAAGAGGGATGGTATCGTCAATGAGACGACCAAAGAAGGAGTGAAATATTATAGTGTCATTAGTCCAGATATTTTACTTAAGCAGGCAGAACAAAAGTATGAAAGCTTTAGGGAGAGAGTACCAGAACTTTTAGCTTTGGCAGATAAATTTGGTTCCAAACCCAAAATACAATTTTTTGAATGATTGGAGGGAATGAAAAAGATGTATAATGATCAACTATCCTCAAAGACTGAATTGAGAGCATTTATGTGAAGGCATGAAATCAATGAAAAATTTTCAGAATATCTCATGCGTGTGTTTATTCCTAATAGAGTGAAAACAGGAATTCTAGCTAAAGTAATATTGAGTGATTCTCCAGAAAATAGGATATATCATAAGATACCAGACAAGGAAATACTCAAAAAAAGCATACTCATAAATAATCCATTATTTACTATCCCTGACGAAGTACTGATATATGATGATAAGGTAGCGATATCTCTGTATACAGATAGAGATATGTGTGGTATCATTATACATAGTGCGAAATTTTTTGAAACTATGGAGAGTATTTTTGATCTTATCTGGGAAACACAAAAAAATAACAAAAAAGATAAAAAATAAATTTTACGTATGTATAGCTAAAGCTAATGGGTATTGATAATCAAACAACCAACAAGAATGCTATAGAAAACGAGGATTTGTTTAATCATATAACAAAGATAAATTTTTTACATATATGAAATAAATTTGTTCAGAGTCAGATATGACTTGTAGAACATCAGCTGAAAAATAGGCAACATGCTTCATCAATATTTAATCGTATGGCAGCAGCTTATTTTGACGTAGAGGGGATAACCGAACAAGGCGAGAAAATACCTTTTATAGTACAAATCTATGCAAAAACTTTTATAAATCTCTTTGATAAAGATATTATAGAAAATATACGCAGAAATTGATCTTTAGATCTTTTGGATCTCGAATGGACATATTCACCAGAAATAAATGATTATACTGAATATATATTTGGCGATAAACCTTTTTTCAAACGTATCAAGAATAAGGTCATAGCAGGCATACAAGAAGATTCAGAGATGGAACATAGTATTGTAGAAAATTACTGTGATATTTTAGATCTGAGCCTAAATCAAATAGAAAAAACCAAAAAAATACTCCCAGAACTGGAAAATATCCAAAAAGAATTGGTGGATATAGTGAGCGCAAATACATGAGAAAGAGAGGAAGGATTGATTAATAATAACAGGTTTCGAGAACTCAAGGCAAGAAAAGAATATCTCTATGGTAAGTTGTCGACATGGCGACCATTGGAATTGAAATTATATATGGATACCATAGAGGGTTGTGGACTTCATATATATGAAAATATGCTTAAGCCCATAGAACAGTGAAAAAAAATAATTCCTATAAATACAAAATATTTTTATATGGATAATGGTGATGCTCTGTATAATGCAATTGCTGAACAGGGAGAATATCGTAAATATTATGAAGCTGAATTAGATCTGTTAGAACATACAAAGAAAGTAATGTGACCATACGTACATAAACACTATATAAGTCTATGATGTGGAAACGGAAAAAAAGATAAACTAATTATTGAGGCAGCAAAAACAGAATATAATAAAAAGAATATACAATGACAAAACAATGAAATTCCATTTGCAGCATATCAAGATGTTCTATTGATGGACAGTAGCCTAAAAGCTCTTAAGGAGGCAGGAAAAGTATTTGAAAAAGAATTTCCTATCATACAAAAGCAATTTTCTGTAGGTCGGATTAATGATATATTAGAAAAATGACGTTTGTATTCTAATCTTAGAGCAAGCGAAGAATCAGGGGCATTGTTGTTTCAAAATACAATATACATTGAAGAATTGAGGAATTTAAAAAAAACAATGACATTGTTTTGAGGGACATTTTGAAATTTTTGATCCTATCAAATTCCATTTCTCCAACAGATGGATAAAATCATGCAAGAATGAGATATATTTATAGTGTCTTTGTTTAATAAAGCAAAAAATGAAGCCCAAAAAAAACAGATAGAAAATATATATAACACAGAGGAGGAACGTGCATTTATAGCAAATTTTTTTCAAAAAATAGGAATAAAAAAAGATAATATTATACTGTATGTTTGGTACGATGAAAATGATATCATCAATGTTGATGTGAAAATTGAGCGACAAGGCGGTATACCAGCAATTGCTCGTGTTGGATGAAAAATAGTGGAAATACCAGATGGTACTATTTTTCAGTGTTTCACATCAGAAAGGTTTAATAAAGATACGTTTAATGATTTAGTAGAAAGAAATACTAATCTTACGATAAAAAATCAAATAACGGAAAAGGACAATCCGTTTACATTTTATGTTTTAGAGAAAAATCCAGAAAATGGAAAAAAACAAGAATAACAATTTATCTTGAGAAACACAAAACCAAATAGAAGAGCTTAAAAGGCTTTGATACAATATTTTTTCTTTACCCATAGAATCGATGGAGATAGAGAAGTGTATATCTGATGATCCCAAATATAAATATTATACGCTGTATCGGTATCTTAGACATGCTGTTGATGGAATGGATGTGGCCCCTATTGCACATGTTACTGTCAAAACAAGATTTAAGTGAATTCCATATGATTTTTTGGTGTGAGTTGATATCGAATTCTCAGAACCACAGAGAATCGACCAGCAGTTGATAGAAAATATTGAAAAGACAAACGATCCTTCGTTATGTAATGTTCAGTATAATATCTATGAGATTAATAATATTCTCGATTTTGATGGTAAAAGAATTGATTATCAGTTGTTCCCATTACAAGCGCAAGAACAAATGGAATTTACTAGTAAGTCAGATAAAGATAGGGGGACATTGAAAGGTATACTCGAGTTTAGACATACCATACAAAAACATATTGGGAATACTCCAGAACTAGCAAGGTCTATCTCAATGAGATACAATGAGGTGCTTAAAGCCATAGCATATGGAGATATCCTTGATAAGAAAGAATATGTTGCATTGATATCGCAATTATATGATGATAAAGATTTGCTACAAGAGTCGTTAGAGGGAGCTAAACAGTTGAAAGACAAAAAAGCAAAGTTGTATAGAGAATCTGATACGAGTAATGAAGCTATCATACGTTTATTAGAAAATGATATGTTGGCATTTAATGATGCATACAAGGACCAATGAGCTGGATTATATAATAATGTACTGAAGTGATGAGCATATAGTGAACTCTATCGGGAAGAGATAGACACAATAAAAAAACACAAAGATATATTCAGAAAATATATGGGAGCTTTACATGTAGGTTTTGGTTGTTGAGATATGAGTAAGGAAGTGGAACTCTATAAACAAATATTAGGCATCAAATACATTGATGAGAATAATATGTATTCGTGACTCGATAAAGAAAATCCTGATATTAAAGCATTTAGGGAATCTCATTGTTTTGTGGGTGTAGATACTTCCAAGATGTATGAAGATAAAATACATGAGCTTCATCTCATGGGGTTTGGACATAGTTTCGATAATTTTACCAAATATTTTTTCGATAATGAAAATTCATTTTTTGTAAATAGGGATATTTATGCGTTTTTGGAGGATAAAAACATAGTATCTAAGAATGAAGATAAAAAAGCAAAGAGTATAGAAGCCAACCATTTCAATAGCGCATCATTTGATATTTTATGAAATACACTGTTAAATTTTAATGAAGAAGAAAGGATACATCTCATAGATACATTTATGAATCAATTATGAGAAAAAACCGTGGGATTTATAAGTATTCATCAAAAAAGTATGGGCGATATGATGCTTAAATTATATAATACTCCTCAGGAAAGGGCACGACTAGAAAATCTAATCAAAACAAATTACGGTATAGAAAAAAAAGTTAAAGGTAAAGATATATATGAATTAAATTTTTCTATGAGTGAACAATGAAATGTAGAGATAACAATGAAACTCCTTGAAGATGCAAAATTTATAGTAGGAGAAAAGGAGATAATGAAACAAAAAGGGACTATACTCAATGTATGAGACTCTGGTAAGTCATCCGATCAAGAGTTCAGAGAGTTGATTGAAAGGACTCATAATGCGAAAATTATTGATAGTATAGAGGGTGACTCATGACATTCAAAAATATATATTATCTGACATAAAAACTATGATACGCCTACAGAAGGGTATAGGAATTATGAAACAACATTTGATGAAGGATATTTGGAGATTGTACAAAAAGAAAAATCGAATCTTTCCAGGATATTTAGTTATCCTATAGATGATTTTAAACCGTATTACAATTCATGGTGAGTCGAGAATGAACTTAAAAAATGAGAAATAACTTTGATGTTAGATAAAGAGTTCTTACCTACAAAATACAGTAATTCACCATCATGAGTAGTGATAAAGATATGATATAATAACAAGTCGTTTGAGAAGATAGAGGATTTACTTCATATGGCTGGTGAATCGCCCAGCATAATAGATGTAAGATATCTAGATTTTAAAACCCAACATCAGAAGTACAACACGCTCAATAAAGGTGAAAATGGATATACAATGTGGATTGATGATCCACATCATCCAGAAATATCATCCCATGCTATGTCAGTAGAAATTGATGTACAGAAAAAGGCTGAAAACTTTTGCAAAAATATATTGCTACATATGGTAAAGAAAAAAATATAGGGTGAGATATGAAGTGGTGTAGTGTTGAAAACTTATGTTATATGTCGTTGTAGTCATAAAAAAATAGATAGCTGATAAAAAAATAATATATTTATATTTTAA
>CAJBLF010000059.1 GCA_903953935.1 uncultured bacterium
ACATTTTCCCTCTTTTTTCAAATCAAATTCATAACCGATCGATCTAAATGTTTTTTCTTGTTTTTTTTTATTTACTTATTTTGTTTATTATATATTATATATGTATTGGAAAACGAAAATCAACGGTAATCATACCAACATTTTCTCAAAGAATATACATTGATGGAATTGCTTTTTTATTGCTTTTCCTTATAGCATTAGCGTTTTTTTATTCCTATTTGTGCTATGTTGGATTTTGGAATTCTAGGCAATAATGCTAGAAATCTACTTTATATAAAAAAGTTCAATGACAAGAAAGGTATTCGTTTGGCAAACAATAAGCTTCAAACGAAAGATTTTCTCATAGAAAGAGGCATCCCTTTTGCAAAAACCTATGGAATAATAGCTAATCGCAAAGAACTCTATGAATTTGATTTTGCTTATTTACCAAAAAAGAACTTTATCGTAAAACCAAATCATGGCAGCAAAGGACAATGAGTCTATATAGTAAAATATATCGAAGAAGAACCTATAGAAAGCCCTACCAAAGAGGAACCTATACCGTATGCTCAAAGCAAACTCCATCAACGATGATCACAAATAAAAAAAGTATTTTTCCAAGAATTTGATAATGATCATCATCATAATGGAAAGTACCAGATATGAAATGAACTACTTACTGATCAAGAATTTAGGAGACGTCTAGTAGATATTCTAGATGGCAAATATTCTATGACACTCTGAGGCGATAAAATAATTATTGAAGAAAAACTTGTTGCTGGTGAATTATTTAAGGATTTTTGTGAATTTGGGTTAGCAGATATAAGAGTTATTGTTTTCAATCTTGTCCCTGTCGCCACTATGATTAGGGTGCCGACCAAAGACTCTGGTGGTAAGGCCAATCTTGCTCAGTGAGGACTGTGATTTGGTATCGAAGTTGGAAGTGGTAAAATAACGTCATTACTATGGAAAAATAAAATTTATAAAACAAAATTTCCTAAAAAGTTTGCTCATTTTCACAACAAAAAACTCCCCTATTGGAATGATATCTTATTCCTTTCTTCTAAAGTACAATATTTCGTTAACTTGTGATATCTTGCTCTCGATCGAGTAATAACTAACGAATGACCTAAACTTTTGGAAATCAATGCAAGAGCTTGATTGGAAGTACAGAAAGTGAGTGATACTAAACTAAAAAATATCTTGGATAAAATAGCAGATCTCAAAATTATAGATCCAGAAAAATGAGTTGAGATAGCAAAAAGTCTTTTTACTCCAGAAAAATCAGATCTTTTCTGACAAAATAAACTCCTCTACCTCTCACAATATGCAAATTTTATCATCAAAGAAAAAGAAGAAGAAGAAAAACTCGATGTTATTGTAGAGGTTGATCTGAATAAATCAGGAAATTATATGTCTCAAAAATTGTTTGATAAAATCAAAGAAAATAAAAGAGAATGGTATCTAGATCTTTACGAAAATGAAATAGTGTTAAAAAAAAATAAATTTTCTACCCTAGAAAGCCTAGCTGACAATAAAATCATTCTGGGGAATAAAACCGCAAGTCATTATCTTGTAAAACCAATTCATAAAACATTTGAAATAGTAAATATCATTAATCCTATGTATATAGCTCCATTGGAAGCTACAGAACTTCATAGTATCGACCAAAAAATAGAAAAACTCAACAAAAGACTCAATCTTTCATCTAGACTCAGACCGATAAATTATTTCAGTGAACTCGATAAATTCATCACCTTTCACGGAAAATATAACCCAACATTTAAATACAGATGGCCTCAGGAAGAAAAGCTTATGCAGACAAAAGATGAAATAGTAAAACTTCAAGAACAGCTGAGTAAACTTACCAGTGGCTTCAAACAATTATTTATAGATAAACTCGAAGAACTGGAGACGAGGAGAAATCTTATTCTGGCTTATAGCAGACAAGACTTTGATACTATTGCAGTATACAACAGAAAATTGTTCGGTGAATTTGATAACGAACTTCTAAAAATTGCTAGAGAAAAGATTTTTACAACAAAAGAAGACAATCAAAAGTTACTATGAGAACCCCTAACTCTTTCGGAAATAGAAAGAATTATAGAAAAATATCTCGCTGATAAAAAAATCTTTGGTGTGGATATTGTATTTAGTTATACTAATCTCTCAAGGATCTCAGTTATTATGTGAAAAGACATCAAAATCAGTATTTCTAAACATGGCGTATTCAGAGAAAAAGAATTGCTTTCTATCTTGGCTCATGAGGTAGATACACATCTTGTGAGATATCTTAATGGGTTAAAATCATGATGGAATATTCTTAAGTCCGGTACATGAAATTATCTCAAAGATGAAGAGGGCTTGGCTATCTACAATGCAAGCAAAATGCTCCCCGAAGAATATGAGAAGGATAGTATATACAAGAAATATCATCTTGTGAAAGAAGCAGAGAATCTTGATTTCAAGAAATTGGTCAATATCATTGAATTTATGTATCCTCAATATTCAAAAGAATTTTATTTCAAAACCGCCCTTAGAATCAAAAAATGAATAATCCATACTGATTATATACACCCATGAACAGTATTTGTGAAAGATAAGATTTATCTGGAATGATATAAAAACATCAAACATCGAGCAATAAATTGAAAACTTGATGATAAAATATATAAGGGCAAAATAAAGATACATGATTTAGATTTTATTATATAACTGATACCCTATGTTGAAAGTTGCTATAGAGAATTCTTATGTAGATACATACAAAGGCAAGGATGAATTTGGAAACAAGCTTTTTATGCAAGAATTATTTAAAAAACATGGTATCGAACTAACAAGGGTCAGCGTCAATAAATTTACTGAAAACAATACGTTTAGTGAATATAATGTTTTTACACAAGATTGATCAACCAAGACTATACAAGAAGAATATACTCCAGATATATTGTGGAGTAGAAGATCTCTTTGAACGTATTATAAATATCTCAAATTAGAAACATCATATATTATTACTCCCTCAAAAAAAATATCAATATTGAGCGGTGATAAGTATGAAACCTATCTCTTTTGTAGATCACACCAACCAAAAACATTTCTATTAAGTACATTTCTTAATAAGAGAAAAGATCAAGAGTCGTTAGAAAAAGTAGTTATTAAACCTATTAGAGCAAACTGATGAAAAGGGATAGAACTTACTACTATCCAAGATCTACATATCAATAAGGATAGATTCAAATGATTGGAAGAGCTGTATATCGTCCAAGATTTTAAAGATTTTTCTGGATGATGTCCGTGAATTGTTGAATGAACCCACGATATAAGACTCATGTTTGCGGGAAGCGCCATCATAGAGGCCACATTAAGAAGACCAAAAGCCTGAAGCTTCAAAAGCAATATCTGAGATTGATGAAATCAACAAGCATTGGCGATTGATATATTACCAACAGCGTTAATAAACTTATCAAAAACTATTTATCAAGAATTACAGCTACAATGAGATGATATCATGTCTATGGATTTTGCCTTTTGTAAAAAAGAAGATAGGCGATATTTAATAGAAATCAACGCTTCTCCATGAACTCGATATTATCAAACAGACACATGAGAGGTAACGAAAATATGCAAATGACTTATCGATTTTTTTACATCATTACATTAACATAATGTATCTTATATGATTTTATTCAAAAAAAAGTTTATTTAAATTGAATAAATTTGATTATTATAAAAAAAGTTTTAAGGATTTGCAAGAAAAATGAATCACAACAATATATTTCTATAAAGAAGATCCTTATATAACTTTAGATCAAGATATTATCGACTGAATCACATCAGTAGGAGTCGAAATAATCTGATTTCAAGATGAATGAGAAATTGTCGCTCATATACAGACATTGCAATGAAAGATATTCATCAATACGTTTGAAGAACAAGAAATACCATTCACGAATATGATTAGAAACATGTTGGGACAAAAAACCACCAGTAACCCTGAACTATTTTTAAACAAATATATCCAAAGAGAAACCATATGAAAAACATATCCTGAAACTATTGTACAATATAAACAATTTTCTATAGAAGAAGCAAATGAGCTAAGAGAAGAAGATTTTCCACCCTTCCCTTGTGTAATCAAACCAATTAAATGAGTTCAAAGTAGTGGTGTATGTAAAATAGAAAATTATGGACAATATATGGCAGCTTTGGAAACTACATTAGCTGCCTTAAAAATGCTGGAAAATAAAAGATTAAAAAATCAGTCGATTATTATCGAAGAGTTTATTGATGGAAAAATGTATACCATCGATTATTATGTAGATGAAGAACAGAATATTTCACTTTCTCAACCAATATCTATAAAATTGTGAATAGATTATGGTATCGATGATTTTTGTAATGTCTCAAGATTTATCTCCCATGAAGTGGAAACAGAGGTTGATAAAAAAAAACTTCATGAATTTGTACATAAAACAGTTATTGGATGAAAAATCAGAAATACATTTGTCCATCATGAGTTTAAAATAAATCCAAAATGAGAGTTTAAAACGATAGAAACAAACTGAAGAATATGAGGATTTAGACTAGATATGTATCAAATATGATACAATGTAAATTTATTGTTTTTGCCTTTTGCACAGCAACACCAAGACTTTGTTCTCCAAAAGAACATAGCAATGTTTGCTTTGTATCCACCTAAACAATGATTGTTTACTTGATATAATGAAGAAATACTAGATACAATCTGCTCTTGCAAATCTTTTCATAGAATCAATAAAATAATTACAGCCATATGAACACCTATATGATTAACCCAAAACTGATATGGCAAAGTGTGATCTATAGAATTAGTAAGTGATTATTCTGAGGATTTCAAACATGATATTGAATATATAGAAAAAAAATATTTTGATATCGTTGATATGCAATAAATATATGAAAAGAAATCTAGAATATATCTTTTCTTTATGGTTATAATTATAAAAATGGAAATAAAGACTATTCAAGACGCAAAAGAACTTTTATGAAGCCATCAACATAAAATAACCTGAATAGAGTCCTCAGCATTTTTGATATATTTCTTATGAATATTTCTTTCTGATTTTGAAATTATTGTATATAAGGATAGTTTAGATACTGATCTCTTAAAGAAACACTACAAAATCAAAAGCCTCAATACATTGATCCCATGAAAAATTTGACGTTTAAGCGTGTTACATGACAAAGACATACAGAACTATCTTTTACAACAAAAGAGAAAATATATTATAACACGTAAAGAAACTATGGACATGGAAGAGTTAGTAACTTCTTTATGAATGAAACTTTTGGGTAATAAGAGCACAATAAGGGCACAATATGAAAACAAAAAAACATTTAGAGACATACTAAAGGAGATGGATATCATCCCCATTTTAGGGGAAAACATACCTATTGATTCTTTTCTTGCATCCTGATATGATATATGGGCAAGTCGTTATTGAGAAAAAATAGTCATTCAATTGCCAGATATCACGAAATGATGAGGATCGTGAACACTCTTTATTAACAACACAACAGATTTTATCGCATTTCAAAAAAAAATATCTGATAAAACATATAAATGAAAAGATATATCTTCAATCAACATTACAACATTCATTTCTGGCATATCTTGAAGTATTATTGGGTGTGTAACAAGATACGGAACTCTCACAAATGCTATACAAACACAAATCATAGATATTCCTGAGGTTATCAGTAGTAAAAAATGATCATGACTGTTTTGTTGACATGATTGGGGGTTTAAGCACTACTCCTCGACTATACAAAAAAAGGCAGATACTATTGTACAAAAAATTTGAGGGCATATGTTTAAAAATGGATATACATGAATTTTCTGATTGGATCTTATTATCGACGAACACCATAATGAGGTATATATCGTAGAATGTAATTCAAGATATACATGAGCTTTGCCATTGTTATCAATGCTAGATATGCAAGCCAACAATTTACCTATGGATGTGTTTCATCTCTTAGAACACCTTAATATAGACTATTCAATGGATTTCGACACTATCAATCAGGCATATAAAAACAAAAAAAACGGAAGCCACATTATTCTTTCTAATAAACAAGAGGAACACATCATGTGCAAAAAAGAACTGCCTTCATGAGTATATATACATAAAAATCATGAACTAATCTTCCAAAGAGAAGGATATTCATATGCGGATATTCAAAATGAGCACGAGTTTATCATTACCGATTGAAATCCTAAAAAGTGACAAATAATCAAATGATATACTGAATCTTGCAGGATCTGTCATCTTCTTTTCTCTAGTAGTATTTTGGAAACACACCATAATCTAAAAAAACACGTCAAAGAAATAATTGCAAGTATTTACAAAGAACTATTTTAGCGTATAAAACATGTATAATGACAAATTTCTGTAGGTTTGTTCACACCAAGAAGAAAGTTGATGAATATATGGCAGATTTTTTGGAAATCAGAAAAAAGGTAGATGTTATAGATTATACTGAATTGTATTATGATAATTGATATAAAAATATTTTAACCAAAAAACCAATAAAAAAATATGATACAATATGGTTAACAAGTAGTCCAAAGGTATCTGATCGAGCGAATTGATTACTCTATTTCTTTAATGAGAAACAAAAAAAAATAGTAAATTTTACTTGATGCAGAAAAAACAGCAAATTAATACAAAACATATTTTTTGATATCTATAGTTTCGATCATCCAAAAACCATTGCTTTTTTTATAAAAAAACCATTTATTGAGACTTATATACATATCATAAAAAAATCGTTCATCTTTCCTATCGTGCTCAAAAAAAACAAATCTAGCAAATGAGAATGAATTACACTAATCCAAAATCAGAGCACATTAAAAAAATATTTTCTACAACATAATGAAGAAGTAATAATCATTCAGGAGAAAATAATAAACAATGGTGATTATAGAATATTTGTGGTCAAAAATACCACGCCATTATGATTCAAAAGATATAATCCCAATGACTTTAGAAGCAATCTTTCTCTCGGATGATCTTATACACTATTTACTATTCCTCAAGCAATAAAAAAAATTTGTATAGATGTTAACAAAAAATTTGGTTTGGATTTTTGCTGAATTGATTTATTTATCGATGATAAAAATATACAAATAATAGAAATCAATACCTTACCATGATATAAATTAAAAATTAAAGATGAAATCTGATTCAATTTATTATATGAACTATTCAATAAGCATAATTTTTTTCTATAAATAGTTGCATAATTTGACAATTTCCATTAATGGAGTATAATTTATTTGTAATTATATTCTTATATAATGATTATGGAAAAATATCAACAATATGCTGAAAAAGCACAATCATTGGGGAAAAAACTCACGGGAACATCTGGATTAAAATTGAGTTATATAAAAGTAAATTCTGAATGATTGGATGGATATACAAATTATATATCAAATAAGTTTTTTTGAGATAAAAAACAAATTTCTCAATACGATATAGAAGAAAGGATTTCTGTTATTGAATCAGTATTGCAGGAATACGACACAATACTAAATGAGATAGATACCACCCAAGATATGGATCCCGATCTAAAGAAATTTTTTGTTAAAAGAATAGAAGAAAGTAGAACAAAAGCCGAAATTGCCAAAAGATCAGCTCTTTTTGAAGCAGAAAAATCTGGCTATGATATTCGCTTCCAATGATTTACATTTGAAATCAAAAAAAACCAAGAAAAAATTGATCATATCTGACTATGAACTAACTATGAAGAGACGAAACAAACATATCTCCAAGAGATTAATGATTTACAAACTAAGGTATATGGACCTAGAATAACCGATTGTGAAGATGAAAAATCAATAATTCTTTCCTTATGCAACAAGACATATCAAAAGAATAAAGATAAGCTAACTCCGCAAGAGTATGATTTATTTACTTCTTTTCTCGATAAATTTAAAAATAATATCACACCAAATGTATCTAAAGATATAAAAAAAATTCCTTGAAGATGAAATCTTTCTATGGAAACTATTATGGAGGGAACACAACATATCAAGGAACATTTTTATCCGAATATCCAGCGATTACAAACAATAGCAAAAGGTAAAACATGATATTCTTCACTTCTTAGCAAAAAAACTCGTGAATATCCAGATCAGAAAGAAGATGCTTTCAATAAAATTTTAACCACTATAGGACATGAAGATGGTGGGCATATGATAAGATGAGATAATCAGGAAAAAAATGGTATGATAATAGCTTGATCTTGATATGAAGATATAGAAGAAGGTATTACCAAACTCAATGAATGATTATTGAAATATAGCCTGGATGAATATCCACTTGTTCCAACTGATACATTCATTGCTGTTTTTATAGGAGAAAATTATAATTTTGAAGATACCTATCGCCTCATAATGGCATTAAAAAAAATACAAACAAACGATGAAATAACAAAAGAAAAAAACGATTCCATAGCAAAAACTTCTTTCAATTTAGCACAAAGAGTGAAATGTTATTATCCTCGGGATGAACAATGATCAAACAGGAAAGATGTTATTTATTTCAGAGGAGAGAAAAAAATAATTGAATATCTAAAATCATTGCCGAATGATGAAGAAAGGGCTGAATTTTATAGAAAAGCAATGTCTGCTAAGGTTTCTTTCGAAGACATATTTACCTTAGATAATCTTTTTAAAAAATTAGGAACTACTCCGGAAAATATCAATCAAAATAAATTGGTTGATAAGGTCTTTAACGTAAAACTTCAGGAATGAGCATGAGCATTTAGTCAAAAAGATAACGAACAAGGTAAAAAAAATATTGAAGAAAATTTATTGAAATGAGACTTTAGATTTAATGGGATGGAGCAATATACTCAAGACGAAAAAAGGGCATTAGTACATCTATTTACCATAGTAAAATACAAAAAATATAGAGGAAAATATATTCAACAGAAGAAGTGGGATGAATTAGCAGCAAGAGACCATCTTAAAAAATGAAGCATAATATCGTTTCCTACCTGACAGTGAGTAAAAAAAGCGAAAGTGCTTTCATCCTCTCTTGATGAACTCAAAATAGTTTTCCAACATGAATGAAGATATTCTTGATGAGAAGTAATATCTATAAAAAAGAAAGATATACAACAGCTATGAGATGTCAGAATTCTCAACAACCCAAAAACATAACTTCTATTGAATCCTTAGGTCAAATCATTTAAATACGGTCGATTTACTTTCCTATGTTTTTCTTATGAGAAAAATCATCCTATTTATGACTTTGTTGGCTGGAAGCGCATTACTTTTTTCTACAACAACTGCACAATTTACCTCTACCACTTGTGAATGACAATCACACTGTTCAGCCCCGACCAAATGAATAACATATAAAAACACTATCATCTATTTATGAACACAGGGCGAAGAATTTGATTTATGATTCCAGCAAAATTTTGACAAACAGAAAACATTGCTTCAGGAAATATTTATCTGAACAAACACTACCTTCTCTGAAGCAGATATTCGTGCTAAAATACAAAAAAATATACGTGAAATCGAATCTTGATCTCTCCTTATCATCAATACTTCGCAATTTGATATTCTTCTTCAAATCTTGGGTGATCTTCATGCTTCCAACGATCTCAACCTTGAAAATAAGACCATTTATCTCGTCACCAATAGTAATAGGTTTTTTCTCAAAAGAGCATTGGCAAAATATATCAAACCAATTTGAATACCTAGGATATATACACTTTCAGAAGATAAACTCCTTAATTTTCTTTCAACACTTTCGCTGGGTAAAATAACTAACGAAGAACCATATATTACCTCATTTTCGCTTTCATTTCAAGAAACACCAAAATATCTTCCCCTCTCATATCTTGTAGATCGTCTGATCTATCATGGATTTCCTATAGAACTTATAACAATATTTCTTGTACTTTCTTTGGGAACCTTACTGATAAGTATCCTCAGGCAGATTGTATGATTTTCTGTGTTTGGTATTTATAGTCCTCTTCTCTTTGCTGTTTCTATGTCTATTCTCGGTGTGCCGTTTAGTCTTGCACTACTTATTATATGATTGATAACAAAATTTATTATCAGAATTTTCACCAAAAAGATTTATCTACTCCACAATGCAAAAAGCGCATTACTTATCATCCTCTATTTTTTCTTGTTGTTGTTGGTTTTTTGACTCAACACTATGTTTTGACTCAATTGGATTGATACCACAATCTTTGTTAATTGATATATTATCTTTCCTATAATCTTTATTATCCTCGTAAGCGACAAAGTCTTTAATGAATGATTTAAACTCTTTAGTATGTGACGATGGGTGGCTTTTACAGAATTCCTCATCGTTTCGTTTGCTGTTTACGGGCTCTTTTATCGAACTGGAATGAAGCACCTTCTTCTAGCCTTCCCTGAATTGTTGATTCTGATTTTTGTCCTTAATATCGCTGTCGGTAGATTTACTGGACTCCAACTTCTCGAATATTTCCGTTTCATGCCATTACTAAAAAACTCCTCATGAACTGAGGAGGAAGAAGAATAAAATATACACTTGACATTTTACAATAAATAATTATATACAAAACATCATAGAAATGTGACGGGAGTAATAAACCCATCTCTCTCGTGCAAAAGAGAATGTTTTTACCGGGCCATTGCCCTGAGAACTACGTTTCTTGATTAAAGAGCAAGGCCTAAGAAACTTTGCAGCCCGCAAGGGAATTACATGCTTTGATGTTTTACAGCATATCTGTAACTAAATAAGTAGAGTCCTCTAGTTGGTTTTCTTGCTTTGCAAGTAAGTTAATGAGCTGATGCTTTTCATTAGTGATATCTCATGAGTTGCGACCATGAGATTTTTTTGTTATAGAAAATTATTGTGTGTTTTACCTACGTCAGGGCTTGTTTTTTATTTATTCTGTTTTCGTCTCTCAAGACTTGGTATCTGAGCTATTGCTAATCGTCTGAATATTCTCCACCATTTCATTTCTTTTCTTAGAACTTCATCCACAAGATTCTGCATCTCTTGTACTGTAATATGTGGCCTTTTAAACTCACCGTTATCATAACAAGAACTACAATATATTTTACTTATGGTGCCATCTTTTTCTGAACCACCACCCTTTTTGTCTTTTTTGAGTGGCATACCGCATGATTGACATTGTTTATATGCTTTTTCCATGTGTATGTGCTTTATATAATAAAATATACCAAAGGAATACAGAAACAACTACACGCGATTAACGATTTTTTCATACATTTTATATGGAAGTATCTTGATTATCCAAGCAACTATCTTCCGTCTTTTTGACACATAGATATGCTTTCTTCAGCTTTTGATGGCTTGTACTATCTGTTTTGATGCTTTCGGTACTGAACATAACCAGAACACATTTCATTGCGCCATTTTGGTATCAACAAATCACGGTTGAACTTCCAAAACCTTTATTGGTAGATTTCTTTTATCTATATTGAGTCTCAAAGACTCTATGTAATTTGATTGATATGCTTTGCTTGCATTATAACTTGGACATCATCATTCCCCTCTTAACGAAGCGATACTTGTTATAGCAACAATATGTCAAAATCATTGCCTGATAAAATATTTTGTTGCCCGATCAATAGTGTTGGTCCAACCAAGAACATTAGTTTCTATCGTCTCATGTTCACTATTAAAATCTAGATCAAAGTTCTCTTTTCATGTTCATGCTGAAAGCATAAGAATATCTAATCATCAAAGTTTCGCTACGAGCTGTTCTATTTTTTCATTTGCAATGTGTATATCACCTATATCAATATCTTGTATTTCTATTTTGTGATTATATTGTTTTTTAAGTTTTTCTAACAATATCTTTCTTCTTCCCATTACCCCAACACTATATCACTCATTTATCATGTCTTTTGCTACTTGTTCTCCAATCCCAGAGCTTCATCAAATGATTATTACTCTTTTCATGATGCTCGCTAAAAAAAATAAATCATTTCTCAATTTATATTTTATTTATTACTATTTTCCTATTCTGCTGTCTGTTGTTTTTTTAAGGATGAATACAGGTTTGTTTTATGTTTTTTTATTTTTTCGAGCATGGTTTCTAGAGATATTGCATCTTCAGTTTTTATATACTCCTCTAATTCTTTCTGTTCTATTACGGGTTTAAACTTACATATACACGTATCTTGATCGTAATCAGGAAGGTTTACGACTATTTCTCCATCAGTAAATGCATTTGTTTCCCCTTTTTTTTCACCATTGATTAATAGGTGTTGTAATGAATCACATAAAATAATACTATATAATCTATGTGGGCCATGTGGTATCTCTATCTTTAAACCATTACGAACATCCAGATACTCATTGGTCCATCTCTCTTCAGGTTTTGTTTGATGTGATGGTAATGTTCTTCTAAAAAACAAAACATAATTCATATCACAAGCTTCTCTTCACCCATATTTTGCACTATTGATTATATATTTTTTTTGTTCTTCTCTATCTGGAACTTTTTGAGTAAACGCCGTTACAAAATCTTCATCCTTAAAATAGAATGGCATCATCTCTATATTCAAGTCTTTGGCAAGCATACTCAAAACCGTCTCTTTATTCTCAAGAAATATTTCTCCACCTGGTCTTTTCATGTTTTTTTGTAAAAATACGATGATAAAATATTTGTTTATCCAAAATATTTGTTTTTCTTGTTTAACCACCGGTCTGACTGTCTTGTAAGCTCTTTTTGGTCTTCTGGATTCAAAAGAAAGTGTTTGACTGCTTCTTCAAGAAAGATAGTGTTTTGACTTCCTTTACAGACAATAACATATTCATTATGATCACCCTTCAATTTTTCCTGAATGTGTTTTCCAGCAATATTCGCATCGTAGAACTTTTCTATATTGTTTTTATCGTATCCTACCTTTTCCAGTTCATCAGCTAAATAATCCGTCATATATTTTCACACTAAAATAACATGATCTGCAACCTGCGAAACATATCCAGCAATCATTCTATGTTCGCGTTCAGTTAAATCCCCCAATTCTCTCATATCTCACAGTACGAGTAATATTTTTCTCTGAGGAAACAATTGTTGTCTTATATTGTGAGCAGTATTAATAATTTTTCTTACACTAAGTGGTGAAGCGTTATAGGTTGAATCGACTACGACACTATTTTCTATTCCTTCAAATATCGACAATCTTCCTGGCTGAAGTTTATAGGTCAGATTTAGTTCTTCATGAGACCCATTTCTCAATATTGGATTTTCTGGTTTTGCTTCTGCTCTTGCATATTTGTAGTCTAAAATCCCTGCAATAGCGATTCAGAGACCAATATATCCATAATTTGCCTTACCGAGAATATTAGTATTGATACTATATTTTTTTTCTTTGATTCGAAGGTTGAACTGTACACCGACTCCTCCCTTAAAATCTGAAATGAAAAACTTTTCGTCTTTAAAAAAAATATCAGCAGCAATATCATATCACTCTGTTTGATAGGTAAGATAATCTATATATAAATGCTCCTTTAACTGAATTGCGTACGTGTCGTTAGCATTGAGAAATCATAATTCCAAGGTATTCTTTAGCATTTTTACTTCTTCTCTCGCTATCTCTGCTGGATTACCAAACTGTTCTGAATGTACGGAATCAATAGCCGTAAAAATCCCTATATGTGGTTTTGTGATAGTCAAAAGAAAGTCCATCTCCCCAGGACGATCGATTCCATATTCCAAAAGAATGATATCATAGGGTTTGGATCAGAAAAATCTTTTTCGAATAAGTGTTGTCAGTGTAGAAATAAAACAAAAAACATTTGGTTCTCGTTTTTCTATTTGAAAAATAGAGAGTGAAAGTCCTAGTTCTCCGTTGAAATTTTTTGGTGAAGTATAAATTTTCTTACTAGTAATAAATTGCTGTAAAGTTTGATACACGATCATGCGGCATGATGTTTTCCCCACACTACCGTTGATTCCTATAACGTGTGGACTATGTTTTTCAATATATCAATGAGCTAACTTTCCTAGTAGCTTGTAATATCGTCGTAATAACTTTTTTTTCATGACCTATGAAATTTATCTGGTAAATGCAAAAAAGTTATACTGTTATATTGTTATTCTTCAAATGTTTTTTCCATAATAAGCGTTATAATTACCGCGATAGGCACTGCGAGCAATATTCAGACGACTCAGAGAATCATCGCTCAGATAATCATACTGATAAAGATGACTACTGGATTTACTCCCAATGTTTTGTTCATTAATAATGGGATTAATACATTATTTTCTAATCGTTGAATCAATAATACCACTCCTATAACTACCAATGCTCCATATATACCAAAATGAATAAATGCAACCATCATCGCTGCCAATCATCATATAATCGGTCCTATATACGGAATAAATTCTGTCATAGCTGCAATACCAGCTAGTGCTCATTTTTGAGGAAGATCGATACCAAAAAATGAAAGTATCCGTAACGCAACATACATTGTAGCTCCGATAAAGATACAGAGGAAAAGTTGTGATTTGAGCCAGATACCAAGCTTTTTGTAAATTCTTTCGAGTTTCATATATACTAATTTATATTTCTTTTCTCCTCCAAGTCCCGCGATAAACTTCATCACAGAATCTTTTTGGATAGAAAACAATACTGATAATGTAAGTACAATAGATGTCTGAGTAATAAAGTTAAGGAAAGTTCCTAGTGCGGTTACTGCCATATTACCGATATTTCTTGCGTATGATGTTCCGATATTAACTATTTGAGAAATGTTTTGATCTAATTGACTTTGTATTCACGAAACAACATTTGGATTGCTAAATGAATCTAATAGTGCTTGCTTGAGGCTTCACGGAAGCCAATGGATATCTTCTATAATACCTATTAATGATTTTGTGGCCAATGTTTGCTGGAAATGTGAAACATTACTTATCACTATAGTCATAATATCTGAAAACTGATTGAGAATAAATGGAATAATAAATAGCATTGATCACAAAACGACTACAAGCACAAATAGATAAGCAAGAAAAATCGCTATTCCTCTATATTGTACTCTTTTTTGTATAAAATCGATAATTGCTTCTATAGCAAGAGAAATTATATATGCCATAAATATTAGATATATAATACTCAGTGATTGATACACAAATAACCCCAAAAAGATAACCAATATTCCGAATGCCCAGAATTTAAGAAACATTCTATTGGTAAATACGAAAGGCGCTTTACTCTGTTTTTTTTCTTCTTTTTGTTGCTCATCGAGTTTTTTCTCCAACTTTTCCAATTCCAAAAGCTGTTTTCTATTGTCCGATTTTATGGATTTGAAGAAATCACTTCCGCCTCTGATGATTTTATGAATTAACGCCATACTATAGGACTAAATGATTAAAATTTTTAATTTTCAATTTCTAAACATCTAACATCCACCTAAGTTCTTTTTGTATACAGTCTATTATTGAATCATTTCCATGCCTTTTCAAATTCTTCTTGAATGTACTTAATTGTATCTTTTTTTGTTGAATTTGCAATTTTTTTGTCGATTTCTCAGATACGATCTTTGGACAATACTATAAAAATCTTATAAAAACTACCATGAATTGGATCCTTTATTCTATTTCTTTCTTGAATATGTTGTATGATTGCTCTTTTTATCATATGTCTCACTACCGATCTCTTGGATAACTTTATCGTTACATGAAAAGAAAACTGATTATACTGTATATTTGGATATTGTTTAATATAAAAAAATCAGAACAATCCTTGACTCACATATTGTCTTTTTCTCGTAATAAATATAACATCTTTTCCCGTTAAACGAAGCTTTTTTGACAACAAAAGAATGCATTTACAATGTAAAATTGGGACAAGGAATATTGAACAAGGCAATAAGCATTATTTATCTATATTTCTGAATTCCATTTGCGTTCATTCTACTATTCCATATTTTACTGCACTTCAGGAATTAATTTCTAGAACGTATGTCGCTCTGATTCCTGGATTATATATTGCACAAGGCTCTGCAATACATGGTTGTGCAGTTATTATTTTAACTACACGTAATGTGGTATCAATCCATACCATATCTAATGGTATTAACGTATTTTTCATTCGAAATACATAAAAATCATTTTGAGGAAAGATAAATAGCATTCCACTGTTTTCTGCCATAAATGAACGATTCATAAGCCCTACTTCTTGTTCATCTGGTGTACGAGCCAATTCTACCGTAAAACATTTTTCTGTACTACAAACCTGAGGAAACGATAGATTGCCGTCAGCAAAATGGTTTATTATACTATATGCTAATACACCGAGAATAATGCATCATGCTATACTCAGCATCAACGATATGTGTTTACTGTTGTTTTTCATCCCCTTTTTGCTACTATGTAAATCCATTTTTACTTATTATCCATTTTTTATGAAACGTTTTTTTAAATATCTTCTAGCGCTTCTTATCGTGCTTGTCTGTGTATATGGTTTTCGGTTATGGTTGCAATATAAATGAGCTACTGTTATCAAACAAACAACTACCTCTATCATGACAGAACTTGCAAAAGCGGATACCTTGGAAACTGTCAAAAAATCTTTTACTGAAACTATAGAGGGTGAACAACAATTAGCTAACCTCCTGCCAGATATAGGAGTAGATCAAATATTGGGTAGTGCTTTATTTAAAGATAAAATACTCCTGGAAGTAGAAGGAGAAGTACGTGCATGATATATGGTCAATAAAGTAGTAACTTGAGATATAACAGTATCTCGTGACGGCACTGTTACTATTTTCTTATGAGAACCTGAAATATTCTGAGTTACCCTCACCTGAGCTACAAAAAGCATACAACTCGGAATCATCACACAAAAGGACATAGATATGGAAAATACTCTTAGAACAAAAGCTTGAGAACTTATGATCCAAAAAGCATTGAGCTGAGGTATCCTTCAAACAGCAAAGAGTAATGCACAAAATATTTTACAGACCTTATTTCTCAGAGCAGGAATACAAATCAAAGAAGTTATTATCAAAGGAACGGGAGATATACAAACTCCAGAATCACTTTCAGAATAGGCAATTTTCGACGTAATCATTAGTCAAGTAAAGCGTTTCTCGCACTCCACTACGTAGTAATCCCCCCAAAATACACACACCTTATCTGTTTTTTTCTAGGGCCTACTATAATAGATTGATTTTCATTTGAAATCAGTATGGGAATTCGTATATAATACATCGCACAATTTTTTTATTAATTACATAATTATTTTATTGCGAATTTCTCATTTCAAATCCGTAATATATAATCCTAATTGATAAATTCATTAATCTTTTAGTTATTTAGTTATATACCAATGCCAAGAAGAAAATTAGAGAACAAGACGATTGAAGTTATCCTCTTGCAAAATGACAAGCATCTCGGAGAAAAATTTGAAATCGTTAGAGTAAAACCGGTGTTTGCTAGAAACGTACTTTTACCAAAACAGGTAGCTGTATTAGCAGATTCTATGAATAAAAATAAGTTTGCACAGAAGATGAAGGCAGCTGAAATAGATAGACAAAAAAAAGCTTCTGGATTAGAAGATCTTTTTGTAAAACTTCATAGTAATGAAGGTATTACACTTATAAGAAAGGCAAACGCAGAAGGAACACTCTATGCTAAGGTCGATGAAAACGATATCTCAACTAAGATTAATGAGGTATATGGTGTGGCACTTGAGCCTCATTATTTGAAACTCAAAAAAAAGATTACAGCACTTGGAACTTTCACTGTACCATTCTTATATAAAGAACTTAAAAAAGATATACTAGTCAAAGTGGATCAAGATCCAGAAGAAGCTGAAAAATTAGCTAAACATAAATCTTCAAAAACTGCTTCTGCTGAACCAGAAGAAGAAAACAAAGTAAAGAAGACAAAGGAAGAGATAGCAGCAGAAAGAGAAATAGCAAAACAAGCAAAAAGAGCTGAAACGATAAAAAGATTGAAAGAGAAATTTAAAGACTAGAAGCATAACCATGCTTATCATACAAACCCGCAATCGCGGGTTTTTTTCTTGCTTTTTTTATTCCATTATGTAGTGTAACACATACAAAAACAAAGAAACATGAAAAACAAACAAATCACCCTTACCTTCATCAAACCATATGCTTTTGATCGTAGAGAAGAAATTTTTACCATTATCCGTAAAGCGGGGTTCGATATCATCCAGATTAGCGAACCATCTACACTCTCAAAAGCAAAATGGGAAATGTTTTACGCCGAACATAAAGGAAAAGATTTTTTTGAAAATCTGGTAAATTTTATGTGCTCTGGACCTATCATTGCTGCAATATTGGAAAAAGAGAACGCCATAGAAGACTTTCGAACATTGATTGGATCAACCAATCCTGCAAACGCAGAAAAAGGAACTATTCGGAATCTCTATGGAAACGCTAAGATGTATGCCCAAGGCAAACCTGCTAATGCAATCCATGGCTCTGATAGTGTAGAAAACGCACAGAAAGAAATTGAATTCTTATTCCCTGGTTTCCAGGTAGTAGAATAAGAATAATGTTTCTACCCTCTCACTGAAGCGAATATGTCGCTTCAGATTTTTTATATTCTTAGAAATATATTAACTGCCTAATTTTTATCTACGTCTAGATCCAGAAGTTAAATTAGCAAAGAGCATTGCTAATCTTACAAGCCATATAAATATTATAATCTCTCAAATGGTTGCTGTTATTGAATTGGGTTTATCCAAAAATACTTCCATTACAATCTCCTTCTGTTTTGCTTCTGACAAGCTTTCGAAATCTGGATGTTCTTCTTTTATTTTGTTGATTTTTTCATTTATTCCATCCTTACCATACGATTGTACTAATGCATTTATACTATCATTGAGGAGAGAAACTGTTTGTGTGATATCTAAAGAATCAGTTGTTGTGTTTTCTATTTTCTTTTCTGTTGGTTTTCCAAAATCAGCAGCTGTCGTTACATAAGTAGTTGAATCATTAATCTTACTATCTTTTTTTTCTCCGAGAATTTCTCGAACATTTTTATTGGTTTCTGTAGAATTTGCTGCTATGCCCTCTTGTGCTCCACCAACCAATCAAAGTGCTGTAAGTCACAAACCAACTTTTAATCATTTTTTCATGAGTTTTTTGTTTTAAAATATAAACTTATACATATTTTACATATTATTTCTTTTTTGTCAAATACATGAAATATACATCAAAAAAAATCCCGCCAATATAACGGGACCTCTATACAATATTCAGTAACAATATTCTTCAAATTCACTCTTGATGGATTCTTCTTTGGTTAGAATTTGCATCATCTCTCTGTTTTTTTTTGAATGACACAACACATCAAAGAGATCTTTGAGCGTATAGCCCTTTGGAAGGTTATCTTTACCAAACAAAAGCACCAACTCTTTCTCTTTGGTAAACATATTAACATCATACACCCAATACCCCTCTACATATCCCGTGAGCGATATTTTGGGACGAACGAAGATCGGCTCTTTACCTATAAGCGTTAGTACTCGTAGAAAATCAGCTTGGGGAATTCTATATGTAAGAAATTCTGCTGATTTTATATGAAAAACCTTCTTGCTTATATTGGGTCGTAAGGTCCCCTTTTGCCAGTAAAATGTCTTTTCTGACAAGTGTTTTAAAAAATCACTATTATGTTTTTCCATGAGTATGTGTTTTGATTTTTGTTATCTGTTTTCGACAGATATATATATTTTATAGTGTATATCAAATTGCTTTTCCCTGTAGGTTATTGTTTTTTTATATATGGTAAAGGTCCGACACATACACATGTCGGACCACACTACAATCACCTAAATCATGGGGTAATATACTTGCTCTACTTCATCATTTGGCTTTTTTTTTCGAATAAAAAGACCTTTAAAACTACAGCAAGCACTTACAATAATTGTTTTGGGCGTTGGTATTGGAATTTCATGAGCTGCCCAACGGTTTTTTCTTGATCGCCTGTACGGCTTTGGATTTTTGTGGTAACCATTTTTTTTACACATGATATTTATTTTTAGGGTTTGATCGTATTTTTTTATATTATATAATTATACATCAAAGACAATATTATTTATTTCTCATTGGAATTTAGCAAGATTTTGTTACATTATATATCCGACATTTACCCTATATCCACAAATATGTTCCAACTCCAATCAAGCTATAAACCAGCCGGAGATCAGATTAAAGCTATTGAGGAAATCAAAGTACTTTTTGAAAGTGGAAAGAATAAGGCTACCCTTCTTTGAGCCACTTGAACAGGAAAAACCTTTACGATGGCCAACATGATCCAACATCTGCAAAAACCGACACTGATTATCTCACACAATAAAACATTGGCCGCACAACTTGCTACGGAATTTAAATACTTTTTTCCCAACAATGCCGTACATTATTTTGTTTCTTATTTTGACTATTATCAACCTGAAAGTTATCTCCCTGCGCAAGGACTTTATATAGAAAAAGAAGCAACCATCAATCAAGAAATCGAGATGTACAGACTCGCAACTATGGCATCATTACTTAGTAGAAAAGATGTAATAGTCGTAGCATCAGCATCATCACTTTATGGTCTCGGACAGAAAAGATTTTTCGAAGAAAATTGTCTGCAGTTTGAAGTAGGAAAACAATATCCCTTCAAAGAATTGAAAAAACAACTTCTCCATATGCAATATAAACCTATTCTTTCAAAAATAGAACATGGAATGTTTGAATTTAAAGGAGATATTCTGGATATATTTTCCAGTACAGAAAAATTCGTGTACAGATTACATTTCAACGAGGAAGTGCTTGAATTGATAGAACTCAAAGACTCATTGACCTTTGAACATAAAGAAAATAAAAATAAGGTAACACTTTGGCCAGCGACACAATTTTTACAGGATGTCTCTGATATAGATACGATTCTTGAACAAATGAATGCTGAGAAAGACCTCAGAGTAAAAGAATTTGAAAAGCAATGAATGCTTGTGGAAGCAGAAAGAATCAAAAAAAGAGTCGAATATGATATTAGGATGATCAAAGAAACATGATTTGTAAACGGAATCGAAAACTACTCACTCTACTTTGATAACAGACTTCCTGGTGAACCACCAAACACGATTTTTGATTATTTCCCCGATGATTTTTTGTTGATTGTAGATGAGTCACATATGACTTTACCACAACTCAGAGCAATGCCATGAGGTGATAGATCAAGAAAAGCTAATCTTATAAAATACGGCTTCAGACTTCCTTCAGCAGTCGACCATAGACCACTAAGATTTGAAGAATTAGAAGGTATTTTGTGACGAAAAGATCTAAAAGATATCGTTCTCGACCAAGCATTTGATATAAGTTCCAATGTATCAAATACCCACGTAGAAATCTTCAATAAATATAAAAAAATGAAAGAATCTCGTGGAGAAAATCAGTTAATGACTTTGGTTAAAAAGCATAAAAAAGATACAAAATCTATCTTCTTGTCAGCTACACCATCAGAATATGAACTCAAGTTGTCTGACAAAATCGTTGAACAAATTATAAGACCTACTGGGCTTTTGGATCCAATCACCTACGTATATCCTAAATCATGAGACTATGATTCACTCATCCTTAGTATAGATACGTTGATCAAAAAGAAACCACATCTGAAAGAGTTTATGGAGGGATATAGTTTAAGGGATGGTATAGAAGAAGTATTTAGCAATGATTAAACAATATATGCAACAATTGAATTTTTCTCTCATTAATCTTTGATGTACAAAAAACCTGGTCGATAGCCAATATTTTTTGTGAAGACTTTTTGATATATCGCTCAAGACGCCTGAATATCAACTCAACTACTTCACTGATCCATTTGATACACAGACGAATATTGTATTTCTCAATACCTGCGGATTTATTTCTTCAGGAAGAGATGAAGCTGATGAAACCGTAAAAAAACTTTTGAAAGCAAAAAAAATTGTATATCTTATGGGTTGTGCAGTTCAATATTATAAAAGACTTGTAAAAGAACAGTGAATAAAAAACGTTCATTATCTTTCACGAGGAGATTTGAATACAATTAATCTCAAAAATATTGTACAATGATACGATAGCACAACATATGGTGATTTTGAATTTGCTCCATGACCTAGAGTGTATACCAATCTAGAACAAAAATTTGAATATCTCAAAATTGCAGAATGATGTGACAATCATTGTACCTTTTGTATCATCCCTGCGATCAGGTGAAAACAACAATCACTTACTATAGAAAAAAATCTCGCTGAAGCAAAAAACATGATAGCATCATGAATCAAAGAAATTATTCTCATCGCTCAAGATACTACGAGATATGGAACCGATCTTTATGGAGAGCCGAGACTATTAGAACTATTAAAAAAACTAGATGCGATACCATGAGATTTTACCTACAGACTCCTCTACTTATACCCAGATATTGTGACATTAAATCAAATCAAACAGTTGAAAAAACTTAAAAAATTTATCCCATATTTCGACATTCCTCTACAACATAGTAGTTCACCAGTATTAAAAAGAATGGGAAGATTTTATGATGAAGGATATATTATTAAATTTTTGGATCAGATTAAAAAATCTTTTCCCATCAGATTTATCAGAACAAATTTAATCATTTGATTTCCTGGAGAAACGGACAAGGATTTTGAAAAACTCTTGAAATTTGTAGATGAAACGAAGTTTGATAATATCGCATTATTTGAATACCATGATGAACCTATGGCCGCATCGAGCAAACTTCAAAACAAGGTCGATGACCATATCATTAGAACCAGATTCACTAAAATCAGACAACTCGTAAACAAACAATTGCTTGAGCACGAACAGATAAGAAAGTGAATACAAGAAATGGGATATATCATGGAAATATGGAAAGATGGAAACGTGGAAAAATTAACAGTTAGACCGTGGTTACATTGTCCAGAAATTGATGAGTATGACGAGATTTCTCTAGAGAAAGTTATCGGTACCTATGAGAACAAAGATGAATTGGATGTCGGTGATAAAATACTCTATACTGTATAATTATAATATTTGCAAAAATAACTCTTCCTGAGTATACTTATAGAGTATACTTTTTTATTTACTCATTATTTTCTGCTCATGCCACTCACTCCAGAGCTCCAAACGCTTGTAGACGCATTGCACCATGAAAAAATCATTGTCTTGCTTGCACCGAGTTTCCCTGTGGATTTTCATTATCCAGAAATCATCATCAATCTCAAAATGATTGGTGCAGAGAAAGTCGTAGAACTTACGTATGCAGCGAAGTTAATTAATATGGAATATGAAAGAATCTTGAAGGAACATCCAGATAAAAGATATATTTGTCCTAACTGTCCTACCGTTGTAAAAATGATTGAATATAAATATCCAGAACTCAAAGAATTTATTATCGATGTGTCTTCACCTATGGTGATCATGGATAGATTTGTAAAGAAAGAATATGGACCAGAATACAAAACACTCTTTATCGGACCATGTTTTGCAAAAAAGATGGAAGCCAAACATTATGGAATCGATTATGCGATAACATTTAAAGAACTCCAAGATATTTTTACGTATAATAAAGAAAACAATATCATATGAAAAGAAATTACGTATTCCGTAACTGAAGATGGTACGCCGGATTTCGATAAATTTTATAATGACTATACCAAAGTATATCCCTTAGCATGATGAGTTGCTGATAGCCTACATATTAAAGGTATCGTAGATGCATCACAAATACTTGTTGTTGATTGACCAAAAAATCTCGATGCAGGATTCCAAGAATTTAAAAACAATCCAAATGTCAGATTTCTTGATATCCTTGCATGTGAATGATGATGTATCGGTGGACCTGGTATGATGTCTAAAGAACCCATTGAAGAAAGAAAACAAAAAGTACTCGATTACAAACACTATTGCAAAAAAGATAAAATCTGATCCAAACTCGGTAAATTCAAATATGGTGAAGGACTCGATTTAACAAGAAAATAATATACTTCCGTCCTAGTAATTTCTCTATCATTCATTATATTCACAACAACATTTTTTTAATGTATTATTTTTTGTATGGTAAGTTTATATATCCACATCCCCTTCTGTACAAGTAAATGTGCCTATTGTTCATTCAATAGTATGCCGATAAATTTTTCTGATACCATGATTGATGAGTATATCGTGGCACTAAAAAAAGAAATCGATCATTATGCAACGACACTAGTAGATAAACAACTCAAAACACTCTATTTTTGATGATGAACTCCAAGCAAAATCTGAGTTGAAAGAATTATTGATCTCATAGAATACATCACAACGAAATTTGATTTTGAAGAATTAGCTGAATTGAGTATAGAATTAAATCCTTATCCCGAAGCAGAAGTATTGGATTTTGTAAAAACACTAAACAAAAAATATCCAAAAATTTCTAGACTAAGATATAGTTTCGGTATCCAAAGTTTTGATGATGATGTACTAAAAACAACCTGAAGAGCATATACGTTTGGTGGTATTGTTGAATTTCTTAGAGCTTTGGTACAACTTAAACAAGATAACAACGTCTTTAATTTTGACTTTATCGCTTTTGGTACATTCCAAGTCAGCAAAAATGGATTTAAACAACTCTGGCATGAATTTAAGCGTGATTTTTTTAAGAAATTTCTTGATAGTGGCTATGTGGATAGTCTCTCTGTATATACTTTAGAAAACATCAAGGACAAATCTTGCCCAGCAATCTACTATTGAACTGATGAGGAAATTATGGAAGAATTTTTAATCCTCAAAGAAATGGTCGAAGATGCATGATTTTTGAGATATGAAATCTCTAATTTTGCCAGAGCCAGCAAAGCTTCTATCCATAATATGGTCTACTGGAATATGGAACCCTATATCGGGCTCTGACTTTCCGCCGCTTCATTCTTTGGCAACAAAAGACGAACAAATACGTGAGATATCAAGCAATATCTTGAAGGAAATTGGATTGATGAACAAGAAATCCACGTATTGAATGATTCAGATCTTTTGATTGAAGAATTTTTTCTCAGACTGAGAACTAAGGAAGGAATCCCTAATCTTTCGAAATTCATTTCCGTCCTCGTGCCTACCCATGAATCTTTGATAGCAACGTATACAACAGCATGATTACTTGAATGTGATGGAATTAAACTCAGACTCACTGATGAGGGCATGAATGTCTACAATTCTATTATTACAGATTTATTGCAGAAACTTTAATGATTGACTTTTAATTTAAAATATATATAAAAGATATCACAAACATAATACAAACACATATACCTATGAACAAAACATCCATATTGTGGTTATTTGGAATGAGTATTGCTATGCTCATTATCGTGGCTTTAGGATTGAACACCTATCCTCTCCATTTTCATGAGCAATTACTTAGTGGTAGCGGTACCGTTATTATGATCCTTGGCATCAGCCGTGATGATATGCTTGCGGAAAAACGACTCCTATTACTTATGATTATTTCGTATCTTATCTCAGTCATCATAAGGGAGCCAGGACTCAAAGATGTTGCATTTGGCATAGGTATAATCACCTTTATTGCCTATGGACTCAAAAGAAGTTTCATAAAGTAAAAAACAAAAAAAATCTTATGAAAAAATTATTATATTTTTTGTTCATGCTCTTGACGTTTGCAGGATGTGCACCCAAGACTCAGGAAGAAAAACAAGACGCTAAGATGGCTGCTACACTACACGAAATGCACTATGCTGAATTTCGCAACATCTCGTACAGCCAATTTGGGTATCTTATCCACCGTCTCAGAGATAGTGAACAAATGGGTAAAATAGTCCGATTCGGAGAAGATGAATTCGATGTTTCACACTACAACGATTCTACAGATGCATATCCTTATCGACTAAAAGGCAAAAAGTACTCTGTACACATCAATCCTAAGTCGTTATTTCCCGGTTATTTTGTAATCATGAAAATCTGGGATATACCAACACAAAACAAATACAATGAATAATACTCTGGAGCGGATTCGCTCCTTTTTTTGTTCTCGAAATGGTATTGCAAATTCATGGTAAAAACGTATCTTACTATTATCCTTAATAAGATAACAAGATTATCTTATTTTTTATTTACTCCAAAAACACATGAAACTAGATGGAAAAAGCATTCAAGCAGCTATTATGTCGCTTGTTGATGATTATAAATTCGATCCATATCAAGTCCTTGAAATCGTAAAATCTGGTATCAAATCAGGATTTAAGAAGGATTATCCTCAATACAAGAAATCTGATATCGTCGTAAATATCGAAAATGATGGAACAGTTACTATTTATAGAGAACTTGAAGTAACCAAAGACATTGAAGATTCTGAAATACAAATAACTTTGGCTGATGCCAAGAAAATCAGAAAAGACGTAACACTTGGAGAGAAACTATTGATCAACGTTACTCCTGAAACACTTGAACTTTCAAGAATTGCTGCCCAATCAGCTGGTCAAACTATCAAACAAAGTCTCAAGGGTATCGAAAGAGAAAGATTCTATGAAAAATTTCAAAATAAGCAGGGAGAACTACTCAAAGCAAGAGTCATTAGAGTACATGCGGATAGCGTCATTCTAGATATCGAATGAACTGCAGTGGTATTACAACCAGATGGTCAAATCCCAAATAGAATGTATGAACCAGGTGAAGAAATATTTGTTCTCTTGAAACAAATCTCCAAAGGACAAGGTGGTATTGTCCTTGAAATCACCCAATCAACAACAGAATATATCGAAGCTATCTTGAGAAAAATCGTTCCAGAACTAGAAGAAGGTGTCGTAGCTATCGAAAAGATAGTGAGAATCCCTGGAAAAAGAACTAAAATTATCGTCTACTCCAATGAAGAAAAGGTTGATCCTGTTGGTGTCATGGTTGGAAGCAAGGGAGATAGAATCAATACTGTACTTTCCCTACTTGATGGAGAAAAGATAGATTTCATAGAAGACGTAGAAGACCCTATCCAATTGATCAAAAATTGCCTCAAACCAGCACAGATAAATACCGTAGAACTTATCGATAACAAAGCTATCGTGACAATGGATGAAAGCCAAAAAGCACTCGCTATTGGGAAATGAGCTTCTAATGTAAAATTAGCGACTCAGATTACGGGATATCAGATAGAAATTAGATAATTATTCATACTTGCCGACCAATAATTTAATGATTATAAAACAGTTACCTAAAGGTGGCTGTTTTTTTATGATAAAACTTTCTTTTTCACAACAATAAATTTACTTATTTTAGCTATATTTGCATTTCTGAATAAAATTCAACGATACCATATATAAAACAATTTCGAAGATATATTTACCATGTATTTATAATGACTATTGTTTTTATTATAAAAATAATTACTAATTATTTA
>CAJBLF010000060.1 GCA_903953935.1 uncultured bacterium
ATAAATTTAAATTTTAAATTTTAAATTTTAAATTTTGACCAAAGTTTTAGTCTGAATGTCATGAGGAGTAGATTCGGCAATCGCAGCATATCTTTTAAAGCAACAATGATATGAGGTAACGGCAGGTTTTATGAAAAATTACGTCTCTGACAGTGGAAATTGTACAACATATAATGACGCAGAAGAGGCTATCAAAGTTTCTAAGTTTTTATGAATAGAAATACTCTCATTTGATCTCCAAAAAGAATACAACGAAAAAATAATAGAGTATATTTATAATGGATATCAACAATGAATTACGCCAAATCCCGATGTATTATGCAATTCACTCATTAAATTCGATGTTTTTCTAGAAAAAGCGCTAGCATTAGGATTTGATTATATAGCTACAGGACACTACGCTAGAATAGTTGAAACGCCAAAACGCCAAAACGATACAACGATAAAAACAACACTTAGTCGTTTGATCGTTTGATCGTTTAAACTTGTAAGATGAATAGATTACAACAAAGATCAATCATATTTTCTGGCAGGATTGAATCAATATCAGCTTTCAAAATCATTATTTCCTATAGGAGGATACACCAAACCAGAAATTAGAGTGTTAGCAAAAAAGATAGGATTACCAAATGCCGCACGCAAGGATAGTCAGTGATTATGTTTCATTGGAAATATTCCTATAAAAGAATTTTTGTTAAAAAAATTACCCAGAAAAGAAGGTAATATAGTAGATACGAAATGAAATATTGTTGGTAAACACGAATGAGCATATTTTTTGACCATAGGACAAAGACACGGATTAAATCTTCCATTCAAAGCCTATGTCATCAAAACAGATGTAAAAAATAATATAGTAGTAGTAGGTGAAAAAGAAGATAAAGCATTGCTTGGCAAAACTATTGCCACAACAGGGCGACATTGGATTAGGAAAGAATATACACTACCAACCAAAATACTGGCTAAAATCAGATACAGACAAGAACCACAGGAAGCTACACTCAAAGAAAACAAAGAAAAAGAGATAGTAATAACATTCAAAGATAAACAACGAGCTATAGCACCAGGTCAGACAGTAGTCGCATACAAGAGTGACGAATGCATAGGATCAGGTATAATAACATATACACAATAAAACTAGATAAATAAATTTCCTACAAAAGACAAGGAAATATAACTATCCAACATAAGAAAGAAAAGTCAAATAAATATAACTGTAAGATTTGACAGGATTATTTTTTGGAATATAATAAAAATGCTTTAGAATTAGGCAAAAAAGCATGAAACACACAAAGAAACAAACCAAAAAAATTAATAACGATAATTTCAGAAAAGGAATTACCACAATAATTCTTCTTTTTTTTGTAATGGTAATATTGTTTCAAAAAAATACACAACCCACAGAACTTCAATTCGTATGGAATACAGACACAACAACAGTACATAATGCTGCCCAACAACGAGACTATCTTTTTGAAGATGAATCAGGACAGGAAGTATACCAAGGAACAATAGGTACAGGAAACACAACATGAACGACAACAGGAAAGATAGGAACAACGATAGACAATAGTATTACTCCCAATGACGTAATACAAAAAGCAGAGACATGAAAGATATTTACATGACAGATATTTACATGAACAATACATACAGGAAGTAACACAACATGAACAATTAGAACATGAAGCCTTATCACAGGAAGTAATACCACATGAGTAATTAGCACATGAGTCGTTATCAAAGAACAACAAACAACAAGTGCAACAAATACATGAAATATACATTGTGTAACTCCTTGGGGAGAAATAGTAAAAGATAAAGATTTTGTGTTGGCATACCAACAAAGAAAAGACGTAAACACAATCTGCAATATAGAAAAAAGAGCATGTAACAATGGGTTTTTATGATGATCGTTCATTCAATCTTCATGTAAAGAAGATGTAGTCTACGTATACAAAAAAGCAGAAGTAATCAGTTATAATCAACAAGTAATTAACACATATATACAACCCACAACAGCAAAAAACGTATGAGCAGAATTTACTACCCAAGGAAAAATAAATGAAACAACAAAACCGATAGATACCCGAGGAACAAGTAACAATCCAGTAAGAACACAATCAGGCATAGCACAAACAACATTACCAACAAAAATTGGTTGCATAAGTCCTCGATGACAAAAAATAGAACATGGGCAGTTCGTCAAAGCATATAAAGCGCCACGTTGATTTATAGATCTCGCATGTGATGTAGAAATTAGAGCATGCGTAAATGGAAGCCTAAAAGGAGCATATATATACAACAAATGTACTTTCAACAACACAACCTATAGTGAGTATCTCAAAGCTGGATCACCAAAATCAAACACTGGATTTCTTTTTTTCCAACGAATCAAAGCAGCATTTAGAAGACAATAAGATAAACCATATAGAATTAATCATATTATAATATCACAACCTCACATTGAGCATGTTTTTTTACATATTCAGCATCTTCTAATGTTCACACTATAGTATCATAATGCATAGGTATAACTATTTTAGGATGTATGATTTCTATAGACTTTACCGCCTCTTGGGCAGTCATAACATAGGTTCAACTTACAGGCAAGAGTGCAATATCTGGAGATAAGGCATTCATTTCTGGTATTATATCTGTATCTCAGGCATGATAAACGATAGTTCAATCAAAATCAAAGACAAAACCAACAAATCAAGATTCTTTTGGATGATAGAGTATTCAAGGAGATCTAAATTTATCAATACAATACGCTGGAATAGTTTTTACAGAAAAATCATCAAAAATCAGAGAATCATCTTGTTTCAGAAATATTTTTTTATTTTGAAAATCTTGTAAATTCTCTTCACAAGTATAAGGAGCAACAAATATAGTTGTAGGTTGTATAATTTTGTTAATATCAGAAAGACTTAAATGATCTTTATGATTATGAGTAAAAAATATATAATCAGCATGAAAATCTTCTTTGATTTCAAAGGGATCAACACAAAATTTTTTATCATGATATTTTATCAAAAATCAATCATGGCCTAGTCGTTGAATAGCAATATTCTTGTATGTATACATAAAGATAGAATAAAAAACATTAAAAATCAAGGTCTAAAACAATTGGACAATGATCAGATCACTCTATAGAAGTTTCGTGAGTGATTTTTTTTGTATGAGCAACAATATCACTAGATACCCAGAAATAATCCAGTCTCCATCATACATTATTATGCCTAGCATTTGCACGATATGACCACCAGGTATATTGATCCACAAGAGTAGGATTATAATATCTAAATACATCAACATATCCATGATTCTCTAATTTGTCCATTTCAGCTCTTTCGATAGGAAGAAATCATATACTATTCGCATTTTCTTTGGGTCTCGCAATATCAATTTCACGATGACAGATATTAAAATCTCCACACGTAATGATAGATTCTCACGTATCCCTAAGCTTATTTATATAATGAATAAAGTGCTCATAGAATTTTAGTTTATAACTCAACATTTCTGTGCCATCAGCTCTTTCTCAACCATTGGGAAAATATATATTCAACAAAGTAAATTCCTGAAACTTCGTCTCGACTACCCTACCTTCCTCATGAAAATGTTCCACCGACTCAAACCTCGATATTCACGAAACAAATTTCAAATCTTTTTTGTAAAATGTAGCTACACCAGAATATCCAGGCTTTTCACCTGCATGTCGGATTCGATTATAATTGGCCATATGATAACGAAATTCTGGCGGTAATTGGGTCTCAAACGATTTTACTTCCTGTAAACAAATAATATCAGGATCATTTTGTTTCACCCATTCATAAAATCATTTACCCGTTATAGCACGAATTCCATTCACATTTCGAGAAGCAATTTTCATGAAAGAAATAGTATATATAAAATTATTTTTTATTAATTTTGAGTTTTTTCAATACTTCATCAGTTTTACCAGACATCATAATTCGCTTATCAGAAGGATAGAATCCTATACGCTTATACCATTCAAATTGATAACTATCTTTGAATGTATAAAAATCCCACCCAACAATATGAAATTTTTTAATCGCATATTCTATACCATAAGCAAAAAGCTGTGCGCCTATTCATAATTTTTGATATGCAGGATCAACGACAACATCACCATCATTCATAACATTTCAAAAAAACAGTGGTTTGATATCAGAAAAAAATACTCAAACAATTTTTTTATCGTATATAACTTTAATTTTAATGTTTTTTTTATATCGATATTCTACTATCTCTTGGCTTTTTTTGGGTTTCCGAGATTCTCATTCTTTGTTATACGCTTTAGCATAAATCTTAGCAATAATAGGAAGATCTTTTTTTTGTACTTGAGCAAATGAAATCATGGAATTATTTGAACAATCATAAAACCGATTCATCTCTTCCTTGCACCATAAGATCAGTACCTCATCATTTGATACCAAGCTTAGCAGCAAATTCTTTAGCAGAGATTCACTTTTTAGTAAGCAAAATAAATCATCATTCAGCAGTATAGATCAATACATTTTGATGTTCAAAAATTATTTTTGCTTGAAATGCAATGTTTTTGAAGTTCAACGCAGAGGGAATCAGAAATATTTTATCTAGATCCTTTCATGAAGAAAAATCAGATCATGTTAAAATTTGTTTAATCATATTGGTCTCTAATGATTCAAGATTTGCTTTCATATCATCATATTCTTTGAGTGTTTTATCAAGTTTATCAGCAAGTTGTGTATATGTTTTAATTCATAATTTTTCTACGGTAACATCTAAGATGCCTTGAATTTCATGAATTCTCAATCCAACCTTTGGTCAAACCACAGCTGTTATTCTCTTTACTCACGAAGCAACTGCTTCTTGTCATATAATAGCAAAACACCCGATATCCTTAGTATTCAACACATGTGTTCAGCCACAAAGTTCTATAGATACTATTTCATTATCATGAGTAAACACTCTCACTACACGAACCACATCACCATATTTATCTTCAAAAAAAGCTTTAGCTCATAATTTAATAGCATCATCATATGAGGTCTCTTTAACCTCGACTACATATGCATCATATATGATTTGATTAATATTTTTTTCAATATCATGAATCTCTTCAGGACTCAAAAGTCTATCAGCATTAAAATCAAACCTGAGATAATCCTCATCCACGAGAGAACCAGCTTGTTTTGTGGTCTTAAAAATTTTAGCAAGTTCACTATGGAGAAGATGCGTAGCTGTATGCGCCCTCATTTTTGCATATCTTTGACACTGTTCCACGACAAGTTTCATATATACCCATAAAGACTAAAATTATTTAACAGATGGAGAAGTATTTACTCCCGAAAGAAATTGTTCCATTTTTTTGGAAGCTTCTTCATTAGTTAATTGTACGGGATCAACAGAACCAGTGATTACAGTATCAGAACCAGTAGACGAAACAATTCCAGATTCTACAATTGATCATGTATTCAAGGCTCATGTATCCAAATCTCACGTAACTGTTGCATTATTATTTCCTCACATATAAGGTACTATAGCAGACAATCAGGTAATAAAAAGAAATACAAACAGAATGAAGATAATAATAAACTTTGTTACTTTTTTTTTGCTAGTCATAACAACACATAATAAGGTAAAATATCTATTGATAATATGTTTTTATACCATATTTTCAAGAATAACAGAAGTAACCAAAGACAAGACACAAAACCACGCAAACAGCAACCGAAATGATTAGCCGGAAACGGGATTCGAACCCGCGATCTTTGGTTTACGATACCACTGCTCTACCAGCTGAGCTACCCCGGCACAACAATCTAATAAATAAACGAATCCCCAGCATCAAACTGGGGAAAATACATCATAATAAATAAATATTATTTTTCTTTAGGTAAATGTAAACTAATATGCAGATCATCTAATTGTTCCTGATCAACATATGACGGAGCCCCCATCATCACATCTTGTGCTCTTCCAGATTTAGGAAAGGCATAGATTTCCCTAATATTTTCTTCATCTTTGAGAATCATAAGTAATCTATCGAACCCAATAGCAAATCAGCCATGTGGTGGTGGACCGAATTGAAATGCTTCATACATAGCACCAAATTTTTGCTTAATTTCATCTTCTCCTCTACCGACCATCTTAAATGCTTCCATAAGCAGTTCTGGATCATGATTACGTATAGACCCAGAAAGAATTTCATATCCATTACACGAAAGATCATATTGTTCAGAATATATTTCAAGTTTATTGGGATTTTTAAGTGCTTCCCAACCTCATTTTACAATAGAAAATGGATTATGACAAAAATCTAATTTTCCCGTATCATCCATTTCAAAAAGTGGAAAATCTTCTATTCGACAAAAGGCTAAATCATCTTTATCGATAGTAAGATATTTATCTCTTATATAGGTTCTTAACCTTCCCAATGAGGTGGTAACAACATCATACGTATCAGCAACAAACAAGATAGTATCACCATCTTGTGCTCCTGTTTTAGCTTTGATAATTTGAACTTCTTCAGGACTAAGAAATTTCACAATAGAGCCCTTGAGTCACTCTGGATCAAAACAAATATAAGCAAGTCATTTAGCTTTATTCTTTTTTACTTGTTCGGTTAATTCATCAGCTTCTTTTCTACTCAATAGTTTGTTCTCAAATTTCATAGCTTTGATGGCTCAACCAGTAGCTACCGTATCCTTAAATACAGAAAACGATGAATCAACGAAATCTTGAGTCATATCAACGAGTTGCATACCAAATCTCAAATCAGGCTTATCACTACCATATTGGTCAACTGCTTCTCTATGTTTAAGTCTTTTAAATGCGACTGTAATCTTTTTATGAGGAGATAATGTAGGAATAAGTTGATTGAGATATCATTCAACAACAGCATATACATCTTCTTGTCCAACAAAAGACATTTCACAATCAATTTGATAGAATTCACATGAGTGCCTATCTGCCCTAGGATCTTCATCACGGAAACATGGAGCAATTTGAAAATATTTATCTATACCACCTACCATAAGTAATTGTTTATATTGTTGTGGAGCCTGTGGTAATGCATAAAATTGTCCTGGATTAATCCTTGAGGGAACCAAATAATCTCTTGCTCATTCAGGTGATGAGACAGTAAAGATAGGCGTCTGTACATCGACAAATCACTTATCACTAAACCAATTTCTTGTAAACGTAAGCATTTTTGATCTAAACAACACATTATCTAGAACCTTCTTTCTTCTAAGATCTAAGTATCTATATTTAAATCTATTTTCTTCACTTGTATTTGGTTCATCAACAATAGGAAAAGGTAAGAGTTTTGCTTTTGTGAGGACCTTTACTTCAGTTGCATTGATTTCTATTGCACCAGTAGCCATATCTTTGTTAATCATATTGTCAGGTCTTGCGATAACTTCTCAAACTATCTGAACAACATATTCAGACTTAACATCAGGAAGTTCTATCGTAGATTTTGCTGGATCATGAGTTATTTGAGTAATTCCATATCTATCACGAAGATCGATAAACGTCATTCATCACAAATTTCTAACTTTATTTACCCATCCACAAAGGGTTACTTGAGTTCATGCTTGTGTAGCAGTAAGTTCTCAACATGTGTGCGTACGATACATCAACACTGATTATTTACAATCTAAAAGATTTTTTCTAAAGCCAATAATATTGTCTGATCTCTATCACCTCTTCTATAACTGAAATGACGTTTGCCACAATAAGTACATGCAGGATCAATAATAATATTCTCAGAAGATATTAAGGCATCAGTAGCAACATCCTTGATAATTTCAATCATATCAAGATATAATTTTGATCATCTAGCAATGAGATATTTCTTATCAAAATACGTAGTGAATTCTGGTCAGACAGTATAACAGCAAGATTTGATATTGGGTCAAACAAAAAGTCTTATATCTTGCTCTCCTTTAGCTTTAAGTATATGTATGGTCTTCAGTATTATTCATGATTTCAGTCATCTCCATCATGCATGCACTACAGCAAAATATTTCTTTCACATAAGTGCTATAGGTGAACAATCAGCTACACGAATAGCTATTTTTGTATTCATACGATTACTGACTATAGCATCGGCCTGATGTTTGATAAAGCCTTCACCCTCCTCTCGTACATACACGATATCAGAATGAATTTGTTCACATCTATGATATGTTCACAAAAGACTATCAACATCCTTATCAGATGTATCAGTAATATATATACGATACTCATCAATATTCACAATCTGCATAGAATAATTGATTAGTATAAAACATAAGCAAGTAATGCATACTATATGTAGGGAAATGATTTTTTTTATCAAGAAAATTATTATGAGAAACTATTCATATTTCAAAGCATCGATTACATTAAAGAAATTAGTATTTGAAAGTAAAATGAAAATCACATCATCCATCCGAATATCTAGTATAATTCTTATCTACATGAGAAAAGTAGTCTGAAAATTTTTGGCACATTTTGTTGTAAAAAGGCACACTAGTGGCATCAGAAGATACCTTAAGATAAGGAATATTTTGTTGTTTAATACTATCTATCACATGTTTAAACAAGGTAGATCAAAGTCACGATATAGGAGTTCTCAATAAGTGTGTTTTAGAAGCAAAATGAGAATGCTGTTTATATGCGGGTTTGAGTCAACGCAAATTAGCAGTAGCAAAATGAGATAATGTAGCCAAGTCAGTATCATAAGCTAGAGTATATCGTCAAAGTGTATACAACGAAAATCATTCAGTATACTGTAAATTTACGATTTGCATACTATTTTTTATGGGAGAAGCAAAAAAAGAGACCTTATCCAAAACAGCATAAAGATTTTCAGCACATGCTAAAGAAGGGATAGATACATAGTGCGATAAAGGAACTGATATCTGAGGATTGGTTATAGTACCGATAGAAGATTGCATACAAACAACACACACATAAAATAAAATTATTCGAACTCTTCGTGTTTATGATAGTACTCTCTAGACACCAAATTCATTAATGATGGGATATAGAGCAAAGTAATAAAGAACGACACAATAAGTCCTCAGATAAAGGCTATCGCCATAGATCAGAACAATTCATCTTTGATTGCAAGGATAAGAAGTCAAATAATAGTTGTTACCTTAGTCAAAAATATAGGAATAAATCTTTCGGCAATACTCTGCTGAAAACTATCAACGACAGACATTCATTTTTCTTGATAGAAATATTTAAAATCCTCCAAATGTATCAAAGCTTGATTTACTCAGACTCACATAACTCAAAATATTCATATCATGGCAGGGAAAGTAAGATCATATCAGGTCAATGTAAGAATCACAATGGTTCATCAGATAGAAAGAAACACACTAGAAACGATGACGATAGAATATTTGATATTATTGAATTGAACAATAAGTACCAAAATCATTAATATCAATCAAATTACCATAGCCTTACCCAAATCTGTAGAACTTTGTGTTTGTGATTCTATGTCTCATCAACTTGTCTTCTGTAATCCATCCGGTAAAGGATTGTTTTTGATAATTTGATCAATAGCCAAAGTAATATCACTCAAAGCAGCGCTATTAGTTTTGTCTGCTTGGATAGAAATATTCCTTTTACCATCTTCTCTAGTAATAGCATTTATCTCTGGGAGTAACTGTTTTTTACTAATGATTTGATCCAATGTCACCTTACCTATTTTTGTTTGATCTATAGGTAAATCAGTTGATAAAAAAGCATTTACTGATAATGTATCACTACCAAAATCTGAGAATTCTTTTATCTTTATTCCATTAGATTCATAGCTAGCATTTTTGAGCGCAAGCAATGATGAAATAGAAGAAGCACTGGTAATACCAAGTGATTTTGCTTTGTTTTCATCAAGAACATAGACTATTTTACCATTGGTATATTCAATAGAGATTCCGACATTAAACACCCCGGGGATAGCTTTAATCTGAGGCAATATTTTTTGAACATACGTATTTATTTTTTGATAATCATCACCCACAATACTGAAGCTAATTGGTTTACCAGATCATCATCATGCCTGTATAGTAAATATAGATGCATCTTTCAAAAACGCATACTTTTCTTTGATGGCAACCAATAGTTCTTTTTGCATTTGCTCAACTATTTGAAAAGACTTTTTATTTCTCAAGGTAGTATCAACCAATCTTATAGTAAATGAACTAACATTGTTTCATCCACCTCATGCTCATTGAAGAGAATATCATTGTCACAAATCTATCGATATATCTTTGACCATACCAGACATAACAGTCTGAAAGTATCTAAGTGTCGCTTTAGCAATTTTAGAAGTATATTCTTGATTATCTGAAAGACTAATTCAGGGAGCATATTTGAGATTCATCCAGACATTATTAGAATCCATACTTCCCATAAACGAGAATTTTACTATTCACAAAGGAAGAAGTGATAATGCACCAACAAAAAACACAAGAAATCAGAAAACAATTCATCTGGATCACCATCTCGATTGATTGTTGCGATTATATCGATTACCAAATTTGACACCGGTTCTTTCAAGAAACGACAAAGAAGATGGAGAAATATATTCTTGTCATGGTTTATAAAAATATAAGGCAAGAACTGGTAGAATAACCATAGTAACTACAAGTGAAATTGCCAGATTAGAGATAATGGTTACTGGCATCGATCTAATGTATTCACCAATAATTCAGGTCAATCCAAAATAGAGAGGGACAAATATAACAATAGTAGTAAGTGTTCAGAAAAAAATCGCCTTTCCATAATTTTTCAGAGAATCACCTATAGCCTCTCGAATATTTCCAGCATATTTCTGGAGACCAACAACTATTCATTGGGTAATTACAATCAAATTATCAATCATTATTCATAGCACGAGAATAAGTGCAAAAGAGACAATATTATTGAAACTATATCAGATAAGTTTGAGATAAATAAAATTGGCTAGATAGACAATAAGAAAGGAAACCATAATCAACCATGAAGACCTTCGTCAGAGAAACAAGAGAATGATACAAAATACGAGTAATGCTGTTTCCCAAAAATTTTCAATAAACAAGCCATATGTCTTTTGGATACTTTCTTTTTGTGATAGTGTTTCAACAAATTTAAAGCTAGGTACTGTTTTTGAATAATCAGTAATGACGGTTTTTAATTCATCTACAAAGGTATCTAGACTATATCCAGGAGATTTTTTGATCTGAAAAGAAAGCGCATTTTGCGTATCTAAACTATTCACATCAGTAATAACAAAAGATTTTTTTTCTTGTTGTTTATATCAAATATACACCGTAGCAACATCTCTAAGTTTAATAGTCTTACCAACAATATTGAGCAAGTCATAATTTTTTATTTGATCAATCAATCACGTCAGATTGGTTTCATAATTAGTAATTTCAAAAGAATATAATTTACCCGCCACATCTTTTTTATCTGCAGGAAATTTTACAAAAGCACCTCTCAGTTGATTTACTATCAGTGAAAAATCCAAGTCTAATATAGCTAGTTTTTGAGCATCAAAGGTAAGTTTTACTTCTTGAATGGGCTTACCAATAATAGCAACATCAGAAACTCATGCTATAGATTTAAGCTGATCTTCAAGTGGCTTAAGCTTATCATACATCACTTGGGTTGGAAACGATCAAGCGACAGAAAAAGAATACACTGGTGTATCATTGATAGCTATTTTTTTTAAGGTAGGATATTTCACATCAGAGGGAAGTGTAGGATAGACCTGATCTATAACAGACTTCAAATCGTTTGTTGCATCGACATCACTTTTGGTTTTTTCAAATTCCACCATAATGGTTCCGAAATTATAATAACAAGACGAAGTAATCTTTTTGACAGCAGTCACCGATTTAACCCTCTGTTCCAAGGGAATGACTACCTGCTCCTCTATGGAAGATGGATCAGCTCCCAAATAGGTAAAACTGATATAGTAGTAAGGAATATTTACGGACGGTTGCGCTTCTTTGGGTATCGTTAAAATACTCATTACTCCATATACTCATATGAACATGGTCATAACAAGAATAGCTACCTTATTTTTCTTCAAAAACGTAATCATAGTTTACAAACAATAATAAATGCTTTTGTCTTAAAGTAATTTTACTGTACTATTTCATCTCATAATGTAAGTCAACTAAGTACCTGGACATAACTATCATCAATACTTCATAAACTTACATATACATCTTGAATAGTACTACCAACTTTACGTCTTACCAAATTACCTTCAAGTCTTGGACTAATATATTGTAAAGGAATCCATATTTGATTATCATCAACAAGTTGTGAAGAAGTAACAAGAACCTTTTCATTTTCTTTAAGTGAGAATTTAATAACAGGAATTTCATAGATATAATTTTGGGTAGCAGGATCTCTGTACGAATATTCATACACCAAAATTCAGGTACCAAGAAATTGACCTTGATCATTGGCAATACCGACCTTACTTCCGAGTGGTAATTGCTGATATGAGAACACTTGCAAACTAAGATTTCCTGGATTTGTAGGCATAATCTGACAAAGTAAGGTATTTGGAGCAACCTTATTATCTTCACCAATAGCCCTCATTTTTATGACACCATCGACACCTGCATATAAGATTTCTCATTGAAGTGAATTGGACAATACAGCAATATTTTGTTTTAACGTCAGTACTTGATTCTTGAGGCTAGCAAGCTGAATTTGCTGATTATCATCAGCAGAAGAAAGTTGTGTTTGAAGAGTTTTTTGTGCAAGTTGCATATTAGCTTTTTGATTTTCCAGTTGTAAAGCAGCAGATTTGGCTGTATTATCTTCAAGATTATTGCTATTAATAGTAGCACTTTGTATCTGAGTATTGTATGTATTTTTCACAGAATCATATGAAGCAGCAACACTATCAAACGCAGATTTGGTTCACAAAAGCGTTGTAGACAAGGTAGTATATATAGTATAAAGTCCATCAATAGATAAACCAGCGCTGCTCGCCTGAGGCAATGAGCTAGATGGTGTAGTAGCGGTTATGCTGCTCGCAGCCAAAGTCATCAAGTCTGAAACTTCTGAAAGATATTGAGAAAATTGATCAGCATTCATGGTATTAGAAGTTTGATCATACAAGGATGCATAATCAGAAAGTACTTGTTGTTTTAATTGAGGATTTTTATCAGAAACAGAAAGTGCGGAATTAGAAAACACATCATTCACCTTTTTAAGAGCATCTTTTATCATAATCATATATTGTCTATATGCAGTAACGATACTCCCCTGCATTTTATCCAAATCAATAGACTTAGCAGTTTTGAGAGAAGAATATTGTTGTTGTAAGAGTTCTTGCTGGGCATCCATACTCGATGCACTATACTCCTGTGTTGCATCTAAATTAGAAAGTAATTGTGTATTGTTATCATATTGATCTTGAAGAATATTCTTTTGTAAAGAAAAAGTATCTTCAGTAAGAGAAAAAACCGTGGTCAGATTAGTCAGTTGTTCTTCCAATGTAGATAATTGAATGGTTCAATTTTGATACGTAACATCGTCAGGATTTGCTTGTATCTTAGCAATAATAGTATCTTTATATACCTGTTTACCAGGTTGACAATTGATATATTCCAAAACACCCCCTCTATTGGTAAGAATAGTTTTTATGCTATCAGCAATGACAGTTCCATAGAGTGCTTTAGGATAAACAGGAGAATTACCTACAACATACGAAGTAGTAAATCATTGTACACTTCCAGTAGAGATAATACCATCGTCTACTTGCTTACTACATCATGTAGCAACAAGAGAGATAAGCGAAACAGAAGATATAATTAATAATTTTTTCATCATAAAAAGACAAAGAATATAAATCGGTATATTATTGAAGTTCAGAATTAAGATATTGGAGAAACTTCGGAAGATCATTAGATTTGACCATCGCGATAGCCATATCTCATTTAGATACAATTATTAAATCATCACCAGGATTGATACCAATCAAAGTTCTCACATCCTTGGGAATAACAATTTGAGATTTCGGTCAAACAGTAACTTTGCCATGGATCTTCATTTCAGGTATATGTGGACACGTCATACTAGACAAAAAAGTAGTAAAAGTTGGAATAGTCTTACTAGATTAAACTTTTAGACAATAAAGTCAATACAAAAAATACAACAAAAAGGAAAAGACGACATATGCCGTCTTTCCAATGAATAACAATGTAGACAACTAAATTTTAATGAGCGCTACTCGAAGAGTAAATAAAGAGAAAAGAACAATAAGCAAAGAAGCAAGAAGAGATCAGGTAGAAGTAGAATAGAACCATTTATACTTACTGTACCCCACGTGAGGAAATCGCATCAATACTGTTCATTTAATCAATGAAACATATCCGAAAATAGAGAAAAACATAGCCCATCCATTAGTAAATGTTTGATACACACTCAAGAAAAGAAATCAAATAAGTAGAGTAATAAATGCTCGAATTCTGACGAAATCAGTGTTTTTGAGCATTCTTTCAGCAACTAACCTAAATGTTTTAGGAGCAAACAACATAGGTAATCACATGACTAGCATAAAAAATGCTGTCCAAAGCAAAAGTAATTTTGGAAATGCAATCATGAGAATATAGGAAGGAAATAAAAACACAGTAAAGATACAACAAAAATCAAATATTTTAATATACTATTCAGATTTCAGAATAGTAGCTAGTTGTTGTAATTCAGCCATATTGGCAAGTGTATGTCATGTAAATCATCATACAAACGATTTTCCTCATCGAAAAGGATATAATTTTACATGAGCATGAGGCACTTGTAATCATTCAACAACTAGTCAAATTTTTTCGACTCACAATCAATGTTTAAGTAAGGAGACAACTTCCTTTGTTGCAAACATAAGTTTAGCATACACATCATTTTTCATAAGAAATATATCTGAATCATAATGATGTTTGGGTAAGACCAACGTCTGTGCTTTACACGCAGGAAACACATCAAACAAGGCGAGAAATTCATCATTCTCCCAGATTTTTATACTTGGAATTTCTCCAGCAACTATTTTACAAAATATACAGTCCGACATTTCATAGAAAGTACAGAAGATAAAGAATATTAGCATAGTAGACTTTTGATGTATCAAGTCAAGAATCAAAAAAAAACCGTCATAAAGACGATTTCGTGAAGTGTAGTGGCAATAAGATAGGAAAGGAAGAAAGCCGAAGAACACATATAAGATATTCAAGAGTTATCATAAAGAGAACTTTACAATAAGATACAAAAACACCAGACTCAACGATCATTTTAACTAGCAATATACAGGGTAAAACCCAGACAAAAACTCATATATAAAGACACTATAATTATGCATGACAACACTAGTTTCATCATGATAACGTTGAAGTACTCATATACAAGGATTGGTAGATTGATGAGCGATGCTAACCAATAAAGGTTAACAAGGTATATATTCATGACCTTCTTCCTATAGCATATATCAGCACAAAAAAACGAATATATGGTATTGA
>CAJBLF010000061.1 GCA_903953935.1 uncultured bacterium
ACCATCTCTGGTCATGTTGCTTTCCCTACATCGTGAACTATTCTCGTACGCGTATATGCACTAGATATGGCCTGAACCCAAGATACCATAAACGATTATTCTTTCAATACTAAACCTTCATGTGCTGATCTCGGCTGCTGCCATAGCTGATATATTCAATGGAGAACGACTCCACCATTTCTATACACTGGTTTTATACTCAACGTTTCTGGAGGAATAAATCCTACGTTTACCATTGATGGGAATAGCGGTACGGTAAATTGTAACACTCAAAACCAATGAATGAATATCTATAAATGAACAGAACCTAATAGTTGATCAGCAATACATGTTAGTTTCTTTGATGCATCAAAACTAGTTTTTTCAGGAACAAGTTGAATAAAAGCAACACTTTCATGAAACACCATATATCTCAAACAAACCTATGTACCACCTGTATGTATTACTAATTGTTGATGAGGTGGTGGTTGAGGTGGTGGTTGAGGATGAACATTGACTCCTGATGATTGTGAATTGCCAAGCAGCTTATCTTGTGCAAATGATGCAGGAGATGATCTATCGGAAAGTTATTATGATAACACCTGTTGTGCTCCCGAAGTTCATGGAGCAGCATCTGATTGTGATGTTAGCGATTCTCTTTATAACCAAGAAATGACAGATGCCTTCTCACGAGGATACGGACTCAATATCACCAACAAATGTCCTATCGATACAGCTCGTTTAGATGACTATATTATAAGAAAAGAATTAGCAAAAATGATGACCCTATTTACGATACAAGTGGTTGGCATCTATCCAGATACTAACAAAGAATGATGCGACCAATTTGATGATAGCGAAAGATTGAGCGATGAAATGAAATTCTATACCAAGACATCTTGTCAGCTTAGTCTCATGTGACTAGAACCAGATGGAACAACACCAAAACAATCATTCGATCCAGAAGAATATGTAGATAGAGCACAATTTGGTACTATCCTTTCAAGGTTAATTTACGGTGACGTATATAATGTCTATGCAGGTGAAGAACATAAATTCAAGTGGTATGAGAAGCATCTCAGAGCATTATATGAGGCCGATATCATGAAAAAAATCCAGGATCCATTGATGTTGGAAAGAAGATGACGAGTACTCATTATGCTCGAAAGAACAACCGCACAAAATCTTGTTGAGCAATATCGTATGGTAGCACCTGCACATAATTGAGCGCTCACATTATTAGAAAACGTACGGTAATATATTGAAATGTGAAAAGATGGAAGAATGGAAAGATGAAGTATTTCGTCTTTCCATTTTTTTTGTTTTCCTTATTATTATTTTGTTATATTTTATATCATACGATATCATCCATGAAAAAAGTTTTTTTTGTAATCCTCATCCTTTGTATAACAGTAATATTTTCTGGTTGCTCACAAAAGACAACATCAGAAACATGTCCCATAACTACTGGAAGTGTATCGTGTTGAAATTAGGTTAATACCTAAAAGCTAAAATAAAATTTTTGCATTTATTTTCCATATACATACTCATGAAAAATATTGCTTCCCTGTTGGTGATTCTTTCATTGTGTATAAGTTTTGTCTCTGCACAAAATCAAATACATCCTATGTATCTTCCTAAACTTACGCAGCAAGTGACGGATTTTTCTACGGTCTTGACACCATATCAAATCCATAATCTGAATACCATTGCCAAAAGCTATGAAGATGAAACAAGCAACCAATTATTTGTAGTTTTGTTTCCTCATAGACAGGGAAACGAATTGATAGATATCGGAATGAAGGTGTTTAATGATAATGGCATTGGACAACAAGACAAAAACAATGGCTTACTTCTACTGATTTCTACTGAAGAAAAAAAAATCAGAATAGTTGTTGGCTATGGACTTGAATGAGTATATCCAGATTTGATTGCTTCACAGATTATAGAAAATGACATTCGTCCATTGGTGAATGCTGAAGATTTTTATGGCGCGATAAATGCTTTCTATGAGAAGAGCAAACAGGTTATTGCATGAGAATATACTCCTGATAAAGTATCTTTATGGTCCAAAATCCTAGCTGATGATGGCCTTTTCTGACTTACGATGTTGCTCCTTTGAATAACTAGTGGATTTCTTTTACCACTCATCACGAAATTTTTACCTAAAAAGATGAAAAAAATTCTTCAGAAATTTCTTTGAATCTTGTTGTTGGCTTCATTTATATTTATGTTTTTTTGAGGGATTTCATTCTTTGTTATTGACCCAAAATCACTATTCATTAGAATGGCGTATTCTTTTTCCTTTGGTTTGATTATTGGTTTGATTATTGGTGGAGCTTCTTTCTGATTGTTTAAAGCCAAGAGGTGATGAGGTAATTCTAGTTCAGGAGGTAGTTCTAGTTCAAGAAGTAGTTCTGGTTGAGGTAGTTCTAGTTCAGGAAGCAGCTCTGGTTGAGGTGGAAGCTCTGGTTGAGGTGGAGCATGAGATTAAGCATAGAAGTATTTATCTTGTAAATTATATATCATGAAAAAAGCATTCTTAGTAATCATTTTGATATCTACAACCTTACTCTTTTTGGGATGTCAAAAGAACACAACAATAGAAACAAACGCTGGCACGTGAACTACAGTATCAACACTTGATCATAGTGACTTCACGGGTACCGTACAAGCAGTTCTGCTTTCCTTAAAAAATGAGGACTTTCTGACCCTTTCGACATTTGTCTGACCACAAGGACTTCGTTTTTCTCCCTATGAATATGTAAATAGCTGAACTGATGTTGTATTGGATACTGAATTAGTCGCTAATGCACCTATACTTTCTAGATCATTCACTTGGTGATCGTACGATGGTTCTGGTGAGCCTATCGACCTATGAATCGGACAATATTTTGAAAAATTCGTCAATGATGCCGACTATACAAATGCTCCCGAAATCCTCTACAATCAAAGTGTACAAAGAGGTAACACCATCAATAATATAGCACAAACCTATCAAGGAAAATCCTGGGTGGAATTTTATTTTTCCGGTTTTGACGCTCAATATGAAGGCATAGATCGGAAAAGCCTGACCCTAGTATTTGAACAAGTGGGTGGACAACGATATGTAATCGGTGTCGTGCATGGACAACGAACTATATAAGATAATTTTGAATTTTAAAACCTATTTTAGTAGTTATATTTATAAATTTATAATTTCAAATTGTAAATTTTAATTTTCTTCTTTCGTTATTTTTTCGTACCCTAACTGTCCACATGCCCCCTTCATTTCTCTTCCCATGCTATCTCTGATAGTCACGGTTATGCCTCATTTTTCCAATATTTTCTTAAATTCTTGCATAGTAGCGTCATCACTCTCTTTGAGTTCTATAGCGGGATTTGTATTGTAAGGAATCAAATTTACATGAGCAAGTTTTCCTTTGAGCATAGCCAGTAATTCATTTGCAAGCTCTGGCTTATCTGTCATATTTTTGATCATAATATATTCATAGAAAATTCTATTATCTGAAGCTCTCACATATTCACTGAGCACCTTATTTAGGGCTTCCAAGGAATATGATTTAGCAATTGGCATGAGTTTATCACGCAACGCTTGGTTTGGTGCATGAAGTGAAATGGCCAATTTTACTGGTATCTCATCTTTGATAAGTTGTCTGATGCCTGGGATAATTCCTGCGGTTGAAATCGTTATATGTCTGCGAGAAAGTGAAAGTCCAGCTTCCTGTCTCAACATAATCTCGATAGATTTTTTTACGTTTTCGTAATTAAGCAATGGTTCACCCATTCCCATAAAGACAACATTTCTCACACCAAATAATGTTCAGTCTTCTTGCTTTCCGAACTTTTGCTTGATGTACTGATTAGCGAACAGAATCTGTGAAACTATTTCATCTCGGGTAAGATTTCTTTTGAAGCCAAGTTTTCCTGTCACACAAAATATACATCACATGGGACATCCCACCTGTGAAGATACACAGAGAGTAATTCTATTTAATTTTTCTTGATCGTTTTTGTTGTATTTTTCATGTTGTCGATGATACAGGATAACCGCTTCAATCATATGTCCATCGTGGGTTTGAAATCAGATTTTTGTTGATATTTTGTCTTCTATTATCTTATCTGCTTGTAAAGTAACTACAGAAAAATCTTTGTCTAAATCATCTCTGAGATCTTTGGAAAGTGTCGTCATATCAGCAAAATTTATATTCTGATTTTTGAATATCTCTTGATAAATTTGTTTGATTCTGAAGGGTTGGAGTTTATGTTCTTTTGCAAAGGTTTGAAGTTTACCTGCATCGAGTATGGATGTTTTCATGATTATAGAGGAGTAAAATATGTGGTACATGTGTAGTGATTATGCCTTAAAAAGCAAAATATAAAACAATCTTTTTTATTTTATTCTACTGACCAAATGATATCTCCTACCGGTCATTTTTTTGAACAAAATACAATCTCTCATAATTTGACAAATATCATTTTCTATATATAATTATATTGTATACTCTTTTATTTGCTATTCTCACCATGGATACACCTAAAAATCCATATGAATGACTAAAGAAAATCATAGGAGATCTTAACTGACAAGACACCTCAAAACAACTCAGCATTACTCCCGATGACATTCAACAGGATACCCCCAATATGGCTGAAAATATTTCACAAACTCAAATTAATTCACAAAATACGGCTGAAAATTTGACGGGCGCCATTTCTTGTCCATATCCCAACCATGCATGATATACAAAATTACGAAATAAACTTTCTCCTACTCAGCAAGAATTCCTCAAAAAGAATATTCGCATCACAGATGATGGTAAGATAGAGATAATCAAAATGAAAAGAAAATATTCTCTTATGACCCCAAATCCTACCATCACTGAAGGGGTTTATGACGGAAATCATACGGACAGAGCAAATACTTCATGAATGGGATGAATCAATTATTTTGATCCTGTAGGAGCTATGAGGACTGTCTGGCGTTATGGTCATGAATGAACCTCATATATCATGCAGAGTAAAGACGAAATAAATCAACTACTTGCATGTTTGCCAGGCGCTAATGAAGATGAAAAACTATTGGCCCTATCTATGCTATTGGATATGCCAAAGGCATGAAGTTTGCACCATAATAATGAATGGATTCACGTCTGAGTAACCGGGTATGTGAGAATATCAAAAGTATTTAGCGGACATCCTGAATATTCTTTTAGACTATTTTTCAACGATGATCATGCAGGCATGGATTTCACTCGAGACGTATATGCTTCTCCTACCTTGATTTATGAACATACCAACAATAATCACCAAGAAGATAACGACTAAAATCAATACTCCAAATACATCTTGTTTTATTTCTATTACACACCATGAACAAACCTAAAGGCCCATACGAAGGACTCAATGACATCCTCAAACAGCTTGATCAAAAAAATAATGAAACAGCAAAGAATATTGAAAATGATGTACCTATAGAGGACACTCTCCCATCTGAAGATAACTCATTTCTCTCTATAGATGAAACTCCTGTATCTACAGATACTCAAAATACACCCTCATGATTGACAAGCACATGATCACTCTATTCGGAGCATACGATAGAAAACAATACTACAAGTGTTTTCTGATGTTATATGGACTACACCAAAGACAATCAACAATGTGTCCTCATGATATACAAAGATCCCACAGGCAAAGAAAAAATAGTGTGTGCTTCATTTGCTATGGACAACTACGTTCAGGTCATTGAAAAAACAATATCTGATCTTGGCCGAAATACTGATCTCGTATATGTTATAGGAGGAACTGAACTCACTCTAGACACTACCGAGGAAATTATCGAGCTCCATGGAACCAACCAAGAGGTGTGAAATCTTAACGATAATGATCTTGCTCTATGTAAAAAGATCATCAGCCAGCATGTGTTTGGACATGGTATCGAAGGAATCACCTATGCAATAAATGAGCAAATGATTGATGCGTTCAACGGAAACTTGAATAATGAACAGAAAGCGATGGCTATGATTATGCTCTGTAATGAGATACTATGCAACCAATGAGTGATTAATAACGATAACAAAACTACACAAGAACAAATTCAACTTCGTCAAAAAATGAAACAACAATGGGATATATTAACACAATACGCTCAAGATCTCCACACAGAAATTCCCAAAGATTTTATCTTAGAAATGGAGCAGTGCCTACAGATTACAGACAATAATTCACAGCTTATTATACATGATTACAAAACATTCGCACAAGTCCTTATGACATACTGATTAGACATAGCCACTCGCTATCCAAATATACTCCACCAATAATTTATCTTCATTTTCCTGCTTTTTATTCTGCTTCCCCAATACGTATGAAACAAAAAATCAATAAACAGACTCTTCCAGACACCAACTCTTTTCAGACAAAAGCTGTGAAATCTGCTCAATCTATGGGAAAACAAATCATTCCCGCACTCTACAGAAAGGCCCTTGCCGAAACTTTTGATGATATGAGGATACTCGAAAAATGACTCAAAGATATTACTTCAGCAAACACAAAACAAATCTCTTTGACACTGACATCAGGAGAATTCTTGGAAGATCTCACCAAAGAAGATATTCAAAATTTCATAGATTCTATCAGAGAAAGAGCAAAGATCAAATCGTTATTTTATATCCAAGACTTTCTCGCCAAAAAAGTACAAGAGGCGCAAAAAAATTGAGGAATAACTCATCTTAATGATCTTAAATACGAAGAGACCTCTGATTTGGATATACTACTAAATCGTAAGGATTCATTTTTTGATGACATCCAAACCATGATTAGAAATTATAGCATCAAAGAAGTACAACAAATCATCGACAAGGAAATCGCCGAAAGAAAAATGCACTTCGTAGATCTCTTGGAATGATATAAACAATTACCTTATGTCATGGATCTGGACAGAAAAATAGAAGAATGCAAAAGTATCGTTCAACAAATCAGAATGAAAGCATATTTTGAGGGAAGAAAAGACATCGATCACAAAGAAGAGAGAATCATAAAATTTAAACTGGGACAGACTGAAGAATTCGAAAGAGAAAAATCAACGCTTCTCGAATGATCCAAAGAACTCGCTATCGTATACAGATTGGAGCAGTTAAAAAACTATAGAAAACAATTCGAATACCAAGGATTCGTTATGTTACCCTCCAGACAAAAAATCTATGATGAGATTTTGTGAGAAGTACTCAATGGGAACAGCACTCTTATTACCTGACATACAGGAACTGGTAAGACGGTACTTGCAGTGAAAATATCTAAAAACCTCCAAGAAAAATATTTTGAAAATTTTATCATAACACATGATTTACTCCAAGAAATAGCTACCAATAAGGAATATATTACATTACTTGCAGCAGCGACAGGAAAAACGGAATCTCAGATACAACAGACTCTCTGACTCGACAAACACGCATCTATAGATAATATCAATAAACAAGCACTTCTCAAATTAATCAAATCTTCGCAGAAATATTTTCCTAATGAAATCAAAAAAACTATGGAAGACATAAAAAATGATCCTACTAAATCCAAAAAATTTGATAGATTGAGTAAATCTCTCCAATATAATCCTGATTTCGTTGAAGTTCTTTCCGGTAACTCTGGTATGACAGTTGGCGAAATCTCAGCTAAGTTGGGTCTAGAATGAGATGGAAAATGAGGAACGAGAACCACTACACAAATGGGTAAATTACTCAAGGCAATGAGCCAAGGGAAACTTCCTATTTTTGATGAAATTAATCTCGTACCAACGGACACTATCATGAGAACAAAACACATATTTACCCTCAAGCCGGGTGAAGAATTTAGTCCTCAGGAAGGTCAATGAGAAATTGTAGACATCAAAAATCCTACCGTAATCGCTACAGGAAATCTCTGAACGAAATATGAAAGAAACAAGATCGATCCGGCAGTACTTAGACTTCTTGGTGGTATCGAAGCTACGTATTTCGATAGAAATGAAACATACGATATCGCTATCATATCATTGATGGACAAAGAGTGATTTATCACGTGAGTCGATTTATGATTTCTCTCAGGAAATAATGCTCCGTTGATCAAACTTATAGAAGCTCTGAAACATATCGAAGATAATTATATGGGGAAATGAAGCGAACTCGTGATTGACAACAAAAAAGATAATCGGCTAAAAGAGGCAATCCTAGATATCGGAAACTTTGTAAAAATGTTTAAAAACTATGGATTGGACGACAAACAGATTCAACTCTATACCAAAGATAATATCATAAAATTCATCACCAACACCTGATATAACGTAGAGGACAGGAAAATCCTGATTACTATCTTCGCACAGAAATGACTCATCACCAAAAAAGATATAGATGCTATTCTCGAAAGAAATGATTCTGATTTCACTGAAGAAATACTTACGAAATGTATGTCAGGAAGTAGTGATGCTCTTTCTACAAAAACAACAGGAGTAAGCTTTATCGATCCCTATGAACTCGCGACGCTTGATCCCTATGAACAAAGAAATCTCGAAAAACTTCCTTCTACAGGAAAGACCAGAATTATCGCGGAATCTATAGAACATATAAGACAAGAAATTATGACACAAGATGAATCTTTTTATAAGAAGGATCTTGAAAAAGCTATAGATACAATTTATCAGCACGCGATAGAAAAAGAAAATATCCCATTGGATATCGATTTGATGGCCAGAGTGTTTTTTGATCTCCAAAATCTTGGTCTGAAAAAGCTTATCAAAAGCTTCGAAAAATTGGATCACTTTGGTGAGTATAATACAGCGTTTCTCAAAAAACAAGAAGAACATGAGCGCATACTACAACAGAAGGCTGCCCTCAATAAGAACGCTGAAGAAGCACTCAAACAGGAACGCTATAATGATGCTATCTCAACACTCCAGGAAATGATATCCCTTGATCCAAATGACGAGCATCTTTCTGCTATCGTGGATCAGGTCCAAGAACAACGCACCAAAAAGATTACTAATCTGATAGCCAAATGAAAAAGAGAAATCTATGATCAAAAATATGAACAAGCCAATGGTACGTTCAATGCAGTACTGGAACTAGATAAAAAAAACACTGAAGTCGAAGAATTTCTCGAAATCATCAAATCCAAACTCACCGAGAAAATTTCTTCTGCACTTAAAGAAGCAAACACGCTCTATGCTAATAAAAATTTCGATGCAGCAAAAACCAAATACAAAGAAGTATTGAAATATGACACCAAACACCCAGAGGCAACAGCAAAACTTCTTGAGATTAACCAACAAGCATTTACGAGCAAGATAGATTGAGAATTGAAAGATATAGATCTATATCTCGCTCAAAAAGATTTCGTGGACGCCAAAAAACAAGCTAAACATATAGTCGAATTGGTACAAAAAGCAAAAGAACAAGAACAAGTCAGCTATGACACAGCAAAACTTAGACAGATCTTCCAAGATATTCACTGACGTTACAAACAACATATAACTACTATGATAACACAAGGAGAGAAACATCGTACTGAGCATGAAGAAGAAAAAGCTTTAGAAATCTTTGAACAAGTCAAAGCACTCCAGGAAGCATATGCAGCTATCGCATAAGTTTTATTCCTCACCTCCTCTATCATCCATGAATCAAGAACCCCCACAGACACCAAGTACAACGATACCGTCTGAAACATGACCGGCCCCTATACATATCAACGAGTTGATGGATGTTTTTAACGTAGATCCTGTTGATACAACAACTATAGAGACGAATATCCAAGACATCACCCAAATAATAGATCAAAAACTTTTGGCACAAGCAAAAGCAGAGAGAGAAAAACACCAATGGTATAATGCAATATATATATTGAACATCATCAAAAACCAACAGAACGAAGAAATTCGTCAACTGAGAGAGGATACCTATCTTCACATCAAAATCACTCAAGATGAGATGGATAATAGATTCTTTTCTTCGCCGCTAATCAAAAAATCCACTGCACTCCAATCCTATCCAGATACTAATATAGGTATAGGACTCAAAGAAGTGAGTATCGATACCTGAGCGGGTATGGAATATGGAAACTATGTGCTTATATGGCATAACGGAATCATCCATAAGCGTTACTTCACGTATAGCGATGGCTTTGATGCAAAAAAAGATCATCGAGAATATAACTTCAATGCTATCAAACATGTGGATATCGAAAAGAACAATAATTCATTTACCGTCACTATAGTCCTCAAAAGCAATACCCAAGAACATACTACCACTTTTACCTTTCCAGAAAACGAAGAACAAAATATGCAAATGTTGTCAACACAAGAACAGGAAACATTTATAAGCTCCTTTGAAACACAAAAAAAACAATTACTCGATCAACATTTCAAATATCAAGCAAGAATGCCAATGAGCCAACTAAGATGAATGATGGCGGGACAATATCTATGATGACCTATCGATGAATATGATGTCCCCTATCGTAAGCCAGAGATACATAACGAATACATAGATCCTGAAAGTGGTATGGGAATCATCATCATCAAATCACAGATAGATTATGATCATGTAGATGGTATGCAATTTGAACGAGCAGCATACAAGATAGATAAAAATGGTACAAGCGAACAACTTTCGAGAGAGCTACGTTATGAATCTCAAATTGAACAAGGCAATATCGTTACCATGAAAGCAGAAGACTTTTTATAGTATACACACATTACCTATGGCTAAAAAGAACACACCGACAACAGTCGCTGACACTAGTGA
>CAJBLF010000062.1 GCA_903953935.1 uncultured bacterium
TAGTAATAATATATAATAAAAAAATATATAAAAGGCATGGAAAAATCTATTCATTTTAAAACTCCAGTTACTGTTCCCTTAGCTATAAGTGTAGTAATGATTGCACTAGAAAAGGTACAAAAAAAGTATACAGAGGAGAACAGGCAATTTCACTTTAAAGAGAGTAATGACTTTGATCTCTTAGAAAAAAAAATTGAGGTAATTCTACACGATGATCAATCAAATGCATTTGGAATTACAATAGTACTTCGTATAAGGATGATTAAAAAAAGTTTACCAATAATTATTCAAGTTGTTCCTTCGATGAGAGTATGTATCGATAATGAAAAACTCGATAAGGAAACATACAAACCAGTTATGGATAAAATTGCAGAAAGAATAGAAGACATGATCAAATTTGTAGACATGTCATGTGATAATATCTAAGAATATAGTGAAGCTCGTGTATTACGGGCTTTTTTTTATTTCCTAATTTTTCCATGCGGAGTTCCTTCTATAAATCCAGCACTCGTCTGGACTCATACAATCGCCTTTTCGGAAAATTCTTCTAGATTTTTTGCACCAAGATAGGTCATACTACTACGAAGTCCGGTCATACATTCATCGACAATATCTCATACAGATTCCATTCCTGGTTTGATATATATTTTTGAGGTAGATATTCATTCACGAAACATTTGTTTTTGTGCTTGCTGAAATTTACTCAAATTTTGACTTCTATTTCCTACTGCTTTTTTGGAAGCCATACCATAATTTTCTTTATACATATCTCACTGTTCATCATATTTCACATCACCAACTGATTCAAATGTACCAGCCCATCGAGTTCCCCACATAACATGGCTTGCTCATGCTGCAAGTGCAAGGATAAAATCTCTAGGTGCTTTTATTCCTCCATCTGCTCGAACGAATCATCCATGTTTTTTAGCTTCTTGAGCACATTTATACACAGCAGTAAATTGTGGTCTTCCAACTCAAGTTTTCATACGAGTCGTACACATAGCTCATGGACCTATACCTACTTTCACACCATCTGCTCATGCCAATATCAGATCACGAGTAGCATCTTCAGTAATCACATTACCAGCAACAAGAGTAATAGTATCTTTATACAATAATCTAATGTTCTTGATGTTTTCTATCATAGATTGTTGATATCCATGAGCCGTATCCAAAACAAAAAGCCTAATACCTAAACCATATAAGATTTTTACTTTTTCTTCACAACCATTTACACCCACTGCAACAGCTACATCAAGTTTCCCCTGATAATCAAGTGATGGCTTATACAAACTATTTCTAATCGTATTTTTTTTGGTAAGTATTCATTTCAATATTCATTGATCGTCAACAATAGGCAAAGAAGAAATACCCTTTTCATCCATCAAATTAAATGCGTCCTCATCAGATATTCAGATTTTTCCTGTTATTAAAGCTGATCTAGAAATATTACCAAGCAAAGTAAATTGATCCAAATTTTCTAAATCTTGAGGTTTAAAAATGGAGATAGCTTTACCATAATCATCGACAAGTATGACACAATTATGTGCTCTTTTATGAATAATTCACAAAGCATCCCTAATAGTATTATGTGCTTTTACGGTAATTGGCGTATCATAATGAATATCAGCATTTTTTATGTGAGTAATAATACTAGTCAAAGTCTCTATATCCATATCTTGAGGCAAAACCGAAAGTCATCCATAACGCGCCATCGTTTCTGCCATTCTTTTACCACTGACTGCATTCATATTAGAAGTGACAATAGGGATAGTAATTCCTAAATTTTTTATAGGACTAACATCAGCATCCAGTCTAGATTTCCCATCGAAATAATTTTGAAATAGAAACACATCTTCATATGCAAGTTCCTCTGTTTCATAACGTGGATTATTAAATTTCATAGAAATATTTCATAAGAAAAATAAAGAAGAACAGACCTCATACTATCATTTTGACTCGATTTTACAATAATATTTTACACCAAAAAACTATTTGACATATTACAGACAAAAAACTATGATTAACCACCAAATAAAATAATCACAAACCTAAATATAAACACAATGCAAAAAGAAAAAATCGAATTGGGACTTACATTCGATGATGTTTTGTTAGTTCCGAGGTATTCAGAAATGTTACCTAAAGATGTACAAGTAATGAGTAGGTTTACCAGAAACATCAAGCTCAACATTCCCATTGTTTCAGCTGCGATGGATACGGTAACCGAATCAACAATGGCTATTGCTTTAGCTATACAAGGAGGCATCGGTGTCATTCACAAAAACATGAGCATCGAAGCACAAGCCGCCGAAGTAACTAAAGTGAAACGTGCACAAAGCACGATTATAACCAATCCTATCACAGCGTATGATGACGACACGTTAAAAACAGTTAATGCTTTACGGACAGAACACAACATCAGTGGAATTCCGGTAATAACAAGAGAAAATAAAGTGGTCGGCATCATCACTACAAGCAACGTACGATTTCGCGAAAACCAGGACATTCGGTTGACAGAAATTATGACCAAAAATCCTGTATGTGTACCTTTGGATGACATTGCAAAAGGAGACAACATCGATGTGGAAAAGACCAAAGAATTGTTCATCCAACAGCAGACCAAACTGATTATGCTGGTAGACAAAGAACAAAAACTTGTGGGAATAATCACATCGAAAGATCTTGAAAACCGCAAAGAAGCTCCCAATGCAAATTTGGACAGCAAAGGACACCTCAGGGTCGCTGCGGCCATAGGTACTGGTAATGATGCTAAAAATCGTGCAAAAGCATTGATTGAGGCTGGCGTAGATGCACTTGTTGTAGATACTGCACACGGACATTCCGTAAATGTTATCACTATGGTAAAAGAACTCAAACATGAGCATCCCCATATTGATATCGTTGCAGGAAATATTGCTACAGGAGAAGCAGCAAAAGCATTGATTGAGGCTGGCGTAGATGCAATTAAGGTAGGTATCGGACCAGGATCTATCTGTACCACAAGAATCATTGCGGGTATCGGTGTTCCCCAACTCTCAGCTATCATGGACGTCTATGAAGTAGCAAAAGCTTACGACATTCCATTGATTGCTGACGGAGGAATAAAATATTCCGGTGATATTGTAAAGGCATTGGCTGCAGGCGCGGACACTATCATGGCTGGTTCATTATTTGCGGGCACAGAAGAATCGCCCGGCGAAACAATCATCCATGATGGCAGAAAATTCAAATCTTACCGAGGAATGGGATCATTGGAAGCTATGCAAAAAGGATCCAAAGATCGATACTTTCAGGAAGATGAATTTGATGTAAACAAACTGGTACCCGAAGGAATTTCTGGAATGGTACCCTACAAAGGAACACTCAAAGAAGTAATTCATCAGCTCATTGGAGGTATTCGTGCAGGTATGGGATATTGTGGTGCTGAGACTATTTGGCACCTAAGAGAACATGCAAAATTTATGCAAGTTACCCATGCTGGAATGAAAGAAAGCCATCCACATGATGTAATCATCACAAAAGAAGCACCAAATTACAGTAAATAAAAAATCCTAAAAAACAGAAAA
>CAJBLF010000063.1 GCA_903953935.1 uncultured bacterium
ATTTGTCAAATTTATGGATACTTTTTGTTATTAAGAAAGGAAGAAGGCACTCAGAAATAAAACGCTGCAAGCAAAATCAGATCCTCGTTATTAGAGTAACGAAGTAGAGAATTTTTGACGATCCACCATAGGTAGATTTGCAACAAACACGATACAGACCAAATATACGCAAACGTATAAACTAGTTTTTGACAATACTATACGAACTAATCAATACCATACGTGGTAGATAAAAGCTTGTGGCTACAAAAGGAATAAAATAGGCGTTTTATTTTTGTTTTTGTGTAGCACTTTTATCACGGAACGCATAGAGCAAGATAGCAGAATATAGCAAGTATGCTAGTAGCGCATCGCATTATAGTTATAAATAAGACCATCTTCCTACCATAAATTATACTCACAAATCTAAATAATGCAAATTTCGAAAGACTTTATAAGACAACAAAAAACAATTACATAATTACCCAGGTACGAATTACAAATTACGAATTGAAAACACAAGGAAATTTTCTATATATAAACCGATTTATAGCAATATACACGGTTATCATACAAAGCAATTTTATCATTTTAACAATTATTTTATGTGATTTAATTTAGAGACTATTGTTTCACGAGCAAAAAGAAGATGATTTGTTTATCCAAATTCCGAAATTTATGGATGATTGGCCAATGCTTGGGATTTTGGTCCGTATTGATCTCTACTTAAAAAAAATATTGCAGACCTTTGGATAAGACATTTCACACAAGAAAGAGATGATATTATTTTAATGGATACTGCAATAATAGCTCATCCAACAACATGGAAAGCTAGCTGACATTTAGCTTCTTTTGCCGACGCACTGATTGACGACAAAAAAACAGGACAAAGATTTCGCGCAGATAAAATTATTGAAGATTACTTTGAAAAAAACAGAGATTGATTAAACGACGAAGAATTAGCCAAAAAATTATGAGTAAAAAACCTATCTCCAGAATCACGAGGAAACGAAGGTATGAGAGATTTTATCGTCAAGAACATCCCAAATAATCCTGAAAGCAAGAAAACAGCTGAATGGACAGAATGTAGAAATTTTAACCTTATGTTAGATACTCACCTAGGCCCTGTAGCAAATGATAGTTCAAAAGTATATATGAGACCAGAGACTTGCCAATCATTATTTACTGATTTCAAAGCAATATTAGATACCACAAGAGCAAGAATTCCATTTGGATTAGCACAGATAGGAAAAGCATTTAGAAATGAAATTACCCCAGGACAATTTCTCTATAGGACAAGAGAATTTGAACAAATGGAAATAGAATATTTCGTAGAAAACGATGAAAAAAAAGCAATGGAAACATATATTACTCGAAAAAATGATTGTATGCAATATCGAACAGAAATCATAGGTATACAAAAAGATCATTTAAGATTTAAGGATCATGAAAAACTAGCACATTACGCAGCTGCGGCTACCGATGTAGAATATCTGTATCCACGATGATTTTGAGAAATTCAATGAATACACAATAGGACAAATTTTGATCTTACCCAACATCAAGAAGTAAGCGGAAAAGATATGCAATATTCCGATCCTTTCACAGGAAAAAGATATATCCCTTGGTGCATTGAAGCATCGTTTGGATTGGGAAGACAAGTAATGGTGAGTATGTTAGAATTTTACGATGAAGAAACATTGGAAAATTGAGAATCTCGTGTAGTAGTAAGATTTCCAAAACAATTAGCCCCAATAAAATTTGCAATCTTCCCTTTAGTAAAAAAAGACACCCAACAAGTTGAAATGGCAGAGAACATATTCAAAAAATTAAGCAAAGAATATAAGTGCGAATATGATGATTGATGAGCGATTGGAAAAAGATATAGAAGACAAGATGAAATAGGAACACCATATTGCATAACAGTTGATCATCAAAGTATAGAAGACTGAACAGTGACCATAAGAGATAGGGATAGTATGGAACAGAAAAGAATAAAAGCAGACGAAATAAATTTCTAAATTATGAATTTTAAATTCTAAATTAATGAAGTATGATAGAAGCGACAAACTTTGTGGAAAAGGCTTTGGGAAAAAGTTTGGACCCTGAAAAAACAGCAGAAAAAGTTCCCGAAGTAAAAGAACAGGTACCCATCTACACGCCACCGCCACAAGCAATGCCAGAATTTATTCCACCACAGATAAATCAACAACCAATAGTCCAGATTATAGAAAAGGTTGTCTATAAAAAACAAAGGATGCATGGTTTTTTTAGAACATTAACAATCATAGCATTACTGGCGATAGGATTTCTTATGCTCGGAGAGTCTACATGATTGATAACGCTTTCAGTAAATAGTTTCAAGTTAAATCAAATATTTCCATTGTTCATTATTATAAGCACGATAATCATTCGAAGTTACAAGGGAATATTTGGAAAAATTTTTGGATTAATTTTGTTTTTATGTGTATTCGGAGGTATATTTACAATAGGTATTTATACATGACTCAATCCATCGAGCAAACGAAAATCGTGAGACATATCTAGCTATACCCTAGTAAATACGGGACAAAACAATCTTTATATAGAGACATTAATCTGAAATTCATACATTGAAGGAAGTTGAACAAGTACAGATATCCAATCAATACGGAATTCAGACAGAAATCTTTTGGTATCATCAGGAATAAACACTATTAAGTTTACAGAAGAC
>CAJBLF010000064.1 GCA_903953935.1 uncultured bacterium
ATAATTATAACAAATTGCTTTATTTTTTCAATAGGTCTCATGAAAAAACCCACAGAACATGATCCTTCAAGAAGAAAATTTTTAAAAAATCTGATTGTCTGATGAATATGAGCCGTCGTTGTATGATCGGTATGAACATTATTATGGAATCTTTCTGATGATGATGAAAAAGAAGGTGGCGAAAACAATAAAGAAACAAAGGTTAATTCTTTGAAAGATAAGCCTATACATTTGTGATATAAAAGAATAGTGAAGGATAAAGATGTTGATTTTATAGACTCAACATGAAGCAAATTTAGTATGCTTTCAAGAGTTTCAAGATGTCTAAGACGAAAACCGGTTACTGATGCTGTAGAAGATAGATATAATATTCCTCGCGGAATCTTGATGGCTATGATGGCCCAAGAATGAATGTGAGACCCTACTATGCCAAACCTACCTTGGTATGATAAGAAAAGAAAAATACATCATACATATTGAGATGGTGGATTATGATTGATACATATACAGGCTGTTAATGCCCATGATTTCTGACTTACGACACTTCCTAGATATACAAATCAAATGATAGATGATAAACATGCTAAATGTATTAATGATACCTTAAATACCTGTAATAAGAATTTATCTAAACTTATAGAATATGATGATAGATTTCATCCTGTGATGGCTGTAGATTGTGCAGCAAGATTCTTGCTAAATTGTAAAAAAAATGCAGGATCAGGAACTGATGATTGGATTCGTGCATTTAGTCGTTATTCATGAAGATGATATGCATCTTATTGATATCATGTAATCAAATATCGATCTATAATAAATGATATTACCTGAGAGGGATTTCCTAATAATTTTTCAAAGAATATTTATACGGATATTAAAAATTGCCAAAAGGACAATCAATCAATAAAGAAAAAACTGAATACTATAAAGTTTAGCATTGATTGAGAAATGGTCTGATATGAAGAATATTTAGCCTATTTTGAAGAATCAGTACAAAATTTTGAACTAGAAAAATATGTAGCTCTTGGTAAATATACCCCTAATAGTACTCATAAGGAAGATGAGAAAAAGAAAGAACAAAATAAAGACAAATGAGAAGAAATCAACAATACTATGATACAATCAGAATTTGTGGATACTAAACAACATAATTCCGAATGATTTATTCTTTATCGTTATAAAGTCAAAGCATGAGATTCTCCATTAGATATTAGTAATGCTTTTGATGAACGAGATAAACAACATTGAAATCTCTATAAAAACACATGAAATCTCAATATAGTAAAACGTAACTGACGCCCAACAGGACACATAAAGGAATGAGATATTGTATATATAAAAGTCAAAAAATAATGTTCTAGACTATCTTTTGTATTGTTTAACTTTTTGACAAAAAACTTATTTTGTGTATAATATCTGTATGTTTATTTTTCTAACAAATAAAAATGGCAATAGAAACCATTGATTCATCTTTAAGTTTCGAAGAACAGATAGATGAAGATCTATCACAATTGAAACAAAAGATTCCTACTACTAAGGATGAAGTCCAGGAAGATGCTATGTATCCTCAAGATACCCTACATCCTGTAGAAAAAATCTGAAAAAACAAAGTAAAATTTCCTTATACATCATCAGACCATGAATGTACGCTTATCTTAGAAAAAAAATGAAACAAGATATTTGCAAAACTAGAAAAACTTCCGACATATATGGGTAATCCTTTGGTTAATGAATTTAAAAAACCTGAAAAAAGCCAATGGTTGCTTCCTAAGGAGATACCAGCAACTTCACAAGATGTATTTATGAAATGATTATGAAAAGCTTTAGATGATATTATCGGAACATGAAGAGTTTCTGCTGCAGACAAAGCAGAAGAAGCATATAAATTATTATGATTTACTATAAATTAATTAATTTTTTATGCCCACTACAAACTCTCCTTTGATGGGGAGTTTTTTTGTAGTAATCATTTCCAAGGCCTCCTTTACCGTTCCGGTGAAATGTTGTTCGAACATTTTACTCACTTCTCTCGCGATAGAAATATTCCCTGTGAATCCAGCCTGAGAAAGTTCTTTTAATAATTTTTCCATTCTATGAACGGACTCATACACAAATACAGGTATTTTTGATGCTAAAATTTCTTTGATCTTGGTTTGTCTTCCTTTTTTGGTTGGAAGAAATCAGAGATAAATAAATTCTGATGTATCAAATCCTGCCGCAACTACTGCTGGCACAAGTGCATTTGCGCCTGGCAAAACAGTATAGGGAATAGCGTACTCGTTACAAAGTTGTATCATGGATTTTCCTGGATCAGAAAGACCTGGTGTCCCTGCCTCAGAGACAAGACCAATATCACTTGCCTTGAGAATATCTACATAACGAGCCAATTGGTTGTTGGATGTAAAACTTGTCAGTGAAAAAAATGTCTTGTCTTTGTAAGGAATATCATACATTTTCATGAGCTTCATTGTGGTTCTTGTATCTTCACAAACGAAAAATTCAAGTGACTGAAATAGCTTCATTGCACGTACGGTTATATCGTCTTTATTGCCAATAGGAGTTGGAATGAAATAGAGCATAATTTTATAATAGGATTAAAATGGACGAATGCGCTTCGCGCGACAAACAATGGACGAAATATGGTTTATTTTAATACTTGTATGAAATTATTGATTTTTACTGATAGTCATATACATTCTTGATAAAATTCATTGAACTGATTGTCAGTAATGTATCAAAAATCTAATGCCGAATATAACATATTTCTTACTTCTCCTATAGATCATTTTGCATAATAAAGGAATCTCACAAAATCTTTATCACTTCATCTTTCACGTCATTCTGCGATATTATTACTTACTGACTGACAAGCTCTCATAATCTGGTCTTGAAAAGAATAGTTTCTAAATAACTTATCATAAAAAATCACACCTAATTTTTTATTTAATCATCTTGCCATATTCCGAACATCTAGTTCTTCAAACCTTTTACTCATTGTCATCAATACAAAAAAATAAATGATAATTTATTCGTTTGCATATTGGCAACAACACAAGCAACTTTTAGTCAATCTTTGTCTATTTTTGGCAATTTTTCGACAACGTCAATTGTACAATTTTCGTGATAAAATTCAATAATTTATTCAGCAATACATACTATTCATTTTTTTATCTGAATCAAACCTTCTTCCTGCAATTCCCTCACTATTTTTTTTACTTCTTTGTGGGGAAATTCCTCTTCGATAGTTTTTATGGTTAATATTCAATGTTTTACGAGTTGTTTCATTGTTCGTCCACGAACTTGTCTGTCAGATCATTCGAATTTTGATTGTTTGGAAAGTGGCTTTATCTTTGTCTTGCGAGCGGTAAGAAGCAATGCTCATTGGTCCATGAGCGCATTGTGCCAGTCACGAGATTTTCATGGTGAAATTACCGTTTCTGCAAATACCTCAAGCGCTTTAGCAGTGATGGTTTCTGGTAGTTTGAATAAAAAAATAAGTACTCTTCTGATGTTGGTATCGATAACAGGAACTGAAATATTCCATGCAAATGCCATAATTGCGGCTGAGGTATAGGGACCTATTCATGGTAATTTTTGTAATATTTCTCTATCTTTTGGTAAAGATCCATCTTTCCATTCTTTATTTTTCCATTTTTCAACAATGGTTTGTGCGCATGTTTGAAGTCTAAGCGCTCTGCTATTGAATCCAAGTCCTGATCGATGACTTAGCAAATCTGTTTTCGATGCTTTGGCTAGTGTTTGATAATCAGGAAAATCTTTTATCCATCTATGAAAGTAAGGAATTACTCTATCCACTTGGGTTTGTTGTAGCATTACTTCAGAGATATGAATAGCATATGGATCTTTTGTCATTCTTCGTGGAAGTTTTCTTCCGTGCTTATCATACCGAGAAAGAATATTCTGTTGTATAATATGTATATCTTGTGTCATGATTTATAAAGAGAACAAAAGTACTACAGAAACAATAATCCATATAGCTGCAATCAATCGAAACTTGGTGAGGAATTTTCCTTTTATGGTCTTGTGACGAAAGGCCTGCATACCAAGCACTGCGCCTATCCATCCTCCAAGTCACGTGAATCGAAGAAGATTCTTTTCTGAAATTCTTCGTTTTTGTGCGGTAGCCTTGTATTTATCTATTCATCGGATTATAAAAGTGATGACGTTGATGATCAGAAAATATCGTATAAGTATGGTCGTTCGTGTCATAGAATATAATAGTGAATAAATATCATGTATAATGTATGATTTTGTTCTGAAGTTTCAATATTATTGTTGTTTTTTTCTTTCTTTTTTCGAGATAAAAAAAACCTCGTCGGAACGAGGTTTAGTTATGTGATTCTGATGATTTATTTTTTATGGTGTTTCTTTTCTTTTTTTTCTTTCTTTTTGGTAGTCTGAACTATACTTACTATAATCCATATTACAAGTATGCCAGCAATAACTTTGAGTACGCCATTTTTGTTTGTTGTTAATCCAAGTTTTATATCATCTCGTCGTCAGAAATTGTAAACATCTCATGTCACGGTTATATATATAGGTGCTGTCTTGCGTATCAGCATACCAAAAACCGCTCATGTTGCATGTGAATAAGAACTATCTAACTTGTAAGTTAAACATCAGTATATGTTTCATGTATTTGATCTTGGTATGCCAATATTAAATGTTGTTTGTCTCTGCATATGTGGTTTTACAAACACATTTATATCTGTTGTATTTTCTCTGATTTGAGAAATAAAAGCATTGTTAGTATCATTATTATCACATAAAAGTAAATTATTTTCGTCTTTTTTTGATTCAGTAAATCATACATGAAAATTCATACCCGTATCATGATTATTGAAAAACATTACACATATGTTTTTTACCTGACCTGGTCTTCAGGTTAGGTGTAATTGTGCTTTAAGATTTTCTGGATTCGTACCGTCATTACAAAAGCGAAGTGATACAAGATTTATATCTTCCATTGCCTTTTTATCTATCTCTGGTTCCGCTGTGAGCCTACTTCAGCTTAATTGTTCAGTTGCATGAGTTGTTGTAAAAAGCATACCTATTACAAACACAGCAATAATTATTCTTTTATATAATTTCATGATAAGTCTTGTATATAAAATATTATAATAATTGATGTTATGCTGTTACTATTTTTGTCTTTCTAGGTCGGAAGAATTTTATTATGATAGCCAATATAGCGAGAATGATTATTAAACTAATCCATGAAAATAGATATATCTGAGCTGATCAAATGAGTATTCCTCAATTTTTGATATCGTCGCTCAAATTTGATGCATCAAAATCAAATTTTGGTGTAAAATTTACTGTATAACTTACAGTAAATGGGCCTTTATAAAAAGGTATTATTCCTATATCTGCAGCTGCATGTTGTTCACTTCCTGGGCCAATATTGTTTATTGTTGCTGAAAAGGATTTCTCAAATCCTAAAATGTTGTGTATACTTCCTGTAATTGTAATGTTTTCACTTATGTTCCCTTGATTCTTTACTAAGAAATCAATTTTTAAATTGTTGTTTTGATCCATGGTTGCTTTTACTTGATTGTTGGTTGTATATGCACCTCAGCTATTTTTGAGCAGTATTACATTGTTCTTAATATCACCACCTTTACCTATAAATAAACTTATAGGAAATACTTTATTTACTACTAGGTTGAACATTCATCCAAGTCACGTTCATTCAAATGTGGAGAGACTATACGCCAAACAACCGTATTTTACCCCACTCATACCTATAGGTACCATTATTTTTTCTCTTATGGTTTTAGGTTGGTCTTTTTGTATAATAAAGCTTCTTTCTTCTGTATTTATAATATATTTACTAAAGGCGTTGTTATCTCATTTATCTGAATCACATATCGGTATACCTATTGGATCCATTATTCAATTGGTAAATCCATATAATATCTTTCTTGGTGTTTCTGAACTAGTAGAAAATTGTATACAAATTTCTGATTCTTGACCTGGTGTTACAATGAAATTTTTCTTTCATGCAAGGTAGTCCTTGCTACCCGTATCATCACAGAAGCTAAAACTAACGTCCTGTATATCAGCTTTTACTAATGGGACACAGAACATTGTTCACAATACAAATAGTCATAATGATAATTTTTTATACATACTTTTGTTTTAAGAAATTAAAAATAGTTTATTAAACTCATAGTGAGATTAATAAATATTTCTTACCCGCATACAAGCGTTTTTAATTTGATTCGTGTGGTTTTTTCTTATTTTTGTTGTGTGTGTATCGTGAATTTCTATTTTCCTTTGTATATATAATTGACATTCTCTTATATGTTTTTTTTTGATAAACACAAAATATTCTATAAAAAAATAGCTCAAAATTTGACAAAAAAATATTTTTGAGTATCATTGAGCTATAAAACAAGAAGGCTTAGCTCATTAACATACCCAAAATCACTGATATATCATATAGTCTAGGACTTTTCTGATATCTTACATAAGAAATCGGAAATTTTATATTCTTTTGTAATAAACGAATGAAAAATTTATTAAAAATCGGAGCTCTTAGTTTAGCTCTCGTGGCTGTTGTATTTATGTTAAATACTAACGCAGCAGATACTGGTGACCTTAAATTAAGAATTACTGGTACATCTGGTTCTTGTATCTATGGTACAAATTTAAATTTGTGAGATTATGCTTTCGACTATATTGGACATCAAGTTACTGGAAACTTTCTTACGACTACTTGAGTGATTGGTGCAGATCAATGGTCTTGTACAGATTCAGCTGGAGTATCTTTTTGGTCTCTTACTGTTGCATCTAGTGATGTAGCAAATATAACAACTTTACAGGCTGCTCATACCATCCCTTCTACTAGAGTACATATTTGGAGTGATAATGTTGAAAATGTTTCTGGATACATTACATCATTTTCTGGTGTAAATAATGGTGAAACATTAAATAACACTCAAGTTGTTATAGCAAAAATTACTGCTGTAGGTGATGCTGGTAGATTGGCAACTAATCATGTTAAACTTGCTGTAGACCTTACTGGTTCACAAGCTATCGGTCAATATTCTGGTACTTTGACTATTAATGTTCCTAGTTTATAATTTACTAAAAAAACTAGTCTAGAACACAAAACCCCCGTTTTGTTCAGTCCTAGACTATATGATCTATCAAACTAATGTGATTACTACTCTAGTAGTAGTGATACTACCACGAAAATCAAGATGAGATATGCTTGATTTTTTTTCTGATTCATGATTTATTAGAATTTCTTATTTTTTTGCTAATGTCAATCTCTATTCCTATTTTTTCTCTTGATATTTTGTTTTATCTTTGTCTTTGATTACAATTATCCTGTATACATTTTAGACTACCATCTACTCTATTATATTTTATATCGTATCTATTACTCTCCATGAAAAAGCTATTGCAGTTATGGGTACTTAGTATAGCACTCATTGTCTGCTTATTATTATTAAATGATCGTACCAATGCTGCATCTGGCGCAATTTCTTTGCGTATATATACAGGAACAAGTTCTTGTGTCTATGGTACATCGTTATATCTTGGTCAACATACTGGTTCCTATGTTGCTTTTTCTCTTACTGGTACTTTCACTCCAACCATATTTTCTTGTACTGATTTTGAGGGAATGGATGCTTGGTCAATGACATTATTTGCTAGTGGAGATTTGAGTAATTGATTACAAACTATCTCAAAAAACAATGTATCCCTTAAGGTTGATGCAAATATGGTAACATCTGGATCATGCGTAACAGGACAAAACACTACTACATTTACTTCCATTTGAGGTATACCCTGAGTTATTCTTACCAAAACATCTCATATCTGAGATATCTGTACTATATCCGCTAGCAATGTCCAGTTAGCTGTATATGTTCCAGAAAATCAAGCTATCGGAACATATATATGAAATCTTATTTTGCTTGCTCCTTGGAATTAATCACTATATAATTATTTGATCTACTTATATACCTTATTTGTTTGTTATTATCTGTATTGTTCTAGATAGAGCTCTGTTACTGTTTTTTTAATAATAATTATATTTTA
>CAJBLF010000065.1 GCA_903953935.1 uncultured bacterium
AAATGGTTGTACTGGTGGTAGTCCAACATTAACACAATCTTGTAATTATGTTGCACCAATATTACCACAAAATCAAATCTGTACATCTTTCACATATTCAAATTGGAACTCTTGTCAATCTAATAATACACAAACTAGAACGGTAAGTTCATCTTTACCAAATGGTTGTACTGGTGGTAGTCCAACGGTATCAAAATCTTGTGATTATATTTCTTTGTATACTGGTAACGATTCTAAATCAATATTAACTCCAGAACAAGAAATTTCAAGTGCCTATACTTTTGCTTACAAAATCTGAATCACAACACAGAAAACTATAGAGGACGCAAACTTAGAATGAAATCTAATTAGAGCTCATATGGCTAAGATGATGGTAAATTATGCTATTAAAGTTATGAGTGGAGTAGTAAACACTTGACGCACTTGTGTATTTGATGATATTGCATCACAGTCTGATGAAATGAGAGCTTACATAAAATTATCTTGTCAGCTTGGTATTATGTGAATAGGCATGACAAGTTTTAATCCTGATTGAATAGTTACTAGGGCAGAATTTTGAACTGTCTTATCGAGAATATTGTATGGAGATAAATACAATGGCTGAAATCCTTATTATCTAAATCATCTAAAAACATTAAAAGAAAATTGAATAATAAAAAATGATGATCCAAGTCTACAGGAATTTAGAGGATATGTTATGTTGATGTTAATGAGAGCTGGGGAATAGTAGATATTTAATTTGTAACTTTATAAAATGAAGTCACTAGAGATAATTTCACGAATAGCATGAATATGAAGTTTGCTGGTTGGTGTCGTTTGATTATTTTTAATCAAACCAGCATATAAATTTTTTTCTAATAAGATAATCGATGAAAGTATTTTAAAAAACAATAAATGAAAGGTGGCGCTCAATAAAAATTGAGATAATTATTTAAGTGATACTATGACGAATATAACATTTAATTTATCTCCTAAAAACAATATAGATGACTAATTTGAGTATTGACGTATGAACCATAAATTTTTGGATTAAAGAAAATGCTATTTCGTTTGATGATAATCAGATAACTGAAATTTTTAATTTAAATCCTCCTGGAGGCTCAATATTTATGCTAAAAGATGCAGATAACTTATTCAAGGTAATGTATGTTGTTTTATGAAAATGAAGAGTGGATTTGGAGTACGATGTTTCAAACTTAGCTAAAGATAAACGCCATATGATCACAGTAATTTGGAATATTAAAGATAGTTTGGCATTGTCTATTGATTGAATTGAGGTAAAAAAAGAAAAAACAAACTTTAAATAATAAATTATTATCTTTTATTGAATGAATAATATATTTAATATGGAAAAAATAGATAATAAAATAGAAGAAATAATAAAGAATTCATGAAATAGTTTTCATGCTAAGGTTGTGTCAGATTTAAGAAATAAATGACGAAAAGCTTTGATATGTCCTTATTATAATGATAATCATACTAATAAAGCTCGTGAGATGGATATTATAGTAGAAAAAGACTTCTCATTTGATGTTTTTTGATGAAGTTATATTATTAGATTACAATTGTTTATTGAATGTAAATATAACAAAAATTTGACTTTATTTTGGTTTGATGATATAGATTATGAGAGCGCAATATCATTAATTACTAATATGAATCAAATAGGAAGAAATAATATTCATCATGATAAATCACATTATATAACAGATGATAAAAAAGTGGCAAAATTATATGCATCATCAAAAGATAAAGATACAGAAAATGAGGATTTTTTTAAATGAATAAATCAAATATTAAATTGATTTATATATTATAAAGACAAAACATTAAATTTTCCAAATGACGATATTACCAATAATGTTAATGTTCAAAGTCCTAATATAACCATTAAATTACCATTAATAATGTGTAATAATTTTGATAATATGTATGGAATAAATATATGAGAAAATGAATCTATTAAACAACAAAACCCATTTTTTCAGCTAGAAATAAATTATAATTATATAGGTTATAACAATATCCCAGAACATAAATATTTTTTGATAGATGTGGTGGATTTTACAAAATTTGACCTATTTATTGATGATATAATTAAAAAAGAATTTGAATCAATTAAAATATGTAAGCCAAATTTTGAATAATTTTTTCTGTTATTTAATTTTTTGTTATAAATAATACAACCATATTCTATGATTTTTTTTGTATATTATGCAATGTACTTTAATTTATATTACTAATCAATGCCAGAAACATCTGAAGAAAAAATAAAGGGAATACAATCAGATCTTGCTATATTTATAGCGCTTTTTGTTAATATTTTGAGGATTGTAGTGAAGGAGAATAAGCGAGAAACTTCAGATATTGCTGGGAAGTGATATAAAAACCCTGAGGTATTGATTACCTTTTCTATTCTTATGGTAATTACAGAAACTTCTAGTATTTTGAAACATATAAAATGAACACAAGTAGCTAAAATATGGTATTTTTTAGGTAAATCTGAAGATGTCTCTTTGAAAATAGCACAAATTCTATCTAGGCAATGAGAAGTAAATGATGAAGATTTGGCGTCTGAATTTGCTAGGTTGCTCAAACAGCCTCCAGTCACTGAAAGAATAGTAAGCTGAACAGATGATGACTTTAGTGAATTTGTAAAGATACTAAAAAACTCGGAAATAATAGATATTGATAAGGATATAATACATTATATGAAACAACTGATAAAATATAAAAGTTGAACATACCTTTCTCCAAGTGCTGTGACTATCCAAGAAGGAATAATAGGTTTTATTAATGAATCACTAAGTATTTTTGATACATCTAATGTGTTATATTCGATTAAATCAACAATTCATGGCGAAGGAGTATTGAAACAACGTATAGAGGAAGCTAAAAATATATATTTCAATAAAAGCAACAATACAATAAATACAACTACTTATCAAAATTCTTTTTTGTTTGTCATGCTTGCAGCAAAGCGAACAACAGAAAAGACATTTAATTTCTTCTTTGAAAAAGAAAATTTCTCTACAAAATATAAAACCAAAATAGAAGAAATTTTATATGGATCAAAATAAAAGAAATTTTGTTATAATTTGCTATTTTTTTTAAAGAAAAGTCCGGGAATTTTTCGTAGCTCCATTTTTGGAGCTTTTTCTTTAGTAAAAATAAGTCCGGGAAATGTAGAGAAAACATAGTTCCCATCTATTGTTTCTGCGTATTTTCTCTTGCTTTTAAATCTAAAATCCTGATAACTGATTTTGGCAATTTATACAATATCAGCATCTTGATTTTATTTCATACTATCCATCAATGGAAAAAGATTTACAAGAATTTATCGCTCACTATCCGGAATTCGAGAACTGCACTATTCAGACCTTTAAAGATGGTAAAGGCGATAAAGTCATCCGTACTTTTTCAGAATTAAATTATGATAGATTAAACACTTTAAATTCAAATTGAGAGTGAGTGTTCTTTTCTGTGAATCCTATGGAGAAGTGAAAGAGAGATCAAAAATCAGTCACTAAAATAGGCTCTTGGGTATGCGATATTGATAATATGAGTAAGGAAGAACAATATATGTTGGTTGAACAATCTCCAATAAAGCCATCTGGTATTATAGAGAGTAAGAATTCTCTTCATCTATATTGGTTTGCTAGTGATGGTACTGTAGAAAATTTCAAAAAAATTGGGAAGGGTATTATGCAATTTTTTAAATGAGATCCTGCAGTCTGTCTTGATTATGGTTGACTGCTTCGTTTGCCTTGATTCATGCATATGAAAGATCTAGATGATCCGTTTCTTGTAAAGCTGATTTCTATTGATGCTAATATCAAGTATACCGAGAATGAAATGTTAGACGCTTTTACAGTAGCTGATGCAGTAGTGGAAGTTAAACAGTCTGCAAATAAATATAAACCTGATGAACATTGATTGTTGGGTTTATTATCTACTTGGAATAATGAAAAAATATTAAACAAGCTTAGTGGCGATCCTATTATAAATAATGAAATAATAGATTTTGCTTCTAATACAGATGGAACAAAACAAATAGTAGTTAATGGTAAAACTATTTGAGCTTGGATTGATAAGAATTGATATATATGAAGTCATAAAAAATGAGGACCAACACGAATACAACGAATACAGTATTATTGAGTACCTAAACGAAAGATTGCCAAACGAGCTATAGAAAATTATTATAATGATATACCACCAGAATATAGAGAAGATTATAAAATAGATAGGTACATCAACAATAATAAGGTTGTAGTAGACTCTTTCGCGGTATATCTAACAGATACACAACATTTCTCTTCTACAGAAGGAGTGATATTTCAGTACGATACAAATAGAAGAATACGAGAAAAAATAAATATGTTTAGAGTGAAACAGATTATATTAGAAGAAATAAAGTGATTCTTGAATATTATACCCAAACCTACTGATGCTGATAATGTCTATAAGTCTATTCAGAATAATTTCGAGTCATCAGAACTAGCAAAAAAATTGATAGAATTTAATGAATATGAGTTATGTCTAAATGATTGTATTGTTGATATAAAAACATGACAAGCAAGAGAGATAGAAAAATTAGACTATAAATTTTTTAAGCTACCATATAATTATTCTGATTTTTTTAATTATCAACAACATGAGCCGGTTAGACGATTTCAATATCTTGAAGAGACATTTCCGTCTTTCAAAGATAAAGAATCTATTAAAAAGTTCATTCAAGAAATGTTTGGATATTTGTTAATTTCTCAAACTCGTTTTGAAAAATTTTTTGCTTTCTATGGTGATGGTAGATCAGGTAAATGAACTATGATTAAAGTGATAAAAAACCTTGTTGGAGACAGTAATTGTTGTCCTATCAATATAGATGAACTTAAACCAGAAGATATGAACTATATGTTTGGGAAGCTTGTAGCATATGATTCAGATTGTTCAGATTCTCTTAGATTAGATAAATGAATTTTGAGAAAATTAGTTAGCTGAGAATCTGTAAAATGAAAAAAACTATTTAAAGATTTTTTTAGTTTTGATCCATTTGTTAGGTTAGTGCTTGCTTTTAATAATCTACCTTCCCTCAAACATCGTGACAAAACCATAGAAGGTAGACTAGTTATTTTGCCATTTAGAGAAAGCTTCTTGGGTAGAGAAGATAGAGTTTTGAATGAAACACTAAAAGCAGAAGAGATTGGTATATTTATTCGAGCATTTCAAGGCTTAAAAAGGTTACAAGCTAGGTGAGAATTTGATATTCCATACGAGCTAAAACAAGAGCTAGACTCATATTTACAGAAGAATGATACAGTTTGAGACTTCATAAGACATTTCGGAATAGAAAAATGAGATAAAGTTATCTCATATCAGGAATTACATAGAGCATATTCAGGTTTTGTTGGCGACCAAAAATTAAGGTTGAATCAATCAGAATTTGTGGAATGATTTGCTAGACAATGATTTGAGAAAAAGCGTACCTCTGCTTATCGATGATTTAAAGTAAATAAAAATCCCTTAAGAAATAATGCTTTGTCATATGATGATAGTGGTTAATAACTACTATAATTTACTTTATGACAAAAATGACAAACAAA